>JAJRQZ010000152.1 GCA_024279935.1 Bacteroidota bacterium
CAGAGAGAAACAGAACATAGAACCTGTCCTGCTTCCCTCCCGAAGAAACTTTTTAAATGGTCTTAGCAAAGATAAAATGAATAATAATAATTTGTATAATTGTAAACTAAATCAGTCCTAATAATAGGGGGTTGGTGCAAACTTCACCATCACTTCCTCCGTGCCTTGCTCGTGTATCTCTGTGGAACTCAACTTTCACCATTACTTCCTCCGTGCATCTCCGTGCCTCCTTTGTGCATTTTTGTGATACCGAACTTCACCATCACTTCATCACTGATACCAAACTTTTCCTTTCTTACCCATTCTGAAAACTGTCTAAGTACAGATTCCCAATTCATGGGCTGTGCAGCATGCCACCTTAATATTTTTTATAAGCCTCGAATAGTTTAACGGTTTCCACAGCCTCTTTCACATCATGAACCCTTAGGATATTAGCCCCGCCCTGGAGTGCCAGCATATTTAAAGCAACAGTTCCGCTTAGCGCCTGTTCAGCTTTAACATCCAATACTTTGCATATCATTGATTTTCTGGATAAACCACTTAGTAACGGCAGGTTTCCAATTCTTAGATCTTTCTGGCACCTTAATAACTCATAATTGCTCTCCAGGTTTTTCCCAAATCCGTATCCTGGATCCAGTATCAGTTTCTCAAACCCCGGTTTCTTGAATTTACTCGTCTGTTCCACAAAGAAAGCCCTGACTTCTTCAACAACATTCTGAACAATTGGCGCGTTTTGCATAATATCGGGTTCGCCCTTCATGTGCATCAATATGTACGGAATATTTAATTCTGCTATTGCGGCAAACATCGTCTCGTCCATTTGCCCGCCACTGATATCATTGATGATTCCTGCTCCCATATCATGGCTCATCCTGGCGATTTCGCTTCTAAAGGTATCAATGGAGATAATTACATCTGGAAATTCTTTTGCTATTTGTTGCAAGACCGGCGATAATCTATGTTTTTCTTCCTCAAGGCTTATAAGCTTGGCACCGGGCCTACTGGAGAAAGCACCTATGTCTATTATGTCCGCAGCTTGTTCGATCATTAATTCGCAATGTCGCATGCTCTGCCCCAAGCTGTCATATTTCCCGCCGTCGTAGAACGAATCCGGTGTAAGGTTCAGTATCCCCATTACCCTTGGATGCTCAAAATCAAGTATTTTGCCATTACATTCGATAGCCTTTGGAATATTTGTAAAAGATGTATCTTTATTGCTCAAAATTTATTGGTTTTAAAAGAGCAAAGTTAGGATTTTATATATGAATAAAGATACACCTGAACAGTTTAACCAAATAATCGGCTATTGCCTCAAGGTATTTGAAAGCAAGCAGAAAGATTATAATACTGCCTGGCGAATACTGCGGACTTCCAGCCTGACGGATCAGATTTATATCAAGGCAAATCGTATCAGGAGCATACAAATTAAGGGTGTCAGCAAGGTTGACGAGGGAATTGTCCCTGAGTTTGTGGGAATTATAAACTATTCCGTAATGGCCTTGATACAACTGGAAAAAGGCGTTGCCGAGGATGCTGACATGGCTGCCGAGGATGCCGCAGCCCTCTATAAAACGCATATTAACGCGGCACACGATCTAATGCTAGATAAAAATCACGACTATGGCGAAGCATGGCGCAATATGAGGATTTCCTCATTGACGGATATCATATTGATGAAGCTATTGAGGATAAAGCAAATAGAGGACAACCAAGGCAGGACTTTGGTCTCCGAGGGACTGGATGCCAACTATATTGATATTATCAACTATTCGGTATTCGCATTGATCAAACTTATAATCGAAAAGGAAGATGGCCAAAACCAATAATATTAAAGAAATAATCGTTCTGGTACTTAGGCTGATAGTAGGCTCGGTTTTTATTTTCTCCGCCGTAGTCAAAGGGATCGACCCTCTTGGGACCGCATATAGGGTAGAAGATTATCTGGAAGCGTATGCTTGGTATCCATTGGTTAATTTCTCGCTTTGGCTTGCGGTAACGCTAATTCTTGTTGAGTTTTTATTGGGCGTGGCCTTATTTTTGCGATTGAAGCTAAAATTGGCATCTCTCTGGGTTTTGTTGATAATGGCATTCTTCACCATAGTAACCTATTTCGATGCAAAATTAAACCTGGTGCCCGACTGCGGCTGCTTTGGCGATGCCGTCAAGCTCACCAACTGGGAAACATTCTATAAGAACATAGTTCTCATAATTATGGCCATCGTGCTGTTTGCATGGCGAAAACATGCCAGGCAGAATTTGACCTCATTGGCGCAGCTGTGGGTGCTTTTGCTTTTTGTGGCATTGTTCTCTGGTTTTATGTACTACAACATAAACCATCTTCCGGTTTTGGATTTCCGAAATTGGAAAGTGGGCAAGGATATGAAAACCCTTGGCGAGGACAATGTAAAGGTCTATGTAATCTATAAAAATAAACAAACAGATGAGATCAAGGAGTTTCTCTCGCCCGATTATCCATGGGGCGATAGTGCCTGGTTGAGCAAATGGGAGTTCCTGGGGCAGCGTTTCGATAATTCCTCACTTATTAAAAAACACGATCTGATAATTGAGGACAGCCTTGGGAATGATTTTACCAAGGATCTGACAGAAAATCCCGGGACTCAAATCCTTATCATATCCCCCGATCTATATACAGTTGATAAACAAGGACTTGCCAAAGCAATGGCTTTAAGGGAAAATATTGATGGCAATGCTTATTTTGCGGTTATAACAGGATCTTCCTTCGATTTGGCGGCTATGGTCTTTAAAAAATATAGCGGTTTGGAGGTGTATTTTGCCGACGATATCTTGCTGAAAGCGATGATAAGGTCGAATCCCGGCATAGTGATACTCAAAAACGGTGTTGTGTATAAGAAGCTGCATTATAAGGACATCCCCAATAAGCTCGAAATAAATTAATCTTATGTGGGCTGGATTGTTTATGAAGCAAACGCTTATAATTATCAATATTTTGCTTTATCTTAGCAATGCTATGCTTGATACTTAGGTGGTTTAACATAAAAATATTGGCCCGGAAAATGAAGATTTATCCGGAGTAAAAATATAAAAGAGTGGAATTCAGCTTATAGCGGTGGAATTATTGTAAATATCTTATAAAATAATGTGTTGATAATTAATTTATACAGACTAATTGTGTAATTTAGTTTTTTTCTATTTTTACTCAAATTGTTGAACAAAATTTATTTCAAGAAAATGAAGTTTATCATATCAAGTACAGCATTGCTCAGGAGCCTCCAAAAGATAAGCGGGGTGCTGAGCACAAGCAATACATTACCAATACTGGAAGATTTTTTATTTGCGCTGGCCGATGGCAAGGTTACGATAACGGCATCCGATCTGGAGACTACCATAAGTGTGGAACTTGATGTTGACAAGTTTGAGGATGAGGGCGCTATCGCCATTCCTGGAAAAATGTTGCTCGACATCATGAAGACATTCCCTGAAATCCCTGTTACCATTTCGGTAAACCTGGAAAATCTGGGTGTTGAAATATTCGCCGGCGAAGGAAAGTATAAGCTTATCGGCCATAAAAGCGACGAGTTCCCGCAAGTGCCCGTTCTGGAAAACACCAATAAATTGCAACTTAACGGTACCCAGTTGGTAAATGCTTTCAACAAGACTTTGTTCGCCACGGGAAATGATGAGCTTCGCCCCGTTATGTCGGGTGTGCTTTGCGAACTGGACACTGAAAACGTTACTTTTGTGGCTACCGACGCACATAAGCTTGTCCGCTACAGAAGGAATGATTTGAAAAGTGAGCAACCGGCGTCTTTTATACTCCCTAAAAAGCCACTAAACCACCTTAAGAATATTATTCCTGAAGATGACGATGCAGAGCTTAGCTTGGAATATAATGAGTCGAATGCGGTTATTATTTTTGACAATATTACGTTGATATGTAGGTTGATAGAGGGGAAATACCCTAATTATGAGGCTGTTATCCCACAGCAAAACCCCTTTAAACTTAGTGTTGGACGCAAAAGCCTTTTAAGCGCCCTGCGCCGCGTTTCTATTTTTGGAAGCAAATCAACACATCAGGTTAGATTTAAAGTGTCGGGAAAGGAATTGTTGCTCACTGCCGAGGATATAGATTATTCAAGCGAGGCAAAAGAAAGGCTTACCTGTAGCTACGATGGTCAGGATATCGAAATTGGTTTTAATTCCAAGTTCATGCTGGATATGCTTGCTACGCTCGACAACGAAAATATAATCATAGAGATGTCGGCCCCGAACCGTGCCGGTATTCTTTTACCCGATGATAAGGATAATGAGGACGAGGACATACTAATGCTAATTATGCCGGTTATGCTGTCGCAATAGCTTTTGCTGTTTGGTTATGGATTATTGTATGTCCCTCAATTGTATTATTATCGGCGTCCCGCTCAAGGAGATTTTAACTTTATTTACCTCTCTTTTATAAGAAACGCTTTTTGAGGGGTTTGTTATATCTATCACATTCTTAATCATATAATTGTGCGGTATTTCAACCCATTTAAGGATATTGTGCTTATCGGAAGTTGGGCGCCATGCCACCAAAGCCCTTGTAGTTCCATTTTTATCGGAAAGGGCATAACAGTAGAGGTCATCGTTTTCAGTTATCACCTCCTTGAAATACAAGTCTTTTAATATTGGATATGCCGTTTTAAATGCTTTGAAGGATAGTTTCTCGCGAAATCCGGCAGAATAACTGGACAACAGCCCGCTGCGGTTGTGCATTATCGAGTTCCAATCGACATTTGCATAAAAATACCAATAGAATTTCTCAACGCCCAAACGATAGAAGATCATTGCCTGGCGGAAAGCGTAAATTGCTTGCTCAAATTCACTTATACAGTTTGAATGAGTGCAGTCCTCACCGCCGCCGTCGCTGTCGAAACCGAATTCGGTAACATATATGTTGTTTGGGAAATTATTCGATAAAGCCCACTCTCTCAAATTGTTGACTGACCAGGTCTCGGAACGGGGGTCTTCCGGGCTAATAGCACTGCGCTTACCGTCATCGTCGAAAATATATGAGTATATATGGGCGTTCAAACCATCGGCTTTCGTGCCCGGCAAGACAAAATCAGGAAGATAATTGTTTGAGTAGGAGTATTTGTCGAATGCCTGCAAGCCACATGGCAACACTTTAATGTTATAGGGCGATTCAGAAAAGCCTTCGGTCATTCCCCTGAGTATGCCCGAATATACATCCTTTGAATAGTCCCAGGGCTCATTACCGATTTCAACTAAGCTAATAGTGCCTTTTCTGCCAAAAAAGCCGGCAAATTGCCCGGCATAAAGTTTTCCCTGACTATATGGCGATATCCAGTTTTTTTCAGGGAAATATTCATTGTTAAAAAGGATACATGCATCAATGTCCATCCCGTTTTTTCGCCAAACACCATATTCTTCTTTCCAGTTGAGCCATTTGTTGTTCAGGCTATCAGTCCCTTTCTCCCTCGAAATAAATTCAGGTGTGTTGCCCGGCTTGTCGATGTCCCAGTCGATACGGTGATAGTTTCTTGCCTGGGATGTGATTTTACTGAACTTGGCGGGCCCCTGCCTTGGGTTCAATTTCGACGATGGCACACAGTATCCCCAACCCCAGATTCCATTTACACCAAAACTATCGCCCCAGCTATTGTTGGATGAGCTTGCCTTGGGTGCTTTCCCGAACAGTCCGTAACGGTCGTAAACAGCGAACTCGCGATAACTAGCTTTGTTATAAGGCAATGGCATGAGATAAATCTTTATCATCAAAAAGCGTGCATAAACAGCGGGATTTATTCTCAAAGCAATGGTGGCCACGGCTTTCGGCCTGAGGTTTTTTAGTTTTAACCAGTTAACCGAATCGTTTGAATAAAGCAAGCTGATGGAATCCACCCCGTCCCAGTTCAAATGATTGCTCATTATTATACCTATTTCAACTGTTTGCGGGAATTCAAAGCTTATCCACTCCTCTATATCCGAGTCAACCGCCGCCAGCTCAAACAATTCATATAAGCTCTCGCTCTTTAGGATTATCTCTTTTACAACACTGTTGTTCTCCAGGTTTATGGTTTGCAAACTGTAGTTTTGTTGCGGTCCTAAAGTGTTCATTTGTGATTTGCCATCGGAGAATTTAAACTCTATGTTTAAATCATCGGTAGTATTGAATTTCAAAACAAGGAATTTCAAGGGCCTGTTATTATATAGCTTGATGTGTAAGGCCTTTTGGTTTATTTCAACTCTTGTGTCGGTGTTCCCGTCAAAAGCCATCATATATTTGTTGTTGTCGCCGAGCACCTCGAAATTCCCGTCGTCCAAAAATAAATTTTGACCTTTCGCACCTATAAAATTAACGGGTAAGGGATTGTCCGATTCCCAAAAAGTATCTGTATGGCCATCCCTTATAAATTCGGCATTTACGCCGGAACTAACTCTCATCTTTGCATTGATGTTCAGCGGGTTGATAATTCCAGCATCAAGATCCGGCTGGGCGTAAGCACCCGAAGCGATTATCATTGATAAAAATATATTCAATAGTTTCTTCATCTCAGTTAAACCTTTCTTAAGCATCTAAAACTAATAATCAACATTTCCGGCGAATCCATCGTGATCTGTGGTGTTTTTTGGGTTTATGGCTTCGGACAAATTGTTGATGTTGCCCTCGCCAAATAAATCACAATCGTTAACAGCCAGGGTAATGCGGCCTTTTTCGTATTTTATGGAATCTTGTTTATAAAGCGTATAATTCAGATAGTAGCCCATTTCTGTTATTTAGGCCACCAGTATGTCTTCTGCATTTACATTTTCCTCAATGCGCAGGTTGTTAATAATAAACTCCTGGCGCTTAGGCGTGTTTTTACCCATATAAAACTCCAAAGTCTCATTTATTGTGGTGTCGCGACGGAGCACAACGGGTTCCAAGCGTATGTTGGTGCCGATAAAATGTTTGAATTCCGATGGTGAGATCTCTCCCAGGCCTTTAAACCTGGTTATCTCCGGATTCGGTTTCAGTTTGCTGATGGCGTTGTTGCGCTCATGATCGGAATAGCAGTAAATAGTGCTTTTCTTGTTCCTGACCCTGAAAAGCGGCGTCTGTAAGATATATAAGTGTCCCCCTTTTATCAGATCGGGATAAAACTGCAGGAAAAACGTAAGCAACAGCAATCTTATGTGCATTCCGTCAACATCGGCATCGGTGGCAATTACAATATTGTTGTATCTGAGGTTTTCCATGCTTTCATCGATGTTCAAAGCAGACTGCAGCAGGTTGAACTCTTCGTTCTGATAAACGATTTTCTTGCTGAGCCCATAACTGTTCAAGGGTTTGCCCTTTAAGCTAAAAACCGCCTGGGTTTGTACGTCCCGCGATTTGGTGATCGATCCGCTTGCCGAATCACCCTCGGTAATAAACAATGTTGTTTCAAGCCTCTTTTCGTGGTTGTCGCCGAAATGGACTCGGCAATCCCTTAATTTTTTGTTGTGTAGGCTTACCTTCTTAACGCTTTCGCGAGCAAGTTTCTTTATGCCCGCCATATCTTTCCTCTCTTTTTCGCTCTGAAGTATTTTACGGTATAGCGCATCGGCATCCTCGCTGTGGATATGGAGGTAATTATCGAGGTTGCGTTTGATAATATCATTAATATAGTTCCTGATTGTCTGGCCACCGGGTTCTATATGCTGCGAGCCA
The DNA here is from genome assembly GCA_024279935.1 of Bacteroidota bacterium. Lineage (GTDB taxonomy): Bacteria > Bacteroidota > Bacteroidia > Bacteroidales > F082 > BM524. The sequence continues at coordinate 7,676 of JAJRQZ010000152.1, forward strand.
AGTTTTGTCTTCGTTTGCGACTCGAAAACCGGTTCGGAAACTTTTATCGACATTGCCGCAAAAATAGATGTGCGGATATCGCTTGTCTCGAAATCCTTATTGAAAAACTCCCTTATAGTCCTGACTATGGCTTCGCGGAATGAAGTTTGGTGTGTTCCGCCCTGGGTGGTGTGCTGGCCGTTCACAAACGAATAATATTCTTCGCTATAGGTTCGCGAGCTGTGGCTGAAGGCACATTCAAAATCACCCTCCTTTATGTGGATGATAGGGTAGAGGAGAGGCCCGTTCCCGTTTAAGTTATGTTCCAACAGATCTATCAGGCCGTTTTTTGCCTGCATCTTTTGCCCGTTAAAAGTTATGGTAAGCCCGTTGTTCAGGAAAACATAATTCCATAGCATCTCTTCAACATAGTCGAAGATGTATTTGAAGTTCCCGAAAATCTCATGATCGGGGATGAATGATATAAAAGTACCTTGCTTCTCCGAGCAATCAACAATTTTGGCATCATTGGTAATGTGACCTCTCTTGTATTCAACGACTTTGGTCTTGCCTTCCCTAATCGACTGTGCCTTAAAGTATTCCGAAAGTGCATTTACCGCCTTCGAGCCAACGCCGTTGAGGCCGACAGCCTTTTTGAAAACTTTGGAGTCGTATTTTGCACCGGTATTTATCTTGCTCACACAAGCGTCAACCTTGCCAAGGGGCATGCCCCGCCCGAAATCCCTGACGCTCACTTCCCCCTCGTTTATGATTACTTCGATCGTCTGCCCGTGCCCCATTACAAACTCGTCTATGGAGTTGTCGATGATTTCCTTTAACAAAACATAAATTCCGTCATCTTGTGAGCTTCCATCACCAAGCTTGCCGATGTACATGCCCGGGCGAAGCCTGATATGTTCTTTCCAATCGAGCGACCTTACGCTGTCTTCGTTGTAATCTGCCGTCATTTATTCTTAATTTGACACAAAAATATCAACTTGTGGCTTACGAATTACACAATTTTATTTTAGTTTTTAAACAGAAATTGTTGAAAACAACCTTAAATATAGGCTTTCAGGTATTTAGCCTGATTAATTCATGAAAAATGACAAAATACTTGTTATTATCATGATCCCAGTATCGTGGAAAAGTATTCCCAAGATCGGGTTTTTGTCATTTTTTGTTACTACTCAGCAGTAGAGAAAAATATTAACTCATTGGTTACCTATCCGTTTTGTCACAATTTTTGTTTGAAAAACACAAAATTTCCGCCAAAACTACTGAGATTTCAAATATATAGCCCCACGCTGAAGCATGGGG
>JAJRQZ010000153.1 GCA_024279935.1 Bacteroidota bacterium
AATCCGCGGAGTTCTTCTCCTTCGGCACCAACGACCTCACTCAAATGACATTTGGTTACTCCCGCGACGATGCCGGCAAATTCCTGCCAATCTATGTTGACAAGGGTATCCTTAAAAACGACCCCTTCCAGGTCCTCGACCAGGAAGGCGTAGGGCAGTTGGTGGAAATGGCCGTCAAGAAAGGAAAAAAGACACGTAAAAATATCAAATTGGGTATTTGCGGGGAACATGGCGGTGAGCCAAGCTCGATAGAGTTCTGCCACCGTGCCGGACTGCACTATGTTAGCTGCTCCCCTTATCGTGTACCTATTGCCCGTTTGGCAGCTGCGCAATCAGTTATCGTAAACAAGAAAAAATGGAAAAAGAAAAATGCATGACGCATTCTTATAATAAAAAAACCACCTCCTTACGAGGTGGTTTTTTTATTTATGCCAAAGGCAAAGTCCATTTTTGCGTAGTTGCCCACAAGGATAAAAAAGGGTATTATTCCCAAATGGGAACCTTAATCAGAAACAATAATTAATTTACCGAAAACTATAATTTTTATCACAACAACAGAATTGCAATCCCAATAATAACTATCTTTGCAATCCTTTTTTAAAGGATTATTATTAATTATAATCAACTGGGTCTCAAATTGTTTTAAACGTCTTAAACATAAAATGTCAAGGAATTTATATATAGCCGCAGCGGAAAAAGAGGCAGGGAAGTCGATGATAGTATTGGGTGTGATGGATTTCCTGTCGCGACACATCAAAAAAGTCGGTTTTTTCAGGCCGATAGTGGGTTCGGCACAAAAAACCGACAACCATATCGATCTCATCCAAAAAAGATATAATCTTAATTGCAGCTATGAGGAAATGTATGGTTTGACGGTTTCTGAGATGATAGATTTCATTAACGAGGAAGACGTCGAGGCAATTCAGCAAAAAATACTCGAAAAATATAAGCTGCTCGAAAAAAAATGTGATTTCGTCCTCGTTGAGGGAAGTGACTTTAGGGATCATTTGAGCGCCTACGAATTCAATTTCAACTTGAGGGTTGCCAACAACCTGGGCTGTCCGATCATTGGTGTCGTCAGCGGTCTCGACAAAAGCGTTAGCGAAATATCATATTCCCTGCAAATTATGCGCGGGGTAATGGACAGCGAGAAATGCACTTCGGTGGGAATGGTCGTAAACAGGGCCAATGCCTCCAGCATAAAAGAGATCAAGAAAATCCTTGAAAAGCATAAAAAAGATGACGAGATTGATTTTGCGATCCCCGAGATCAGCAGCCTTCAAAACATTACCATGAGACAGGTAAAGCAGGTATTGGGAGCCAAGCATATATATGGCAGCCTGGAAAGCCTTGATTATGAAGTAACTGATTTTAAAGTCGGAGCCATGAACCTGGACGATTTCATTCAGCATACCAAACAAGGAAGCCTTGTGATAACTCCTGCCGACAGGGTTGACATACTTATGGGAATAGGCATGACGATAATTTCAGGTGAGTTCCCTAAAATCGCCGGAGTGCTCTTAACAGGCGAATACAAGGCTAACCGATTTGTTGTCAAACTTTTAGACAGCTTTAAGAAATTACCCCTGGCAATATTGAAAACAGATATGGGCACATTTGAGGCTGCCACCAAAGTGAACCAGATACTTCCTTTGTTAAAAGCCGAGAACCAAAGGCGCATAGCAACCGCCCTTGGCCATTTCGAGGAAAATGTAAACCTTATCGAACTGGGAAATAAAATTTCGATATCCAGGACAAATATCCGCACGCCCCTAATGTTCGAATATGAACTTTTTGAAAGGGCAAAGGCCAACAGGAAACATATTGTCCTGCCGGAAGGCACCGACGACAGAGTTCTGAAGGCAGCAGATATCCTGGTCCGACGGAACGTGGTAGAGATCACCCTTTTGGGAGACGAAAAAGAAATAATCAAAAAAGCAATGGCCCTGAGGGTCAAACTTGACGGAATCAACATTATCGACCCGTACGATAACGACCTCATCAACGAATATGCCGCCGAATACTATCGTATCCGCAAACATAAGGGAATCACGAAAGAAGCGGCCAAAGACCTGATGCACGACCTTAGCTATCTGGGCACCATGATGGTCCATAAAGGACATGCCGACGGAATGGTCTCTGGCGCAGCACACACTACTTTGCATACCATCCGCCCTTCCTTTGAATTTGTAAAAACCAAACCGGGGGTCTCAATTGTTTCCAGTTCGTTTTTTATGTGCCTTGAAGACAAAGTCTTGGTTTACGGCGACTGTGCTGTCAACCCCAACCCAAATGCCGAGCAACTTGCCGATATCGCTATTAGCTCGGCCGATACAGCGAAGATGTTTGGTATTGAACCACGAATAGCCATGCTTTCTTATTCAACCGGGACATCAGGAAAAGGTACCGATGTGGATAAAGTAAGGGCGGCCACGGAAATAGTGAAACAGCGCCGCCCAGACTTTAAAATAGAGGGCCCTATACAGTATGACGCTGCCATCGATGCCTCGGTAGCAAGAACAAAATTACCCGACAGCGAAGTGGCAGGAAAAGCTACTGTATTTATTTTCCCCGACTTGAACACTGGCAACAATACTTATAAAGCCGTTCAACGCTCGGCAAACGCCATCGCCATAGGCCCTGTCTTACAAGGACTTAACAAACCTGTTAACGACCTCAGCCGCGGCTGTTTGGTTGCCGATATCGTAAATACCGTAGTAATTACGGCCATACAGGCTCAGGAAAATTAAAATCCCTGATCGGGCTTTTGGGTTTGGGGTATTTCGCCAATAATGTACACCATCCGGTTTATATACGGCGCAAATTGATTTTTTAATACTTTTATGCCATGAAAGAAACCAGGATACCAGTATTATTGACCTTAGTAGTATTATTTGGCTATTCAACTTTCAGCCAGACACTTAATGACAAACTTGAACTCTTAAGGTCAAAGTATAATTTTGATTATAGCGAACTGGGGACCAATAGTAATTTCAGCGAGAAGTATCTCGTCAATTTTGTTCAGCAAGTAGATTATAAAGGAGGCAGCGACAAAACCTTTACGCAAAGGGTTTTTATCTCACATAAGGGATTCGACCGTCCTGTGGTGTTTATCACCGAAGGTTATGCTGCCAATCATGCCGAAAGCCCGAGTTTTCAGAGCGAGCTTTCAATGTTGCTGAATGCCAATCAAGTGTGTATTGAACACAGGTATTTTAGCGCTTCAAGACCCGACAGTATAGTTTGGGAATACCTCACGGTGGAAAATGCCGCCAACGATGACCATCGTATCGCTATGTTCATCAAGGACATATATACCGGCAAGCTAATAAGTACCGGAATCAGCAAGGGCGGGCAAACAACCAACTTCTTTAAATATTCCTTCCCCGACGATGCCGACATAAGCGTTCCTTATGTCGCTCCGCTCAACTTTTCCGTCGAAGACAAACGGGTATATGATTTCCTGGAAAATGTGGGAAGCGAGGAATGCAGAAATAAAATCGAGGACTTCCAAAAGATGATGCTGTCACATAAGGATGAACTGATTCCTGAATTCAGTAAACTTGCCGAAAAGAAAAACCTGCATTATTCAATGGCTCACGAAAAAGCCTTCGAGCTATTGGTCTTTGAATATTCATTTGCCTTTTGGCAGTGGGGGTATTATGATTGTTCCGACATCCCGGACACCTTTGAAAACCCGGCAGGACTCATAAAGCACCTTGACACAGTTGCCGGCATCGACTGGATATCAAAAGAAGGAATTCACAAACTCCAACCCTTCTTCTTTCAGGCGATGCACGAAATAGGGATGTACGGCTATGATATTGAACCGTTTAAAGGATTGACATCCTTTACGGAAAATCCGGTTTTCGATTTTTCATTCCCTGAGGGAATAGATGTGAAATACGATGGCGAAATTATGCAACGCATCGACTTTTATCTTCGCCACAAGGCGGAAAACATGATATTTATTTATGGGGGAAACGATCCATGGTTTTCAACTGCCGTGGAGCCTGCATATCACACAAATTCATTTAGGGTCATCAAAAAAGGCGGAAACCATCGCACTCGCATCAGCAATCTGGACAGTCTGCAACGACGAATGGTTCTCGACAGCTTAATAGCCTGGATTGAAAGACCATCAAAATATAATAAGGAAAAAATGGAAAAGAAAAAGAAGGTTACCGGAATAGGTGGCGTGTTTTTTAAGAGCAGTAATCCTGCCGAGCTGAATAAATGGTATTTTGAAAACCTTGGCCTTGTAACCAATGAATATGGTTCCCTGTTCGAGTTTCGCGAAAGTGACGACCCCAGTAAGAAGGCCTATTTGCAATGGAGCCCCTTTAACGAGAAAACTGAGTATTTCAAGCCCTCGGAAAAAGAGTTCATGATAAATTATAGAGTTGAGAATATTGAGGAACTTGTTAAGGAATTAAAGGAGAATGGCGTTAGGGTACTCGACGAAATCGAAACCTATGAATACGGAAAATTTGTGCATATCCTTGACCCTGAGAATAATAAGATTGAACTGTGGGAACCTGTCGATAGTGTTTTCACTAGGCTTTATGACGGGAAAACCACGAAATAAGCTTTATCTCCTCGAAGATAACCATTATTTTATAATCTAAATTTTGGCATTTATTTGATATTAATATTTATTGCTTTATATCAAAAACTAATTCTTTGCATTATATTTGCAAAAAATAAAAGCATTGAGATACGAAAAAAACATAACGTTTTCCATTAAACAATATCGTAAGCTTTACGAATGTTTGATGTTTTACATCTAGGATTTTCTTGCCTTTAAACCTTCTCCCCATCTTTTTTTTGTATTATTAATTTATTGAATATCAATGCATAACGATAAACAAATACCAGAGCGTCATCCAAAAGCCGAAGGAAACTTTTATAAGGGCGGCAATGTTCCGGGCATGAACAAAAGAATAAGGGGCTTACGCGCTCAAAGTGTTGAGGCCGAAGCTTCCATCTCAATTGAGAGAGCAGTAATAACAACAAACTTTTATAAGGAAAACTATGGCAAACACCCAATTCCTGTCTTACGTGCTTTAAACTTTCTGGAGATCTGTTCTAAAAAGACCATTTATATCGGCAATGGTGAATTAATAGTCGGCGAAAGAGGTCCGAGGCCAAAGGCCGTACCTACCTTCCCCGAACTCACATGCCATAGCGTTGAGGACTTAAACACACTAAACAACAGGGAATTACAAAACTACAGACTCGAACCGGAAGACATAGAAATCTATGCCAAAGAGATAATTCCTTATTGGGAAGGCAAAACCCAAAGGGAGCGGATTTTCAAGCATGTGCCACAAGAATGGAAGTCTGCCTACGAGGCCGGCGTTTTCACTGAGTTCATGGAGCAGCGCGCCCCCGGCCACACCGCCCTCGACGGGAAGATTTATAAGAAAGGCATGCTCGATTTCAAAAAGGACATTCAAAAAGAAATCGACAACCTCGACTTTTTGAATGATATCGAAGCTACCGACAAACTCGAAGAACTGCAGGCCATGAACATTTCCTGCGATGCAGTTATTGTTTTCGCCCACAGGCATGCTGAATTAGCCGAAAAAATGGCTACTAAAGAAACTGATGCAACAAGAAAATCAGAACTATTAAATATAGCAGAAGTTTGCAGGAAGATACCTGCCAACGCACCCGGAACTTTTCACGAAGCCGTGCAGATGTATTGGTTTGTCCATCTTGGCATTATAACGGAGCTAAACGGCTGGGATGCCATGAACCCTGGGCATTTTGACCAACATCTAATCCCGTTTTATGAAAACGACCTCAAAAAAGGAATTCTGGATTATAACTATGCCAAGGAAATCCTTAGCTGCTTCTGGATAAAAGTCAATAATCAGCCCGCACCGCCTAAAGTTGGGGTAACAGCCAGGGAGAGCGGTACTTATAACGATTTTACAAATATCAACATCGGTGGCATCGACAAATACGGGAAAAATGCCGTTAACGCACTTTCTTATATGATGCTTGAAATCATCGAAGAACTACACATACTGCAGCCCGGCAGCTCGGTTCATTACGGCAGGGAAACCCCTGATGAGTTTGTTGATGCCGCTTCGAATGTAATACGGCAAGGGCATGGCTATCCATCAATATTCAATACCGATATTTATGTAAAAGAACTTCTGCGGCAAGGAAAATCGCCTGAGGATGCCAGAGAGGGCGGTTGCAGCGGATGCATCGAAGTGGGGGCATTCGGCAAGGAGGCATTTGTGCTAACAGGTTATTTGAACGTCCCTAAGATATTGGAGCTGACGCTCAACAACGGCATAAATCCGCTCAGCGGGGAAATGGCCGGTATCGAAAGTGGCAACCCTCTTGATTTCAATAAGTTCGAAGACCTGTATTCTGCTTTCTTAAAACAATTGGACTTTATTGTGGGTCAGAAAATTAGAGTAAGCAATTATATCGACAGGATGTTTGCCAAATATTCCCCCGCCCCATTTCTATCAGTTGTAATCGACGACTGCATAAAAAAGGGAAAGGATTATTATAATTCGGGGCCAAGATATAACACCAACTATATTCAATGCACCGGACTGGGAACTGTAACCGACAGTCTTTCAGTCATTAAAAAGCATATTTTCGAGGAAAAAACATTTAGCATGAAACGATTGCTCGATGCCGTTGCCAACAATTTCGATGGGGAAGAAATCATGCGGCAGGGTATTTTAAACCGCACACCTTTTTTCGGCAACGACGATAATTATGCCGACGAAATTGCACTTAGGGTTTATAACGATTTGTTTAATGCCATCGATGGCAAACCGAATACCAAAGGCGGAGTTTTCCATTTAAACATGCTCTCGACAACATGTCATATTTACTTTGGAAAAGTGCTGGGAGCAACACCCAACGGACGTTTCGCATTTAAATCTATTTCCGACGGCACTTCTCCTTCGCATGGTTGCGATACCAACGGACCTTCTGCCGTAATGCGATCATTGAGCAAGCTTGATCACACTAAATCGGGAGGCACATTACTGAACCAGAGGTTTTTACCAAGTCTGTTAAAGAAAGAGAAAGATGTTCATAAGCTGGGTCAGTTGGTTAGAACATATTTTAAAATGGGCGGGCATCACATACAATTTAATATTGTTGACACCGCAACATTGCTGGCAGCCCAAAAAACGCCGGGGGATTATAAGGATTTACTGGTTCGTATGGCGGGCTATAGCGATTATTTTAACGATATGAACGAAGATCTTCAACAGGAAGTTATCGAGCGTACACAGAATGAGGCGCTTTGAATCGAGTTTTTTAAGGAGGGTATTTATTGTTATAATTATTTTTTTACCAAACTCGACAAACATTCCAGAACAATACTTTGTAGCTCGCACTAAAAAATCACAAGAACAACATCACACATACCTGTATATCAGGTTTATATAAATTATTTTAAAAAAAAAAACGGGATTTATTTGTGATTATCAAAATTATTTGTATAAATTTGTTGTTGGTAAATCAAATGCCTAATAGTAGCTGTTGACAATAAAACGAATAAGAATAATACGTATCTATTCAAGCAAGGGGAACAAAAAACCCCCTTTAACAATAAAATGACACAACACCAATCATGAACATATTATTAAAAAAGGAGGACGGGCAAAGATAAGATAATTTCTTTTTGGGATAAAGGCAGGCCTTGCCAACCCACGCAGTATTCCGTTATGATTTTATAAATCTTTTAAAATTAAAAAAAATGAAAAATTTTAAAACTATCTTATCAATTGCCATTGTTTTGGCAATTAGTAGTTATTCATGCAAAAAGAGCAATCTTAGCGATTCTAAAAGTCAGTCCGGCGAGGCATCGTATTCAAGTAAGATTATTACTAGAATTAATAATTTTCAACAACAATTGGAATTGGGTTTCAAATCAGGAACCGGCATTACTCTCGACTCCGCAATTTGGTATATGGAGGCGGGTGTCAACTATGATTATGCGCACCCGGATTCGGCATCGGCAAATTTAGGCGTAATGAAATCGTATTACACATTAGCGGTTGACGCATACAACAATGTTTTGATGTCTGATGTTCAGACTACTTATAATTTTATTGAGGACACACTTTTATATCAATACAGCTTAATTCCCAATTCTTATAAACATGTTGTTTTTTCAGATGTAAGAACTGATTCCGTTGTTTCAGGTACTGCATTTATTTCTGTAAACAACGGCTTTGGCATTAATCCTGCTATTATGTACGATCCATTTGTGGAATCCGACGATTGGATTTGGGGCACTTTGGATGAAGACCCTCCATTCAACACACCGCCAGCCGGAAAATGTGATGGTACAATGGCAGGAGTTTCATACGGAGGTGATGAGCTTGAGATACGACTAAACAATCCTCACATGGCTCTCCCACCAGCTACAGGCTATACTGATATTGAAATTGCAGAAGTTAGATGGAATAATTGTTATTATTTGGAACCATTTGATGACAAAAGAGTTTTTTGGGATTTAAATTACAATTATTGTGGATAAACCGCTCGAACTTGTGCCACTCATTCCGGAGTTATTGTGCCACTAAAAAGGACGGCTCTTGAGGGCATCATTCCGGAGCAAGTTGTGCCACCTATTCCGGAGCAAAGTGTGCCAGTGATTCCGGAGCAAG
>JAJRQZ010000154.1 GCA_024279935.1 Bacteroidota bacterium
GATGAATACACTTTTAGGTACAATAGACGAAAATCAAATAGCAGGGGACTACTTTTTCAAAGAATAATTGAACAAGGGGTCTTACATGAACCTGTTGAATATAAACCTATTAAGCGTATGTGACATGTGCATACCCCAGTTGAGTTATTATCAGTTTTGGAAATTAACATCTTAAATTTAGGTGCAAAACTTTAGTAAGTGAAAAATACGTATATTTGAATCCAAATTAAAACAGTCCGATTAATAGGGGGCTAAAACACTAATATCGAACGACAGAAGCATTTTTTTCTCCCGCCAGGTATAACATATTGACAGAAAGGAATGTGCAAGATAAAGCAGAGCGCCCTTAGCCACTTCTTAGCAAAAGGGGCAACAACTCACATAAGTTTTTGCTGTACTTTCCACCAACGGTCAGGAATTTCGTTTTTCAAGGCCATTTGATAATCGGCATAAGAGCATGGCACGAACTGATGCTTAAGGTATTTCTTGTCCATTGTGCTATACGCAGAAACGTCCATCCACCACCGGTCCGACTTTTTACTTTTGAGAAAAACCAGTGTTTCGTCAGAATCTTCTATTTTCACATTAAACTTCACGTAATTCTCCGATTCCGTATCAGGGTGGTCGCCTTTCCGGTTCACGAAACCATCGATAAAATACCAAATCATCTGAGCTAGCAAATGGGCCGAGCGGCCTTCGATATCAAGCGAAGGGTTAAGCTCATAAAACCCGATACTGCTCAGTTTGTCGCTCATACCGGCATAGCGGCAGATACGGCAGGCCTCTTCGCCGGCAAAACCGTTGGGACCGGCATATTTCCCGGCAGGAGCATCGGCGGCACGCACAGCCGACATATCGAAGCTTACAATATCGGCATTGCGGATCATCGGTTCGCTTTCTTCCAGGTCGGCCCTTAGGTTCCCAAGCCTGTTAACGTCGAAATACAGGTTTTTCATCAACACCAGGGAGTCCTGGTCGATAAGATATGTTTGGTATCCGATATTCGTGAAATTGAACAAAAAATTAGGCTGGTGCAGGATTATGCGGCTGAGCCAGGAATGCGCATTAAGCTCGTGTTCGTCATGGCCAAGGTCGAAAAGCGGATCTACGGAAGCTATGTTGATTACTCTGCCTATATTTTCGTATGCCAGATAATTTGCATAAGTCAAATCCTGGCTTCCCCCGATAATTACCGGGATTATTTCATTTTTGAGCAATATGGAAACCACCTCCCTTATCGCAAAATATGTGTCATCTAGGCTGTGGCCGCTTTTGATATTTCCCAAATCAGCGATATTTACCGAATTCCAATGGGCAAACAAGGGGTATAAATATTTTCGTACCTCATCGGGCGCGCCTGCGCAACCAACATTTTCGAGCGCGCCCCTCTCTTCGTTAATGCCGAAAATGGCTAGTTTGATATTTGCTATATCAGGAAAAGAATCCCCTTCCGTATAAATATTGGTTATATCAGACAGCCTCAGCCTGCTGGCTTCATCGTTACCCGATAAATATTTCTCAGGGAGAGCCTCAAAATAAATGCTAATATCCAATGTCATGAGTTTTAAACCGTATAAACCAAACTGATAATTTTCTCCAGACCTTTAACGTCAGCCTCATCAAAGGAACTCGGCTCGCGGCTGTCAACGTCAAGTACGCCAACTATTTCGCCTTTTACGTTTTTAAGCGGCACGACGACTTCCGATCTGGCTCTGCCGTCGCAGGCAATATGGCCGGGATACTCCTCCACATTATCGACAATAACCGATTTCCCCCCGTTTATTCCTGCCCAGCACACTCCCGTGTCCTTTGCCAGGTTTATGCAGGCCAAGCTTCCCTGGTAAGGCCCTACTTGAAGTTTGTCCTGCTGAAGCAGATAAAAACCCGTCCAGAAAAAATACGGCATCTTATTATGTAGCACGGCGATCAATGTAGCCATGTTCGACCAGGGATTATTGCTGCTTTTATCGATCAGTGCTTTTATCTGTGAATATAACCTCTCGTATCTACTTTCTTTTTTCATCTAAAAACAATTACAAAACTATAAAAGATCTTATTATCAAGAATATGCCGAATCCCACCAGGGCGATACCGGCAATCTTGTTTACCACGATCAGGAATTTGCCGGAAAGGTAAGTTTTCATTCGTGCGGCCATAAACGATTTTAGCAGATCCGTCAGAAACACGATAGCAAGCGTTCCTGAGAAAAAGATAAAGACATTTTCGGCGTTGGCAGCAAAACGTGCAGTGATGCCCACCACGATCCCAAGCCAAAAAATCCAGACAAAGGGATTGGCAAGGTTGAGCAGGAAGCCTTTGGCGACAAAAACGACTTTATGCGGCGTTTGCTTTACAATTCTATTGCTTTCGGGGTTTAAGTCAGTGCTTCGCTTAATGTTTAGAAGTCCGATTAATATTAAAAGCACCCCGCCGAGAATTCCGATTATTTTATAACTTTCGAAATCTTCCAATGCCTTGGTCGCCCCCAGGACCATTACGGAGATTATGGCAGCGTCATTGAGCAAGATCCCGAAAGCCAAAAAAGCAGCAGGCCAAAAACCCCTGTGGATTCCGGTTTGGACCAAGGCAAAAAAAGCAGGGCCAAACCCAAATAAAAATGCCAAGGATAAACCCAGGGCCGTGCCCTCCAAAAAAATATTTATAAAACTATAGTCCAAATGAAATCCGATCCTGGTTTTATTAACTTACTCTTTTGCAAATTTAAACTATTACCTTAAACCCGCAAACGGCTGCTGCTGCATTTCCAAATCCCATAAAAATATTTCTTCGAACAACAAAATAATACCGGGCATAATTTTGATTATCCTTGTTTTAATGTATTTTTGGTAAATACTTTTAGCATTAATTGGTTATAAATTATTTTAAGGTGCAAGATAGTGTCTTAATATAGTTAATCAACTTAAAATAAATTGTTTATAAAATGTTTTTATTCAATAAGATACTAATTGCCAACAGAGGTGAGATTGCCGTTAGAATAATAAGATCGGCTAAAAAGCTAGGGATTAAAACCGTTGCCGTTTATTCGAAAGCCGACGAAAACGCCCTTCATGTGAAAATGGCCGACGACAGTTACAATCTGGATGGCGACGGTCCTCAAGGAGAACTTAGCGATAACTATCTTAATATCAACAAGATTATCGAAGCAGCAAAGCGATTCTCCGCTGATGCCGTTCATCCGGGTTATGGTTTTTTGGCGGAAAGCCCATTATTGGTCTCGGCATGCGAGGAAAACAATATTAGTTTTATCGGGCCCAACATCCGCTCTATTGAACTTATGGGAAACAAGATAGAGGCGCGGGCTTTTGTTAAGAATCTTGATATCCCAATGACCGAGGGCGTAACGGGAAGTAAAGCGGACCTGATAAAAAAAGCTTCCGAAATAAAGTATCCTATATTGGTAAAAGCGGCCGCAGGAGGCGGTGGCAAAGGAATGCGCATCGTCTGGAAGGAGGAGGACCTGGAGGAAATCATAGAATCAACATCGCGAGAGGCAAAAAACTATTTTGGCGACGGCAGCGTATATGTCGAGAAATATGTTGAAGAACCGCGCCATATCGAGTTTCAAATCCTTGGCGACAACTATGGAAACGTCGTTCATCTTTTTGAAAGGGAGTGCAGCATACAAAGGCGGTATCAGAAAATCATAGAAGAATCGCCCTCCCCTACGCTCACTCCTGAACTAAGGGGAAAAATGGGCAAGGATGCTGTAAAAATAGCGTCGGAGGTTGGTTATAACAGTGCCGGGACCATAGAGTTCCTTGTGGATAATGAATTAAATTATTATTTTCTGGAAATGAACACCAGGATTCAGGTTGAACATCCTGTTACCGAGATGGTTACGGGAGTCGATCTGGTCGAGGAGCAAATAAGGATCGCTTCCGGCAACAGACTTTCAATAAAGCAAGACGAGCTGTCTCAAACGGGGCATGCGATCGAATGCAGGATTTATGCCGAAGACCCGGCGAACAAATTTATGCCTTCGCCAGGAGAGATGACGTTTTATAAACCTCCCTCAGTGAAAAACATCCGCATCGACAGCGGAATTGAAAAGGCTGGGATAATCCACAGTTTTTTCGATCCCATGATCAGCAAGTTAATCGTTCATTCCGAGAACCGCACTACTGCAATCGCAGATATGAAAAACGCATTGGACAATTATATAATTCATGGCATAAAAACCAACATTCCCTATTTGCAGCAAATGATATCGTATAAGGCTTTTGCCGAGAACAAGATTTCCACCAAGTTTTGCGATAATCATAACAACAAGCTTTTAAGTGATATAAAAGAAGGGAAAGTGTTTGATAAGGGCATTGACCATTTGCTTGCTTTTGCGGTATTCAGCTTGAACAAACCGATAGAAAAGGAAAACGTTTGGCAAGAAATAGGTTATTGGAATAATAACAACCACTTGCTTTTCGATATTGAAGGAATCAAAAAACCCGTACCCGTCCGCTTGATTGAAAGAAAAACTCAACGCTATAAATTTCTGCTTGAAAATGTCGGGTATGACGTAAGGCTCGTCAGCCTGGAAGAAAACTACATAAAAATTTTGGTGAACAACGAAATAGCTGAGGCTTTTATCTCTGACGATGCCCGCGGCATCAGTACGGTAAGCGTTTCGGGCATCAGTTTTTTTATGGAAAGGGCCGATGTGCTGAACACTAAGAAAAAATATACTGCTTCCAATGGCGACAACGGAGAAGGGAACCTTTGCTCGCCCATGCCCGGAAAAGTAATAAAAGTAAATGTTGGCGTAGGTGACGAGGTGAAGAGAGGCAAGGTGTTGCTTGTTGTTGAGGCAATGAAAATGGAGAACAATATTACGGCCGCATCCGATGCTGTAGTCGAGGAAATTAAAGTGCGAGAAGGAGATATGGTAGAAGGGAACACACAGTTAGTGTTTTTGAAAAACAAGCAATAGAAGTGATGACATTAATATAAAAAAAGTAAAAATAAATAACAATGGATTTTGAATTAAGTGAAGAACAAAACCTTATAAGGAAGACAGTTAGGGATTTTGCCGAAAGGGAAATAAAACCTTTGGCCCGCGATTTAGACGAAAAAGGAGAGTTTTCCATCGAGTTGACCAAAAAGATAGGCGAAATGGGCTTGTTCGGCATGTATTTGCCCGAGCGTTATGGAGGACAAGGGCTTGATACCCTTTCGTATATCATAGCCGTTGAGGAAATCGCCCGTGTCGATGGTTCCCACGCTGCCACGCTTGCGGCTCATAACTCATTGGGCATTTATCCTTTGTATGCCTTCGGGACCGAAGAGCAAAAAATGAGATATCTACCTGAATTGTGCACGGGCGACGGATTGTGGAGCTTTGGGTTAACAGAGCCGGGCGCCGGGAGCGATTCGCGCGGGTCAAAAACCACTGCTGTTATTGACGGGGACGAATGGGTGATAAACGGATCCAAGATATTTATCACCAACGGTTCGTCGGAAATATCCAAAGGATGTACAGTGCAAGCCGTTTCGGGTGAAGAAAACGGCAAAAAGGTCTTCTCGACCATAATCGTCGAAAAAGGCACCCCCGGGTTTAAGGCCTTGACAATGCACGGCAAGATGATGTGGCGCGCATCCGACACGGCCGAATTGTTCTTCGACGATGTTAGGGTTCCGAAAACTAATTTGTTGGGCCAAATAGGCCAAGGCTCCAAGATCATGCTCCAAACCCTTGACGGAGGCAGGCTATCGATAGCAGCAATGGGCCTGGGATGCGCTCAAGGGGCTTTCGAGCTTGCCCTGGCTTATGCCAACGAGAGAAAGCAGTTCGGCAAGCCTATCTCGAACTTCCAGATAAACGCATTTAAGCTTGCCGACATGGCAACAAAAATCGAACTTGCCCGCAATCTCTTGTATAAAGCCTGTTGGCTGAAGGACAGCGGGAAACCCTTTGCCAAGGAAGCAGCCATGTCGAAGCTTTATTGCTCAGAAATTGCCCGCGAAGTCGCTGACGAGGCAGTCCAGATCCATGGAGGATATGGTCTTATGAAGGATTATGACGTTGAACGTTTTTATCGCGACCAGCGACTGTTGCAAATCGGCGAAGGCACCTCGGAAATTCAACGATTGGTTATTTCAAGGTATATTGGGTGTTAATTAAATCTACTATTTATGGATGAAGGACAAAGAACATACCTACTTGAAAAAGTTAAAACCTTTTTTAGGCATGAGATAGTTGATTCTCATATAGAAACAGCTTGTAATAAAGCAGCTAAACTGTCGAGTTACAATGTTAACCCATTTCTCTTCAAATATTTAGCCAACTTCCTTAAAGGCAACGATGAACCAAGGAGTATTGCCGAAGCATTAGTTCTGCCCCGACTGCTTGGTTCGTCAATTAACACTATTTTTGGCATGAAAGCACAGAAGCTCATTAGTGAGTTATTCGAAGGTTTTGGCTCGACTACAGCCGGGATAGACATCGAATTTATCGATGCGATCGACAAGAGGAAAAAATATTGCCAGATTAAATCGGGACCAAATACAATAAACCATGATGACGTTGAAACCATTTTCAACCACTTTCAGGCAACTATTAACCTTGCCAGAACCAATAATTTAAACATTGGTGTCAACGATTTAACCGTTGGTGTCGTTTATGGGGAAGAACAGGAGCTGAGTTCTCATTATTTAAAAATAAAAAGCAGGTTCCCTGTAATAGTTGGTCGTGATTTTTTGGTATAGGCTAACAGGAGATCCAAACTTTTATTTTGAAATTATCGAATCAGTAGGGGAAGTCGCCATTGAAATGGATGGTTCAATGGTGTTGGAAGATACAATTGATTCCCTTTCCAAAGAGATAGAAGCCAGGTTTCCATAATGTTTATTTAAAAAACTGGGGTATGCACATGTCACATACGCTTAATAGGTTTATATTCAACAGGTTCATGTAAGACCCCTTGTTCAATTATTCTTTGAAAAAGTAGTCCCCTGCTATTTGATTTTCGTCTATTGTACCTAAAAGTGTATTCATC
>JAJRQZ010000155.1 GCA_024279935.1 Bacteroidota bacterium
AATAAAGAGTGTTTTTATGCCCAGCAGCTGATTGCTTACGCCATCGAACAGATTGGAAAGGATGCCATGCCCGGGATTGTTGCTTATAAAATAATGCGATATTGAATCGAATATGGAAATGTTGAAATAATAAAACACTATAACAGGTGAAATAACAGATATAAGTATGGAAACCATCACTATAAGCGTATCTGTTTGTATTATAGGGTTTTTGTTTTTTTCGCTAAGCAGAACTGCATCCATGACCGAGGACGTAAAATTAGCAGGAGCCTTAATGTCCAAATCTTTTTCGAGTAGTTTTTTGATGATTTTATCTTCAGTATCCATATTGCAAATATTAAATAAATCAGTTGACAGCCAAGGTTTTATATTCGTTTTCCTCTATTAACGATTTCAGTTTTTTGCGCATCCTGTGTAATTTTATCTTCACGTTCGATTGTCCCAAACCAGTAATACTACTAATTTCGTTTATCGCTTTTTCCTCAAAATAATAAAGTTGCAGAATACATCTTTCGCCCGGCTTCAAAGCCGAGATGGCCCTCGACAATTTTTGCTGCTCCACTTCTATAATCGTGTTTTCGTCGATATTATCTTGTGCCTCGGCAACATTTTCTGTAATCTGCCCGTCGAGGACAGTGTTTTTATAGGATGATTTCCTTGTTTCGCTAATTGCGGAATTATACGAGATACGGTAAATCCATGTTGAGAATTTAGCGTCATTCCTAAACTTCCTCAACGATAAATATACTTTCACAAACACGTCCTGTGCCACTTCCTCGGCTAGTTCCCTGTTTTTGAGAACCCCCATTACCAATGCATAAACCTTGTCCTTATACCTATCGACCAATAATGCAAAAGCCTCTTGCTCACCATCTATTATCCTGGTAATTATATCTTCATCGGTTTCGGCCATTATTATTCTGACGCATTTTTAATAACGAGGTTACAAAATACGCATTTTTTTACTAATGGTGTCGCGATGTTGGAAACTGAAATTTATCGTAATAACAAGTCAACCCCGGATTATTGAAATTAATTGTTTCTCGAACAGTGGTTTGGAAATAAAATTGGTATAATTTCGCAAACAAAAGTTCAAATGGGGTTTACATATAAATATCCGCGTCCGGCATTAACCGTTGACGCAATAATTTTCAACAACAAGGAGCAGGTTTTGCTGATTCAGCGCTCGTCGCCGCCGTTTGAGGATTTATGGGCATTTCCCGGCGGCTTTGTCGATGAGGACGAAACCGTTGAAAAGGCCGTTTATCGCGAACTGCAGGAAGAAACCGGAATTACGGAAGTGGAGTTAAAGCAGTTCTATACTTTTAGCGAGCCGGATCGCGATCCCAGGCATAGAACAGTTACCGTGGCTTTTGTGGGAAGAGCAATGGCACCTCAAAAACCCGTGGCAGGCGATGATGCGAAAAACTCAAGGTGGTTTAATTTAGATGGACTGCCGCCTATGGCATTCGATCATTCAGAAATATTGAACAAAGTTTTAGAATCGTTAAAGTAGGATACTATGTGCGGCAGATTTCAGGTCTCGGTAAAGGGAAAACATATCTCGGAGCGGTTTAATGTAAAAGTTTTCGATGAAAGATACACGCCCTCGTATAATTGCGCGCCTTCGCAAAACCTGGCTGTAATAACCAATAAAGAGCCTGAAAAATTGAATTTTTATAAGTGGGGGCTGGTGCCGTTTTGGTCGAGGGACCCGGGAAAAGGCTTTAAGCTTATAAATGCACGTGCCGAGAGCCTGAGCGAAAAAGCATCTTTTAAATCTGCGTTTTCCAAGCGCCGCTGCTTGATTCCCGCAAATGGCTTCTATGAGTGGAAAAAAGAAGGAAAACAGAAAACACCCTTTAGGATTTTTGTTGAAACAGAAGAAATATTCGCTATGGCCGGCATTTGGGAAACATGGAAAGATGCTGAAAACAACGTGCTGAACACATTTGCGATCATCACCACAGAGCCGAACAGCCTAATGAAAAAAATACACAAGCGCATGCCTGCTATATTGAACAAGAACGACGAGCTAGCCTGGCTATTCGAAAATGATACCGATTACCTCAAAACACTTTTATCACCTTTTGATGCAAACAAGATGAGGGCTTATACCATAAGCAACAAAGTAAATTCCCCGGCAAACAACGAGGCCTCAATTATCGAGGAATATAAGTCCCGGACGCCAGGTTTGCTTTTCTGAAATACCCGAACAGGCTTGAAACATATAGAATATCCCGAAAATATTCAAATAGACTTGAAAAATTAACTGTATTTGTAAATAATTCGAATACAGTTGAAAAAATGCTAGACACTTTCGAGAAAATACGGAAATATAATCTTTGGGATAAAAAATCTGTCAATCTTGGATTTGAAAGAACATCATATCTTTCCAAAGTAAGCAAGTACATTGATAATAAACTAATCAAGGTTCTATTAGGACAAAGGCGAGTTGGGAAAAGTTATCTTTTACGCCAAATCATTGATCTGCTTGTCAATGAGAAGTCCGTTAATCCACACAATATATTTTATTTAAACAAAGAATATACAGCATTTAATAGCATCAATAATTCGGGGGAACTTGAAGAATTGTTCAATTTTTATAAACGAAAGTCGAAAGTTAAAGGCAAGATATATTTATTTCTCGATGAAATACAGAATATAAAAAACCGGGGATTATTTGTAAATTCTTATTCTCAGGATTTCAGCGCCGAATTCGAGCTTTTTATAACTGGTTCTAATTCAAGGTTATTAGCAGGAGAACTGGCCGGCTTCTTATCAGGAAGATATGTTGGGTTTATTATTCACCCATTTAGCCTTACGGAAGCCGCATCGTTTAAAAACAAGATCGTTGACCGTAACTTTTTTCTCGATTATCTTCAAGAAGGTGGATTGCCCGAACTCTATAATTTAACCGACGAGGAAATGCGGCTTCATTATATCGAAAGCCTGAAAAACACAATAGTATTAAGGGATATTGTGAGCAGATATAATATTAAGGGTGTAGTTCTGCTGGAACAAATCTTGAGATTTGCTCTTTCCAGTATCGCTTCACTTACTTCCATTTCATCAATTGTTAATTATTTTAAATCGAAACAAAAGAAGACCAATTATGAAACTGTATCATCCTACATTAATTATCTAACGGAAATGTTTATCATCAATAAATCTACAAGATACAATTTAAAAGGGGGGGAATTCTCGGAGGGTCGAAGAAATATTATGTAAATGATATTGGTTTTAAAAATTATTTGGCTGGTTATTATCCAACAGATATCGGGTATAATCTTGAAAATTTCGTTTTCAATGAATTAAAAATAGAGGGATTTAATGTCAAAGTTGGCGTTTTTGATGACAAGGAGATAGATTTTGTGGCTGAAAAGGGTGATGACACAATTTATGTCCAGGTGGCATATTTAATTATTGATGACAAAACCATTGACCGTTAATTCGGAAATCTACTTTCCGTTAAAGATAATAATGCAAAGCTTGTGGTCTCGATGAACGAGCCAGAGTTTTCAAATCACAAAGGCATTAAACACCTGAGGCCCCGGGAGTTGCCGGAAGCCCTTGTTTCGCTCAGCCGATAAGCAAATTGCATCCCCTAATGTCGCTGTTGTCGAAGCGGCCGAGAACCTGAAAACTGCCATCGGCATAGGTTTTGCCCAAATCCTGGGTCTCGATGAACGAGCAGGAATAAACATTGGCAAGGTCGATAACATTAGCCCCCCCCGATTTGTTTTCATCAATAAACGCAAAAGGATCGTTAATGTCCCTGATTTTGATTTTCATCCAGGGCGGGCAGTTAAAAATCCCGTTTCCTTTGGAATAAGCCTGCGACAAAAGCTCTGTCATGCCGTATTCCGAATGTATCTTTTCTACTCCAAACCCATCGCACAAAGCTTTGTGAAGCTCTTCCTTGAGCATTTCGCGCCTACGCCCTTTCATGCCGCCGGTTTCCATAATTATCAATTCCTGAAAATCAACATTGAATTTTTCGGCCATATCCAAAAGGGCATAGCTAACTCCCAGCAAAATCGCTTTTTTGCCCTCTGTTTTAAGTTTTCCAAGAGCGTAATTTAATTTCTCATATTCATCCAAATAAAATCCGCTTTCAGTTTTTCCGCTCAGTTTTATCAGCTTGTCGGCCATATAAACCAAGGAAGAGCCGCCTCTTTCGAGATAAGAAGGCAACAAGGCTAGTATCACATAATCAGTGATATTGCCATAAAATAATTGAAAGCATTTTAAGAAACCCTGTTCATATAGGCTTATATCGCCGATAAAATGCTTGCTGTTTCCTTGATTTCCGGTTCCGCTACTACTAAATATTTTTTGTGCGGGCATCTCTCGCGAAAGAACCCTGTGGCTCTTGAAGAAGCCGATAGGCAAAAAAGGTATATCGTCAATCGCATTTACCATTGTGGGATTTTTACCGATGTTTTCAACAAAACTTTTGTAGATCGTATTGTTCTCAAACTGGTATTGAAATATTTTCAACGCCATTTCGTTAAAACTATCAGTATTGTCGATCCCGAGGATTGAATTTTGACTGTTGAAGTAATTTGGCATTTAAATTGATTAATTTATACTTTTACCATTTAAAAATCAAGCATGAAGCTGGTCGCAAAAATAATTCTTATTTCGATTGCCGCGATGACGATGTTTTTCGGTTGCCGGAAATTTGAGACATTCCCCGTCGAACCGGAAATAACTTATCAGGATTTCGTGCTTTTGCTGAACGCCCAAACAGGGATTACCGAGAGAGGTGTTATCAAATTCAATTATACCGATGGTGATGGTGACCTGGGGCTTGCCAGCTCCGATACCCTACCCCCTTTTCAAAAAAGTGGCAATTATTATTATAATATGATTATCAGGTATTTCGAAAAGCAATATGGTGAGTTTGTCGAGGTGCCGATTGTTGTTTTCAACAACGAGACCCAAACTTATGACACCCTGACTTTCAACTCTCGTTTCCCGGTACTTACTCCAAACGGTGGAAACATGAACATAAAAGGCCTTTTTCAGGATACGCTATATGTTTACAACCCGCTTTCCGATTTCGACACCATTATGTTTAAAGTATCTATTTACGACCGTGCCCTTCATAAAAGCAACGAAATAGAAACACCGCCTATTATTTTGGTAAAATAATAAGGCTTCAAGGCTCAATTCCCAACAACAAGCTTATGATTATAAGTAAAATCGTCAATAGTGATCTTAACGATATAAGTTCCTGTTTTCAGCGATGAGATATCGATTGAGCTTTCACTTAAGCTAGATTCTGCTATTGCGGTTTCGGCCATCATTTCCTGTCCTAAAAGGTTAAATATCCGAATGTTATATTTTACACTTTTAGAAGTGTTGATAGAAACGCTCAAAATATCAGTCGCCGGGTTTGGATAGACCATCGTGAAATTGTCGTCAATTTTGTTTTCGTCAACGTCCAATAGATCCCTGTTTCCGGTTGCATACCATACTGGCCATTTGGCCACATCAATCAATCCGGTGGCACTGCCCGAAGGTGATATCTTATCGGCGTTTAAGCCGATAACCCCAACAATTCCCGTATTTGTGTTGCTCATGGTGCTGAACACTATCTTGTCGTCGAGCTTGGAATAATTCGGGAAGCCCAGTATCGAGTTGTTGTATATAGTATTTATATCACCTGTTTCGAGGTTAGCGCCCATAATTTGGGTTTCGTTGCTGTTTTGGTCGAAATAATCGAAGGCAATGATGAAAGGGGTGTTTTTCGAAAAAGAGGGGTTACCGATGCTGACACCTTCCGGCAAACCGCTAAAGAGCTTAAAGACATCCCCGTTTCCCCAATTGTTCGACCCGTTGTCCCAGACTTTGATAAAGCCCACATCCCAATAGTCGATGTTTTCACCCTGGTTGTTTTGAAGTTCGTTATAAGCGTCGTAAACAATGTATTGTCCTGTATAATCCCATTCGAGGGCATCGGCATAAAGCACGTTGTTCACAACTTCCCCTTCGGTAAAGGTAGGGCTATAGAGGTGGAATTTAGCCCATTGCTGTTTACTATAGCTATAAACCCAGATTGCCGAGTCGATGGAAGTAGTTATGGCAGCAATACGGCTTCCGTCTTTGGATACGGCAGCGTTGTCCCATATTTGGTCGGGCGAAATCACGTCTTCGTTATAGGGGCTGGTCATAGTTATGCTTTCCATTTCGTCGTTTTCGGTTATCATAACGCCAACGGAGCCGTTATCCACCAAGCTGGGATGTCTTTTTAAGGCACTTGTGCTTATTGGCACAAAATCACTTCCTGTAGTGCCGGAAATATAAAGAGTGTTTTGGTCGGCGGGATTTATATCGTAACTGAGAATATAATCCTGGCCCGGGTTTACTTCTATTTCTCCGGGAGGTGCTGAACCGCCTCCGCCTCCGCCAGGCCCCTGATCGCCGATGCCAACGGCATAAAACGCATCTGAAACCGCATTGTTCTCAGCAGAGCCGTTCCCGTAGATATCCTTGGCAGCCTGCTCGAAGGCCAATCTGCAATCTATAAACTGAGATGTCTTTGTCATATAATTTGCTAAAGCGCGGTAAAAGATCTTCTCTGCTTTATCTTTGTTTACGGACTGTGCCAAAATGTAATATGCGTGATTAATTATCCCGCTATTTATATGGACCCCTCCGTGGTCGTTCGGCCCGGTATATTTCTCGTTCATGTGCGAGGGCTGATAACCGTTGTCGTCCAGGCTGTTTCCTCCATTGTGGGGGTCGGCCATGTCCCTGAGGGCGCCACTTTGAAAATACGGGCTGTTAGCAGGGATCACGGCTTCGCCAATTTGCCAGTTCGACCTGTCAACCATCGCCCCGGCGATATCGGCCATTGATTCGTTAATTGCCCCGGGTTCGTTTTTATACTCAAGATTTGCAGTATTTTGTACAACACCATGTGTCATTTCATGGGCTGCTACGTCCAGGCCTCCTGCCAAAGGCATAAAAACCCCTCCCCCGTTTCCATAAAACATGGCTTGCCCGTTCCAGTAGGCGTTTGCCAAGCTTTGCCCATTTTCGTCGGCAACATTTACGATTGATATAATTGTTCCCCCGGAGCCGTTGATGGAGTTGCGGCCATGGGTATTTAAATAATAATCGTAAGTAATGCTCCCGTTATAATGTGCCGATACGGAGCTTTGTTCATTCCATTGGTTGTTGGGCGAAGAAACGTAGGTGATGTTGTCGTTATAGGTGTTGTTTGCGTCGAGGGTCATAATAGCCCCCACCGGATTGTCGGGGATGGTGCTTTGGCCGGGATTGAACATTGCTTTGGTAGCATCCATCATATAATATGTGCCCCCTGCAAGATAAGTGTTTATGTTCCTGCTGACACCATTTAAATCTGTTGCGTTTGCCGTGGCCGGCCCGTCGGTGCAAGTGCTGTTGTAGCTATCGATAATCTTTGATGTTTTGGCATCGACAAAATATTCCCATCGCTCCAGGAAATTAGGCCTTAAAGTAATATGCCAGGCGAGTTTTTCCGAATTCATATCCCTGTCGTCGTGGTGAATGACGAGCTCGGAAACCGCAATTTCATATTCGAGCTGCTTCAATCCAAACGAATTTACCCCGCTTAGGCTTGTTAGTCCCGATACGTTGTCAAGGGCAATGTTAGTGGCCTCGTCCGCACTCACAAGAGGGCTGACATCCTCTATGTCAGGCGTTGGGAAGTAGGTGCCGCTGAACAGGTTTATTTCGTTGTTTTTTGCATGTAGGATTACTTGTCCGCCATAAACTTTTACACCTTTATAGTACTGCTGCATCTTAATATGGGCCTGACCGATATCATCGGCCCATATTTTTATGTTCCCGAACTCGGCATCCGAATTTTCAATCCTCATTGCTTTTTCGATAGTTTTCAAATACCTATGCGCCGCCTGGTCAATGTTTTCATTGCTTCTGTCAGCAAAAACCTGGCCTAGTCCTGTTTTGCTCTCGGCCATCATCAGCAGGCCGTTTTTCTCATATCTTAATTCGGAAAAATCGTTGCGGTTAATGGCGTTGGGGTTTTTAAAAGGAATGCTCTTGTACTGATAAGACCCATTGCTATACGATTTACCCGGATGCTCGCCGATATCCCGGATGCCGGAAGCCGGAGTTTTTATATTAGTGTTTTTATCAAGGGATTTTTCCTTGACCGAAAAAGGGTTGGCCGGGTTTTGCGAAAATGCGACATTGTAAAAAAGAAACATAAATACCGCACCGAATAAAATTAAGTAGTTTTTTTTCATGGCTTTATTATTTAATTCTTAGTGGCTTCCAGTAGTGAATTATAAAAACTGTCCAGTCTTTCATTTTTCCCGGACCAGATTATTTTATTGTCGAACTTGTTGCTCTTGAAATTTATGAACTTGCTCATATTTCCGGGCTCGTCATATTTTAAGGTATCGATACCCAAGGAATACGCTTGTTTAAACAGTTTTTTTGTTTGCGAATTTTTTAATTGTTTTAACAGCGAGGAATCTTTTTGCAAGCCTCTGATTTTCCACAGCTTGCCATCAGAAAACAGTTTAAAGCTTACTGTTTGGTTAGTAAACCCCCCTGAGGTCCCGAAAGATAAGAGGTGGGGATTGTGCTCGTAAACCTCTTTTTGCATGCTGCACGAGAACATCAAAAACAGCAATCCCGTCAAGTAAAATTGTTTCATATTATTTTTTGATTCGTGAAAAATGTTGAATAAAAGTAAACAAAAATCATAAACTTACAAATTCGCAGGTCCCATAAGCTTGATAATATTTATTATCCGAACTGGTTTCATGATTTATTGCCAGGTCGATTTATCATTTTCAGGCAACAACATCCAATAAAGATAACGCTCGTTTTTTTCCATAAAATTTACAAGCAGCCGTTTAATATTCTCCTAACTTTGCAATAAATTTCCCGGGGTAAATGTATTCGCACAACTACAAATCGCGCAAAATAGTAATAATGGGCATTTTTGTTTTAATAGGCCTGGTATATATTATGCGCTTTTTTTATCTGCAAGTGCTTGACAATACATATAAATTTTCGGCCGAAAATATTGTTCTTCGTACAAAAACACAATATCCTGCCAGGGGAATAATTTACGACCGCAACCACAAGCTTCTGGTTTACAACGATGCGGCTTACGATTTAATGCTAATACCTCGTCAGGCTAAACATATCGATACTTTGAAATTCTGCCGTTTGGCGGGGATTAGCAAATCGGCGTATATCAAGAAAATCACCAAGGCCAAGCATTATTCATATTATAAGCCTTCGGTCTTTATAAAGCAAATATCAAAAAAGAACTATGGCCGCCTAGCCGAGGAATTATATAATTTCCCGGGTTTCTATTCCCAGGCGCGCACTCTGCGGAAATATCCCTTACCCATTGCAGGGCATTTGCTTGGAAGCATAGGCGAGGTGAACAGCCGTGAGCTCAAAAAAGACGGTTTTTATAGATCAGGTGATTATATAGGGAAATCGGGTATCGAAAAATACTATGAAAAATATCTGCGCGGCGAAAAAGGCAGCAAGCTGGTCGAGGTTGATGTTTATAATCGCGAGAAAGGCAGTTATAAAAACGGGGAATTCGATACCATCGCCATCCCCGGCAAGGAATTGGTTTTGGGTATTGATGCAAGGCTGCAATATTATGCCGAGCAATTGATGCAAAACAAATTGGGCAGCATAGTTGCCATCGACCCTAAGAGCGGCGAGATATTGACATTGGTTAGCAGCCCCACTTTCGACCCCAACAAAATGGTTGGCAGAAGCAGGTCGAAAAACTATGGATTGTTACTAAAGGACAGCCTTAAGCCATTGTTAAACAGGGCAATATCGGGAACTTACCCTCCGGGGTCCACATTTAAATTAGTAAATGCCCTGGTGGCTTTACAAGAAGGTGCTGTAACAAGGAACACCAGGTTTGCCTGCCGGGGACCTCTTTCAAAACCCATAAAATGTACACATAATCATTTTTCTCCTCTTGACCTTGACGGTGCAATCACACAATCGTGCAATCCATATTTTTGGAATACTTTTAAGAGCACCCTTAACAGTTCGCAGTTCGCTGATTCCCATGAAGGTTACGCAGCCTGGCGCAAAAACGTAATTAGCTTTGGCCTGGGCAAAAAGTTCAATACCGATATCCCTTATGAAGTTTCGGGAAGCATCCCATCGGTTAAATATTTCGACAAGCTATATCATGGATCATGGAATGCGCTAACAGTAAGGTCGTTAGCAATTGGGCAAGGCGAAATTTTAGTTACCCCCATACAATTGGCCAACCTAGTGGCAATATTTGCCAACGAAGGTTTTTACTATAAGCCTCATTTTTTGAAAGAAATGCCGGGCGTTGATAGCCTGAAACTAAAATACAGCACGAAAATCCAAACGAATATTGAAAAAAAATACTTTGACATTGTTACAAAAGCAATGGTTGAAGTGTTTGAGGGAGAGCATGGAACAGCCCGTTGGTTTAAAATGGACAGTATTAGCCAGGCAGGCAAGACGGGAACGGTTCAAAACCCTCATGGCGAGGATCATTCATTATTTATCGCTTATGCACCGGTCGAAAATCCACAAATTGCCATATCGGTAATAGTTGAGAACGGGGGATACGGCTCAAAATGGGCAGCGCCAATTGCCAGTTTGTTA
The DNA here is from genome assembly GCA_024279935.1 of Bacteroidota bacterium. Taxonomy (GTDB): domain Bacteria; phylum Bacteroidota; class Bacteroidia; order Bacteroidales; family F082; genus BM524. The sequence continues at coordinate 10,660 of JAJRQZ010000155.1, forward strand.
ATCGAAAAATATATTAGCGGGCAGGTAAAGCGCAAAAATCTCGAGAAGAGGATCATGGACGGCGACTTGCTGGGCAAGGTCAAGTAGTTTGTTCCGGTTGTTTTTATATTTTTGCACGCAAAAGATTTAGATGAGCAACAACAGATATAAAATTTACCTGCCAATAGCATTTTCAACAGTATTGATAATGGGTATAATCCTGGGTTCCTACCTTAACTCGAATCAATCGTCGGGGAATATGATACTCCCCATCGGGCAAAAAAAAACCAATAAGGTTGATAATATCCTGGATTATATAGAGCGCGATTATGTTGACACGGTTGACAGGGGCTTACTTGAGAAAGATGCCGTAAACGCCATATTGGAGGAACTGGATCCTCATTCAGCTTATATTACCGCCGGTGATTTTCACGAAATAAACGATCCGCTTTTGGGAAGTTTTGAAGGTATCGGCATTTCGTTCAGGATCGAAAAGGACAGTATCACCGTAATTAACACTATTCCGGGCGGGCCTTCGGAAAAAGTAGGCCTTATGGCAGGCGACAGAATCGTGAAGGTAAACGATACTTTGGTCGCCGGAAACGGTATTACCAACAACAAGGCCATTAGGAAGCTCAAAGGTCCCAAAGGAACAATAGCAAAAGTGGCAATTTATAGGCGCGGCGTTCCTAAATTATTGGATTTCAAGATTATGCGCGACATTATCCCTACTTATAGCCTGGACGTCGCATATATGGTTAACGATGAAATAGGTTATATTAAACTGAACAAATTCTCGGCCACGACTTATAAAGAATTCAAAAAAGCCCTCGACAAACTGATTGCCAGCGGTATGCAAAAGCTAATCCTTGATTTAAGGGGTAATCCGGGAGGTTATTTAAATGCCGCAATCAAAATAGCCGACGAATTTTTGACCGATGGTGAATTAATAGTTTATACCGAAGGCAAGAACAGGCCGCGCAATTATGCTTTCGCCGATGGAAAAGGGGATTTTATAAATAAAAAGCTGATTGTCCTAATCAATGAAGGATCGGCATCGGCGAGCGAGATCGTTGCGGGAGCCATTCAGGACAACGACAGGGGGACGATTATCGGCCGACGTTCGTTCGGGAAGGGATTGGTCCAGGAACAGATGAACATGCCCGACGGCTCCGCTTTACGACTTACGGTTGCAAAATATTATACGCCTACCGGCAGATGCATACAAAAACCTTATGTGAAAGACGATTTTGACGATTATTATACCGAGTCATATCACAGATATTTATCGGGGGAAATGGAAAGTGCCGACAGCATTCATTTCAACGATTCGTTAAAGTTTGTCACTAAAGGAGGCAAGGTTGTTTATGGTGGAGGTGGTATTATGCCCGACATTTATGTGCCTTTAGTTTCCGACACACTTCATAAATTTTACAACATACTGGCCAACAAAGGAATACTGTTTCAGTTTGCCTTCGACTATACCGACAAGCACAGGGAAGAGTTAAACACAATTACCGATTTCGAGGAGTTTGACAAAAAGTTTAATATGTCTGACGAGGAATTTAATGATCTTTTGGAATATGCCAATGATAAAGGAATTGAGTTTAAGGCAAAAGATGCAAGCCTGTCAAAAGACAAGATAAAAGTCTTATTCAAGGCCTTTGTTGGCAGAAACGTATTAAACGAAGCAGGTTTCTATCCGACTTATCATAAAATCGACGATACTTTTAAAAGAGCCGTTGAGGAGTTCAGGAAACAGCCAAGTTGATAATTTACTGTAATTACGTTAGTATTATTCAACAGTAACCGATTTTGCCAGGTTTCGAGGTTGATCGACATTGCATCCGCGCAATACAGCGATATGATAGGCAAGCTTTTGCAGGGGAATGGAGGCGATGATTGGCGTAAACATCTCTTCCGTTTGCGGTATCTCTATCGTAAAATCGGCCATTCCCTTAACTACCTTGTCGCCTTCTGAAACAATGGCTATTCCTCTTCCCTTACGGGCTTTAACCTCCTGGATATTACTAACGATTTTTTCGTAATTACCTATGCGCGGTGCAATAAAAACAACAGGCATGTTCTCATCTATCAAGGCTATGGGGCCATGCTTCATCTCAGCGGCAGGATAACCTTCGGCATGTATATAGGATATTTCTTTGAGTTTTAACGCACCTTCAAGCGCAACAGGAAAATTAAAGCCCCTTCCCAGATAAAGGAAGTTGCTGACATCTTGAAATTCTTCCGCAATCTCCATAATATTATCTTTCTTTTTCAACTGCTGTTCAACCTTTGCGGGAAGAGCTTCCAGCTCTGTCAGATATTGCATGAAAGTGGATGTTGGGATGCTACCTTTAAGCTGAGCCAACCTCAGGGCCATAAGTGTAAGAACAGTTACCTGTGCGGTAAATGCCTTTGTGGAGGCAACCCCTATTTCAGGGCCGGCATGGGTATAGGATCCTGCATGGGTAAACCTTGCAATCGACGAGCCTACAACATTGCCAATACCCAAGATCGTCGCGCCTTTTTCTTTGGCAAGCTCGATGGCCGCAAGAGTGTCGGCAGTCTCGCCCGATTGGGATATTGCGATTACCGCATCATCTTCACCAATAATAGGGTTACGATATCTGAACTCCGACGCATACTCAACTTCAACAGGAATACGGGCCAAATCCTCGAACAAATACTCACCAACCAAGGCGGCATGCCAGGATGTGCCGCAGGCAATCATTATTATTCTTTTGGCCTTGATGAGTTTTTGTTCGTAATCAACAATTCCGCCAAGCGAAACAATACCTTTGGCAGCGTTTAAGCGACCGCGCATACTGTCGAGTATGGAACGCGGCTGCTCATAAATTTCCTTAAGCATAAAATGCTCATAGCCTTCTTTTTCCAGTTGGCCTAAATTCCATTCCAACTCATGGATATAAGGTGTTTTATTTTGGTTTTTTATGGTTTTTATTTGAAGTTCCTCTCCAAGCTTCATATAGGCAACTTCCTCGTCCTCAAGGTAAACCACATTTTTTGTATATTCTATTATTGGTGTTGCGTCCGATGCGAGGTAAAATTCGCCATCGCCTATGCCAACAACCAAGGGGCTTCCTTTTCGGGCAGCTATCAGTTCGTTTGGTTTATCGTTGGAGACAATAACGATCGCATAGGCACCTATCACCTGGTTAAGGGCAATTCTCACTGCTTCGTCAAGGCTTGCTTCCTCCTTTGTTTGTATGTCGTGGATAAGATTTACCAATACTTCTGTATCGGTATCCGACTCGAATTCATAACCTCTGTTTATCAGTTCCTCCTTTAAAGGTGCATAATTCTCGATAATACCATTATGAATAATGGCAAGTGATTTATTTTGGGAATAGTGGGGATGGGCGTTCTTAAAATTGGGTTCGCCGTGCGTTGCCCAGCGCGTATGTGCGATACCAACGGTGGCATCGGTTTTTTTATCTTTCACGTATTCCTGTAGATCAGAAACCTTGCCCTTGGTTTTATGAATTGTTATATCGCCGTTAAGCAGGGCGACGCCGGCACTGTCATAACCTCTGTATTCAAGTCGTTGCAGTCCTTTTATTAGAATTGGGTAAGCTTGTTTTTCCCCTAGATAAGCTACGATTCCACACATATTTATTTCTTAATTCAAAAAAATCACAGGCAAATTTACGAATATTAAAACCAGAACAAATATTTTTTACGATGTTTATGGTTTTAGTTGAGATCGGTATAAATAATTTCCAGCCTAAAAGGGGAAATTGTATCGTTGGTTGGTTGGTTTCCGTTAAATATAAACCTTCTGGGATTAATTGCATCGGCATTTGTATAAACATACAACCCATGATCAACGTTTGTAGTATCCAAAAGCAGCTTTTGTATATGGTTGGTAATCCTAAAAGTATAACTGTGGGTACTGCTCTTATAAGTTCCGCCAAAAAACGTCTCGCCTTCATATTGGTCTATCAGAACCTCCTGGGTTTTATCGGCATTTCGCTTAACCAATAAAAGTGCATTGGGCTCGCCCAGATAAGGTTCCTCTTCGAAACCCGTAAATATTAGCTTGGCCTCGTTTATGGCTACTTTTTTATGGCGTGCCCATTCAATTAGATGAGGGAACTTGATAACGCTGCGGATTCCCGAAAGTCCTTGCACATAGAATTTTTGTTTCCCAAGGCTTGTGTCCCCGTAAAACACCTGTTGTTGAAGTTCGGGGTCGGCATTTTCATAAAAGTGAACATATTTGCTCACTCTTGGGGTCGTAATAGTAGTTTTATAACTATAATACAAGGAATCGTCTGTGTCGTTTTTATAATATAAAACGAGGCCCGATTTCAAATCAACTAAATTAAAGCGAACAAGGCATCCGTCATTGTCCACGGCGTCGGCTGTTACATACAGGCCCTTGAAAAAATTCTTGAAGTTGATGGTGCTGTTCATTATTGACGTGTCGGCCGAAAGCAATTTGTTCCCAAGTCCGGGATCCAACAACCCTAGATTGAACTTTTCGACGGGTCCTACTTTAGTGGTGTCGTTATTGTTGGCAGACGAATCGACAACTATGGTCGAATCGTTGGGGCGCGGCCGAAAACTCGCGTTGAGGTAGTCGGTGGCCCCATGTTGCAATGTCAGGTTAGAAAAGTAATCCTGGTCGAGCTCCAGCATTTCTTCCAGTTCATAAACGTGTATCCTTAAATCGACGTTCGTGTCGCCATAATATCCCTGATACGACAATTGCAGGATCAGGGAGTCGAGCTGGGGGTTGGGGCCGAAATCCTGGTTGAGGGAGGTAATCGTCAACTGGCTGTAAAAACCGGCAACCGTTGTGCCGAAAACCGGATCGGCAAGACTTCCCAGATAATTGAACGATAATTCATCGCTCCTCACCGAATCGATATATTCGGAGTAGGCATAAACGCTGGTTGTATCGGTTCGGGCACCCTTTAACTTGCTGTTTTCGGGCATTATCCTGGAACCTATCTTATTGGGGCTTTTGGCACAGGAGGCAAAGGCTACTATAACCAGGACAACAGCAATTAGCCTATATAAGCCATTGGTTATGCTATTCTTATTCACCAATGATTTTGTCATAAAATTCATTATAGGCAGCATGATAATCCTCGCTGTCGGTATATTCAAGAATGGGTTTCCCCGATTTTTCGGCATATTCCAATATTTCGGGCTTAACGTTTTCACTACCAACAATAATAGCATCGGAATAATCTATTGCGCTTTTATTAATTGTTATGTGATCCGTATGGGAGAACACCTCCAAGTCCTTGTCCTCCATGCCTGGCGATTTCATTTTACCGACAAATTTCTTGCTGAATTTTTCAGAAAAGTCATCATCGTATAATGAATAAACGATTTTGAGGTTGGAGAATATGGGGTTGTTTTTATAGGCTGTGCGAAGATAAATAGGTATTAAACCCGAATACCAGCCGTTGCAGTGAACAACATCGGGAGCCCAACCTAATTTTTTTACCGTTTCCAAAACGCCTTTGGAGAAGAAGATTGTCCTTTCGTCGTTATCGTCGAAGAACTTGTCGTTTTTATCGCGGAAGATGAATTTTCTTTTAAAAAAATCTTCGTTATCAATAAAGTAAACCTGCATGCGGGCCTGCTGGATCGATGCTACTTTTATAATCAGGGGATGGTCGATATCATCGATGATCAAGTTCATTCCCGACAAACGGATAACTTCATGTAACTGATTCCGCCTTTCGTTGATAAGGCCGAACCTTGGCATAAAAGTCCTGATTTCCTTGCCGCCTTCCTGTGTTTGTTGTGGCAGGAACCTGCCAATTTTACTCATTGGAGTTTCAGGTAAATACGGTGTAATCTCCTGCATTACATACAGAACCCTCTTTTTTTCCATTGTGCTGTATTTATTGATTTAGAGGCTGCAAAAATAATAAAAAAAACGTGTTGAAGGGGCATTCGGCTGCAAATACCTCTTCAACATGCCTTCAACCCATAATATTTAAGGATTTTTATGAGGCTTGGGGGCCGAAGTTTTTTCGATGGGTTATCCCCTTACAAATAATGCTTTTATAATCTCTGAGGCCATTTTCGGGTTTTCCTTCAACCTCCTTGTGGAGTATGCAAACCATTGTTCGCCATAAGGAACATAAATTCTCATTTTATGCCCTTTGTCAACTATCGACTGCCTAAGCGCCGGTGTTACCCCATAAAGCATCTGGAATTCATATTTGTCTTTTGGTACCTTATATTTTTCGATAAGCCTAAATGCACCCTCCACCAGGGGTGCGTCGTGGGTCGCTATGCCGGGGTATATGCCGTTCCTGAACATTGTCTCCAGATTTTTGAGGAACTGGCTGTTTATCTCTTCATATTTTTTATAGGCTATTTCAGCGGGCTCAACATAAATACCTTTACATAAACGATAATTCAAGGCAACTCCACTATTGTGCAGATCAAGCATGTCGTCAATGTCGCCGGGCGTGCGTTTTAAATAAGCCTGCAATACCAATCCGACATTCCCGGGGAATTCGGTTTTAAGCCTCCTGAATATATCTATTTCCATATCAACACATTGGGAGTCTTCCATGTCGATGCGGACAAAATTATCATAAGAAACTGCCTTGACAACGATTTCCCTTATAAAATTATAGCAAGCTTCCTTATCGATCAATAGCCCGAACATGGTAGGCTTCAATGAATAATTGCCATCTACTTTTGCCTTTTGAACACTATCGATAATGTTCAGATAAGTGTTCTTGTTTTTTTCAGCCTCGCTTAACTTCGTGATGAACTCGCCAAGCAGGTCGATGGTAACCACCATTCCTTTCTCATTGTAATCCCTGGCCACTTTTATCGCATCTCCCACTGTTTTGCCGGCGATATATCTTTTCGAGCAAATCCAAACCAAACTCTTCGGCATCAACGGAAGTAAGGAAGCAATCAATTTATTAAACCACATAAGCATTGTTTTAAATTTAACAGTGCAAAATTAATTTATTAACAATTGGATTTATAATGAATCATTAATTTTTATTCCTTAAAAACAAGGATTTCATAAAACCAGGGCATCTTGTTGAATTACTGTCATTTACGAAGAGCATGAAGATACGGCTAATTAATTAAACCTATTCAGGGCCCTTATTGTCATGAGGCAAAATAAATACTGGAACGTTATAAAAGTCAGTAAAGCCATAAATATTTGTTAATCACGAATATTATGTATAATTTTGCCGCCCGATTTTAACAGGGATGGTACGATGGATGGTTTTGTAATCCCTTTTAAAGGGTTAAGCATTGGGAATCACATATTTAAATTTGAAATAGGTGATGCGTTCTTTAAAAGTTTTGAGTATTTCGAAAACATAGGCGGCAAGGTGGTTTTAGATATAGATTTGCTGAGGGAGCCGAATATGATGATCTTGGATTTTTCCATTGAGGGAAAGCTAAAGTTGCAATGCGACAGATGTCTTGGATTCTTCAGTCAGGGGATAAATGGCAAGAACCGGCTTATCGTAAAGTTCGGCGACAAGTTCGTTGAGGAGTCGGAAGACGTAATTGTTGTACCACAAACGGAAAGCAGGATAGATATCAGGCAATACGTATTCGAGTATATATGTTTGTTGTTGCCCTTTCGCAAGGTACATCCTGCCGACAGCAACGGAAATTCGACTTGCAATCCTGAAATAACAAACAGGATAGGCACATACTCAAAACCCGATGCCGACCCCCGTTGGGATGTTTTAAAGGACATAAAACTTTGAGATAATTATTTAGAAACATATTTAAATTAACATAAAGAAATAGAAAAATGGCACATCCAAAAAGAAAGATTTCGAAGACCAGGAGAGATAAGAGAAGAACTCATTATAAGGCTACGGCCCCACAGTTGGCAACCTGCCCCACCACGGGAGCAGTACATGTTTATCATCGTGCCTATTATGTTGACGGCGACCTTTACTATAAAGGAAAACTTATAGTGGAAGCTGCCAAGTCGGAATAAAAAAACGAAGATTTCTCAGTTTAAAAAACATTGCCCCGTAATTTGCTTGCGGGGTTTTTTTGTTAATTGCTTAACGAAGATGTTTTGCTGAAGTAAAATTAGTACTTTTGCAAATCTTTTTTTATTAGAAATAAACTATTCATATGACGAAGATCAAGGCCGCTATCACAGGAATTCATGCTTGGGCCCCGGAATATATCCTCAGCAACAAAGAGCTTGAAACGATGGTAGAAACGAACGATGAATGGATACTTAGCCGAACCGGGATTAGTGAGCGGCACATATTGAAAGGAGAACATAAAGGAACCTCCGACATTGGTTATGAGGCCGTTAAAGGCTTGATGGAAAAAACCGGCACCTCACCTGAGGATGTGGACTTATTGATTTGCGCCACCGTAACCCCTGACATGCAATTTCCTGCCACGGCAAATATCATTTCCGATAAAGCAGGAATTAAAAACGCATGGGGCTTCGATGTGAACGCTGCTTGTTCAGGCTTTATTTATGCACTGGAAAGCGCACGTAATTTCGTTGAATCGGGTCGTTATAAAAAAGTAATTGTTGTTGGTGCGGACAAGATGTCGTCGATAGTTGATTATACCGACAGGGCTACTTGTGTTATCTTCGGTGATGCCGGCGGGGCGGTTTTACTGGAGCCCACCACAGACAACTTAGGCATTATGGATTCTATTATGCAGAGCGACGGTTCCGGGAGGGTGCATCTTCACCAAAAGGCCGGAGGCTCGTTGAAACCTGCCTCACACGAAACCGTTGATGCCGGCGAGCATTATATTTATCAGGAAGGACAGGCTGTTTTTAAGTTTGCCGTTACAAATATGGCCGATGTCTCGGTAAAAATAATGGAAAGGAACAGGCTTAAATCCGAAGACATTGCCTTTCTGGTCCCCCATCAGGCAAACTTAAGGATTATTGAGGCTACGGCCAGAAGGATGGGCGTTGAAAAAGACAAGGTCATGATCAACATCCAAAAATATGGCAATACCACTAACGGAACCATACCAATGTGTTTGCACGAATGGCAATCGAAACTCAAAAAAGGAGACAACTTGATCTTAGCGGCATTTGGCGGCGGCTTTACATGGGGCTCCATTTATCTTAAATGGGCTATTTAGTTTTTTATTAACAAAAAAGGACTAAATTTGCCCACAAAATTCCAAAGCCACTTATTTAAAACAACGTAATTTTTGTTTATGAAAATACTTCTTCTTAATATGTATAGGCCATTCCTGATTTTTGGGGTCTTGGTTTTGTTGTTGGCTTCCTGCATACCACAGAAAAAAATGCTGTATTTGCAAGCCAAAACCGATAGCGACACACTGAGCTCTTTTAAAAATGAGCGTAAAATCGATTACCGTATCCAACCCGGCGACAACCTATATGTAAGGGTGGTAAGTCTGGACGAGCAAACGACTACGCTTTTGAACCCTCTTGGATCCACTTCAAGTAGTACAACATTAAGTTCTGACGCCTCAGTTTATTTAAACAGCTATACCGTTAACGAAGCCGGATACCTCGACTTCCCGATGACGGGGGAGATATTCGTGAAAAACATGAACGTGGAAGAAATGAAAGAAGCACTATATGAGGAACTACGAGAGTACCTCAAGGAATTCGTGGTCATTGTGAAACTGGTCAACTTCAACATTACCCTTCTCGGGGAAGTCAACCGCCCCGGGCAATATAAAATCTATCAAAACAACATCAACCTTTTTGAAGCGGTTTCCATGTCAGGCGACTTAACGGATTTTGCCAACAGGAGCACCGTGGCCATAATACGACAAACCAAGACAGGCTCGAAAGTAGCTTATGTTGACATGACAAAGCGCGATATCTTGATGTCGGACTACTATTACCTGAAACCGAACGACATTGTTTACGTAACGCCGGTAAAAGGCAAGCAGTTTACTTTTGCCGAGTTCCCTTATGGGGTTGTGTTCGGCTTTATTTCTTCAACAATTCTCCTACTTAATTATCTAAAGTAACAAAAAATGGCTATAGAAAATTTTGACGGCATACAGGCTCAGCAAGAGGAAACGATTGATATAAAGGCCTTGTTCTTTAAATTTGTAAGATATTGGTACTTATTCGCGATCACAATTTTTGCCGCGGTTGCCCTGGCGTTCCTGTTCAATAAATATACGAACCCCGTTTTCGAGGTTTCAACCACCGTTCTTGTTATGGACGACAAGTCCGTCATGGACCCATCCTCGCTAATCGGGATAGGCCTTAGCAATACCGCCCAGAACGTTGAAAACGAAATTGGTAAGCTAACATCCTTTTCGCTAACTTATAGGACTATACAAAACCTGGACTTCGAGGTTTCTTACTATGTTGACGAAGGCCTGATTAACAGGGAGCTTTATCAAGCAGCACCTTTCGAGATAATTTTCGACTCCACCGTCCCACAGGTTGTTGGACTAAAATATACGCTTTCGTTTTTAAATAAAAACGAGTTTCGGCTTGATGCTGAAGGCGAATTGGTGAAACTTTATAATTTTTCAACTCAAAAGTTCGAGGGGGGACCAATAGAGAAGATTAAGTGGGGGAACACTTTTAGGTTTGGCGAAGAGGTCTCCAACAAATACAATAATTTTAAAATCATCCTCAACGACAGGTTCAATCCCGAAGAAGACCTCTCCAACACTTTTGAGTTTATTTTTAAGGATTATTACAGTCTTCCCGAGCAGTTTAGGGGATTCGAGATAGAACCAATCAACAGGGAAGCATCGATATTGCAAATCAAGTTTAAATCGAATAACACGAAGAAAGCCGTTAATTTCCTGAATATGCTGACCGGGGTATATCTAACACAGAGCCTGGAGAAGAAAAATCAAATTGCCGACAATACCATTAGGTTTATCAACAACCAATTGGGCGTGATACGGGACACACTTGAATCGGCAGAGATGAACCTACAGAATTTCCAGTCTTCGCGCGAGGTTATGGATCTGGACTTCCAGGCCCAGCAATTATATGAATACCTCAGCGACCTGGAAAAACAAAAAGCCGAGCTCATCATTAAGTCTAAATATTACCAAAACCTCAAGAACTATATCAAAAAGAATTCCTTGAAAATCGACGAGCTTGTTGCTCCTTCGGCCATGGGAATAGATGATCCGGTTTTGAACGCCCTTGTTGGCGAACTGATCAACTTGTATAATGAAAAAGCAAACTCGATGCTTTTTTCAACAGAAAAATCCCCGAAAGTAATTGGGCTGAACTCAAATATCAGAAGTACACAAAATGCTATTCTTGAGAATGTTACAAACATCATAGTAAATTCCGACCAGGCTATTCAAGACATAAACAAACGTATCAGCGACCTTACTGACAAGGCAAGCAACATGCCTGTTACACAGCGCGAGCTGGTGAATTTCAAACGCAAATTCGATTTGTCGAACAACATTTATACTTATCTGCTCGAAAAGCGTTCGGAAGCGCAGATCACAAAAGCCTCGAACCTTCCCGACAACGAGGTAATAGATGTTGCACGAAACGAACTCGGTAACCAAGTGCTTCCAAAGAAAAGCCTTAATTATCTTATCGCACTGATACTCGGTATGGCATTTCCTGTTGTTTACGTTTTGGGGAAAGACTATTTCAACGATGCCATTATGGAAAAATCCGATGTGGAGAAATACACGAGATTCCCGATTATAGGGCAGTTGTTGCACAGCAACAAGGACACGCAACTGGTGGTCTTGGAATCGCCTAAATCAAGTGTTTCGGAATCGTTCAGGCAGTTGAGGACAAACATACAGTTTCTTACAAAAGGAAACGAAAAAACATGTGTAATGGTTACCGCCGATATGGTTAGTGCCGGCAAGACCTTTGTCTCGATGAACCTTGCAAGTATTTATGCTCAGTACGGGCGTAAGACCGTTTTGCTTGGCTTCGACCTTCGCAAACCGAAAATCTATCAGGACTTCGGCCTCTCAAACAATATAGGCTTAACAAACTACCTTATCAACAAGGCCACCATTGACGAAATCATACAGCCCTCGGGGAAGATGGAGCATCTCGACATAATAATGGCCGGCCCCGTTCCCCCAAACCCGGCAGAGCTTATTGCTTCTGACAGGAACACCCGACTTTTCAAGGAACTTAAGGAGCGTTATGATTATATAGTTATCGACACCCCGCCGGCAGGTCTTGTTACCGATGCCTATCTTTTGATGGAACATACCGATGTCAATATATACCTGGTCCGTCAGGCACTGACCAACAAAAAGGTTTTCGGGGCCATTATCAAAGACATTGAGGATCGCGGCCTGAAGATGAACATTGTTGTAAACGACATTAACCTTTCAGCCGGATATGGTTATGGATACGGTTATGGATACGGTTACGGATACGGATACGGATACGGATACGGTTATGGATACGGTTATGGATATGGTTATTATACCGATGATAAGCCGGATAAAAAGAAATCGTTTGCCAAACGCTTGTTCAACAAGGTTTAGTCGGCAATAAAAATAATAAAGGCTGTTTTAACTTTGGTTGAAATGGTCTTTTTTTTGGTAATTTGCTGTGCGTGATTGGTTGTAATTGGTGGTGATTGATTGTAATTGGTTGTAATTGATTGTAATTGGTTGTAATTGGTGGTGATTGGTGGTGATTGGTGGTGATTGGTGGTGATTGGTTATAATTGGTTGTAATTGGTGGTGATTGGTGGTGATTGGTGGTGATTGGTTGTAATTGGTGGTGATTGGTGGTGATTGGTGGTGATTGGTGGTGATTGATTGTGATTGGTTGTAATTGGTTGTAATTGATTGTAATTGGTTGTAATTGGTTGTAATTGGTTGTAATTAGTGGTGATTGGTGGTGATTGGTTGTAATTGGTTGTAATTGATTGTAATTGGTTGTAATTGGTTGTAATTAGTGGTGATTGGTGGTGATTGGTGGTGATTGATTGTAATTGGTTGTAATTGGTTGTAATTGGTTGTAATTAGTGGTGATTGGTGGTGATTGGTGGTGATTGGTGGTGATTGGTTGTAATTGGTTGTAATTGGTGGTGATTGGTGGTGATTGGTGGTGATTGATTGTAATTGGTTGTAATTGGTTGTAATTGGTGGTGATTGGTGGTTTTTCCTAATCTATCTTTTTCAAAAAAAATGAAATCAAATTTGTAGTTTTGCAATATGTTGAATAATACAGAGATTAAGAATTTTGCGTTAATAGGGGCATCAGGATATATCGCCCCAAGGCACATGAGGGCTATTAAGGAAACTGGGAACAATCTCGTTGCGGCCCTCGACCCCTTCGACAGCGTAGGGATTATCGACAGTTTTTCACCAGATGCTGATTTTTTTACGGAGCCCGAACGATTCGACAGGCATCTCGACAAATTAAGGAGGCGCATGAAACATAAGGTAAGCTATGTTTCTATTTGTTCCCCAAACTATCTTCACGATGCCCATATACGCCTCGCACTCCGCAATGGAGCAAATGCAATTTGTGAAAAACCCCTGCTGCTAAACCCGTGGAACATCGATGGTTTAGTAGAAATTGAAAAAGAGAGCGGAATGCATATAAACAATATACTACAGCTCAGGCATCATCCTGTAATCATTGACTTGAAGAATAAGTTCGATGGCATTTCCTCGGATAAAAAACATAATATCAAGCTTACATATATAACAAGCAGGGGCAAATGGTATTATTATTCCTGGAAGGGGGAGAAAGCAAAATCGGGAGGTATAGTAACAAATATTGGGATACATTTTTTTGATATGCTTGGATGGATATTCGGTAAAAACCAAAAGAGTCATCTGCATTTGATGCAAGATAACAAAGCCTCGGGGCTTCTGGAGCTTGAAAACGCAAATGTTAGCTGGTATTTAAGCCTCGACAGCAATGACCTTCCCGAGGGCGCAAGGGAACAAGGCCTGACAACCTACCGCTCTATCACCATCGACGGCGAGGAACTGGAATTCAGTGGGGGTTTTACTGATTTGCACACTACTAGTTATCAGCATATTATGAAGGGCAAAGGGTTTGGCATCTCCGATTCGAGACAAAGCATAGAAATAGCCCATGAAATAAGAAATCAAAGTCTTAGTGCTGATAGATATGACTTTCATCCATTTGTAAAAAAATGATTATGCCCGAAAAAACCTGGTATGCCGTTTACGTAAAATCGCGGAGCGAGAAGAAAGTTGCGCTGGAATTCGATTTTACGGACGTTGATTACTACTTACCATTAATAAAGAAACTCAGGGTTTGGAGCGACCGCAAAAAATGGATCAACGAACCATTGTTCCGCTCGTATGTTTTTGTGAACATCCTACAGAAGGACTATTACAAAGTATTGCAGACTGCAAATGTTGTAAAATATATTACTTTCGAAGGGATGGCCGTCCCCATACCCGAGGATCAAATTGAGGCCATTAGATATTATTTAAACGAAAAAGATCCGGAGAATATTGAGAACCAGGTATGGGAAACAGGGCGCAAGGTTAAGGTCGTTTCCGGAAGCATGATAGGCCTCGAAGGGGAACTTATCGAGATAAGAGGCAAGAAAAAAGTAAAAGTTGAAATTGAAGCGGTCGGTAAAACGCTTATAATTCAAATTCCTAAAAACAAATTGGAATTTGTGCTTTAAAGGGGGTTGTAGAATTTTATTGCGAGTAAAAATCTATCATTTTTTGTATCGCCTCAACACATGCAGGGCAAAACGTATCGCCATTGAAAGTCTTCATCATGCAGTCGTAGCGCGGGCGATAAACGCCTTTGGCCACATATCCCCCGCCTTCGTAAGCACCTGTTTTATCCATGTTTTTTTCTTTTTTCGGATCAGGCGTTGGAACGGGCGTCCGCTTTTTCAACAACTGTTTCCACTTTTTATCGAAATTTACCAAAGTGGTAATATTAGGTTCCCATGGTTCCACCTCAAGATTATAAAAATCGTTATATGATGTTGAAGAATCGAAATATTCATCTGCCAATCCTGCAAATCCGTGACCAAATTCATGTATTAATATTGCTGCCGACTTCGAGTTGCTGTTAACGCTGACATTATAGAAATTGTAAATTGCGCCACCACCATATTTATTGCTGTTGACCAAAACGTAAATCTGGTCGTAAGGAGCATTTGCCGCGATATCGCGAACGCTCTTATTGTCGAAAGTCATAAGGTAACGCTCGCTGTCAAAAGTGTAATATCCAAAATTCATAATGGTGTTCTTCCAAATCCCGTCGGCCGGGATATCAACTCCCGACTCTTGAGATGGGGCCAAGACACCCCAGATATTAAACTTGTCCTTATTTTCCGAATATGGTCTATAAGCAAACATATCGTTGGTAAATTTCTGGCAATCTTCAACAAATTTTCCCATTTCATCGGCCGAATATCCTTCCGGGATGATAACTACATCAACTTTTAAGGAAGGATCGCCGGATTTGTGAAAACTGAAATTCGGGTATTTTTTACGGCTTTCATGATTGGTGAAGTAATTGTCTTTCTTAAAAGTACATTCAAACTTTTTTTCAAACAGGCCGTCCCAATTCCTCTCATAAAGCTCTATCCTTGCATCGTTTTTTGGAAAAGGCATAACAACGGATTCCGACATAGTCCTGTTGATTTCTTTTGATTCGTCAGTTGTTTGCCACTCCCAGAAAATAGAAGAAAAGCCGCGTGAATATATCAAGCTGTCCGATTTAAGGTCGTACAATTTAATATAGTAGTTTCCATATTCAAAAGTATCAATCAAATTCACTTCCGACCCGCCCCAAAAAGGCTCTGCGATGAGCTCATCGAAACTAAATGAGCTATTATCGTGATTCCCGCTATGATAATAGTCCATACGCAAGGTCATGCCCACAAAAAATTTATCGAACTGAGCGAAGGCACTCACGGAAAACATCAATAAAATCAAAAATAAAATACGTTTCATAAATATATAGTTTGATTTACAAATGTATAAGAATTTTTGGTTGGCAGGACCTAAACAAGCCACAATCGCCCCGGCCTGAAGGCGCGGGGCTTTTGATGACATCTGTTGGATGAAAGGGGTTTTGTTGGAAGACATGGCATCTGACGGTGAAAAACATATCCCTCAAAATCCTGAAAAACTCAAACGGCTGGAGAATATCAATAAACCCGTGCCTTCAGGCCGGGTTGTTAGAGGCCGGAACGATCGCCCCGGCCTGAAGGCGCGGGGCTTTTGATGACATCTGTTGGATGAAAGGGGTTTTGTTGGAAGATAGGGTGTCTGACAGCGAAAACACATTTACCTCAAAACCCTGAAAACCTCAAACGATTGGGAGAATATCAATAAAC
>JAJRQZ010000156.1 GCA_024279935.1 Bacteroidota bacterium
AAAAATACAAAAAATCATTTAAAAGTTGATGTTTTTTTGTCAAATCGTTTTTCTTTGTGCGCTGGCTAAAATTTAAACTCTTCCCGATTTTTCATCGGGATGGGTTTAAATGTGCGTTGGCCTTTTCGCCTTGTTGCCAACACCTATTATATATGTGTCCGACATTATTGTCGTCCCACCGTTGTATCCGTTGATTATAGTTGCCGTAACCGCTGTGTTCGCCCCTGCCGGGATTGAGGCCGTTTCCGGGATTGAGGCCGCTTCCGCCTCCGGGTTTTCGTTTATATGCCTAATGGCCTTTACGTTTATGTTCATCTTGTCGTCGATAAGCCCGAACTGCTTGTTGTAGCCTTCTATGACAATAGCGCTTGCGCCCAGCTTCGCCGCCCTCTTCAAGGCTTTGTCCAGGGCCTTGCGCTTTGCCCTTTTCCTGCTGACGGCAATATCCTTCGACACGTCTATCAGCCCTATGATCTCGTAGCTTCTTTGAGGCAGCTCGAACAAGACCTCGATATCGGCTGCCCGCGTGGGGGGATATGTCCTGCCGGTCGTAATTGAATGCCTCGAAAAATCTTGCGCGAGACAATTAGCGAATGCCGTGAGCAACAATAATGTCGCAATAGTTGATCTTCTCATATATTGTTTAAAAATCAATTTCCGTCGCGGGGGGCTTGTCATATTTCGCATTTTCTTTGCTTAACGCATCTTTTTCCCAAGGAACACCTAATATTGTAAATATCGAAGACATGAATAATTTACTAGTAACTTGCGATACACTTAAAAATATCCTCCTCCAAAGGATCAAATTCCATTCCCCTTCGGGAATAAACCGCTTTGGCTACTTGAATTGCTTTGGTCATGTTGTATGCTTGCATGCCCGCCGGGCTGCCCCATGAAAAGGACGGGATGAAGTTTCTTTGGAAACCAGCCCCAAAGACATTACATGAAACCCCGACGACGGTACCCGTATTGAACATGGTATTTATACCTGATTTCGAGTGATCGCCCATTATTAAGCCACAAAATTGCAATCCCGTCTTCACAAACCTCTTTTCAGGATACGACCACAATTTAACCTCTTCATAGGTGTTTTTCAAATTGGAGTTATTGGTGTCGGCACCAAGGTTGCACCACTCCCCTATTACCGCATTCCCCAAAAATCCGTCGTGGGCTTTGTTTGAATAACCAATAAAGACGACATTGTTAAGCTCGCCACCTACCTTGCAATGCGGACCGATAGTAGTTGCTCCATAAATCTTTGCATCCATCTTAATTGTAGAATTCTCGCAAGATGCGAAAGGCCCCCTTATCTTACTGCCTTCCATAATCTCGACATCCCTCCCTATATAAACAGGTCCTGCCTCGGCATTTAAATAAGCAAACTCGACGATGGCCCCTTCTTCTATAAAAATGTTGTTCCTGTCACCTCGGATACTATTTGTTTCGCTCAGCTTGGCCGAAGCCCGCCCCCTGGTCAGGGTGGCAAAGTCCATTTCGATGTATTTCCCGTTCATTGCAAAAATATCCCAGGTATTTTTGAGGAAACCTATCTCGGCAATTATTTCGTTGGTAATGTCCGCCTTAAAATCACCATATTCAAAATCGCCATCGATCCGGGCGGCTATCCTAATTCCGTCTTTCACCAATTGCTCACCGGGCTTAAGGTTTTCAATAAGGAATATCAACTCCTTATCTGGCAAGGCCGAGGCATTAACCAAAACATTCCGCTTTCCTTTTGACAAAGGAAATTTCTCACTTAAATATTTCTCTGTAAGTACTGATACAGTGGTTTTTAGAGCGTCCTCCCATTTTTCCCTGAGTGTTGATATCCCTAATCTGATATCCGCCACAGGACGGGTAAATGTTAATGGCAACAAATTATCACGTAAAGGCCCGTCAAACAAAATATAGTTCATAAAATCAATCTCTTCAATTAAGAATTCAGGTCGGTAAAGTTAAAACTATTGTTTGTTATTTCGCCGCTTAGGTTTAAAATATTATAGGCGGCAATAAATTTCTTAAACATGAAGGCAAAAAAAAACCCTCGGCAAATACCGAAGGTCCTTCTTTAGTTTTAACAGTACTAAACTGTTTTCTTCTCGAAATGTTTTTTGTATTTGTTTTTAAATTTATCAACACGCCCTGCACTGTCAACAAGTTTCATCTTACCCGTGAAGAAGGGATGGGATTGATTTGATATCTCGAGTTTCACCAGCGGATATTCCTTTCCATCTTCCCACTCGATAGTTTCTTTTGTTTTAACGGTTGACTTTGTAATAAATGCATAATCGTTCGACATGTCTTTAAAAACAACGAACCTATAATCTTTTGGATGGATATCTTTTTTCATCTGACTAATATTTACCTACATTTTTAAGGGCTGCAAAATTATTAAATTTTATAAAACTAACAAATGTTTTTTTCGTTTTTTTCGATTTATTGCCTTTTGCGGTGATTCCAAAAGAAAATGTTAGCATCATTATAAATTTAATTAAAACTTTTTGTAATTTTGCAGCCCGATTTTAGGAGGTTCGGATTTGTTGTAAACAGTTAAAATACAAATTCTTAAAATTTAAATAAATTAAATATAAATCCGTTTTAATTGCGTGAACCGAGCTGTTGATTAAAACACAGTCATTTTTAAATGTCAGATCAAGAAAAAAAGATGTTCAAGATGTTGAGCAGCAAGATGTTAAGCCTCAAGCTGAGGAAGTAGCCGCTGAAGGGACAAAAACCGAAGCAGTTGCTGCCGGTGAAAAAGTTGAGGAAACAAAAGAGGAAACAAAAGAGGAAACAGTTGCTGCCGGTGAAAAAGTTGAGGAAACAGTTGTTGAGGAAACAAAAGAGGAAACAGTTGCTGCCGGTGAAAAAGTTGAGGAAACAGTTGTTGACGAAACAAAAGCCGAGACCGTAGTCGTTGAGGAAACAAAAGCCGAGGCTGTAGTTGTTGAGGAAAAAGTTGAACAAGTTGCTGCTGAGGAAACAAAAGCCGAGGCTATGGTTGCTGAGGAAAAAACTGAGGAAAAAGCAGAGGAAACAGTAACGGAGGAAGCACCAAAAGCAGAAGTTGTTGAGGAAACCCCTACAGAAATAAATGCCGAGCCCGAGGAATTTGATTGGGATGCATTGAACACAAAAGTTGATGTTTATACAAGTTCGGAGAGAAAAAAACTGGAAAGCCTTTATACTGAGTCATTGAGCTCGATTACAGAGCATGAAGTTATTGAAGGCACAGTGGTTTCGCTTTCCGTACGTGAGGTAGTCATCAATATCGGATATAAATCCGATGGCGTAATACCAAGAAACGAATTCAGGTATAATCCCGACTTAAAACCGGGCGACAAAGTTGATATTTACGTCGAGGTAACCGAGGACGCGAGCGGCCAAATGGTATTGTCCCATAAAAAAGCACGTATCCTTAAATCATGGGATCGCATCAACGAGGCTTTCGAAAAAGATGAGGTTATCAACGGTTTTGTAAAATCGCGCACCAAAGGCGGTTTAATAGTTGACGTATTCGGAATAGAGGCATTCCTGCCGGGATCGCAGATAGATGTCAAACCTATTCGCGACTACGATGTTTTTGTTCACAAAACAATGGAATTCAAGGTGGTTAAGATCAACCACGAATATAAGAATGTGGTTGTTTCGCATAAAGCTCTTATCGAAGACGAACTTGAGGCTCAAAGGGCAGAGATTATCTCTAAGCTCGAAAAAGGCCAGGTCCTTGAAGGCATTGTCAAGAACATCACTTCTTATGGTGTATTTATCGACCTTGGCGGTGTTGACGGGCTTGTTCATATTACCGACCTTTCCTGGGGACGTATCTCGCATCCTGAGGAAGTTGTCGAGCTCGACCAGAAAATCAAAGTCGTTATCCTCGACTTCGATGACAACAAAAAACGCATCGCCCTTGGATTAAAACAATTAACCCCTCATCCATGGGATTCCCTTGATGAGAATATCAAAGTTGGCGATAAGGTTTCGGGTAAAGTTGTGGTTCTTGCCGATTATGGGGCATTTATCGAAATTGCTCCCGGAATCGAAGGCCTAATTCATGTTTCCGAAATGTCGTGGTCGCAGCATTTGCGCACCGCTCAGGATTTCTTAAACGTAGGCCAGGAACTTGAGGCGGTAATTCTTACCCTCGACAGGGAAGAAAGAAAAATGTCTCTCGGTATGAAACAGCTGATTCCCGATCCATGGGAAAACATCTCGGACAGATATCCTGTCAACTCCAGACATACCTCTAAAGTCAGGAACTTTACAAACTTTGGGATTTTTGTGGAAATTGAAGAAGGTGTTGACGGTTTGATCCATATCAGCGACCTTTCATGGTCGAAGAAGATAAAGCATCCTGCCGAGTTTACCAAGGTCGGGGATATGATCGAGGTCGTTGTTCTCGACGTTGATCAGGAAAACCGCAGGTTGAGCCTTGGCCATAAGCAGCTTGAAGAAAATCCATGGGATGTTTTCGAGACTGTTTTCACATTAGACAGCATTCATAAAGGAACAGTTACACTTATGAACGATAAAGGTGCTGTTGTTTCACTGCCTTATGGCGTTGAAGGTTTTGCGCCAAAACGTCATCTTAAGAAAGAAGATGGCAGCCATGTTAAGGCCGATGAGACCATCGACTTCAAAGTGATAGAGTTCTCCAAGGACAGCAAGAAGATTATTTTGTCGCATTCGAGGGTATTTGAGGCCGAGAAACGGGCAAGTAAATTCAATAAGCCGAGAACAGGTGGCGAACGTTCATCAAATCAGGCTGTTAAAACACAGAACGATAAACTTGAGAAAACAACTCTTGGTGATCTTGGTGTACTTGCTAACCTTAAGTCAGATCTTGAGAAAAAAGAGAAAGCCGATAAATAGCTAATCTTTTTATCCAAATACAACTAACCCTTCCGTTTTTGCGGGAGGGTTTTTTTATCTCAACCTGGAAACCATCTCGGTGGACAGTTGTAATTTACTGTTGGCATTGCCTGTATTTGCCTTTACAGATTTAATTATGAATTGTGAATGTCGAATTCCACCATTGGAATCCTTCAAGGGCCGCTTAAAAGAAGGTGAGGTTTTTATTCCATAGAATTAACTACATTTATAGCCTCGAAAACCATATTGAAAAATTGGGTGATTTAGAATTAAACATACTAGGAAACGGATCGGCCGTACCGACTAAATTTGGTAATCCCAGCAGCCAGATGCTGACTTACAAGGGAAATCAGTTCCTTATCGATTGCGGTGAAGGAGCCCAAATGCAGATTATTAAATATAAAGTCAAATACCGTCGGCTAAACAATATTTTTATAAGCCATTTGCATGGGGATCATTTCTTCGGATTGTTCGGGCTATTATCCACTTTTCATCTTTTCGGAAGGGAAAACGGTATTGATATATATGCACCTGCTAAGCTGAAACCATTGCTGGATCATGTTTTTAAAACCTCTGATACGATCTTGCGCTTCCCTTTGAACTTTTTACCACTAGAGGATTTTTCTGATACCCCCCTTTTGGATAAAGAAAGCTTTACAATCCGGAGCTTCAAACTGAAACATAGCGTGCCTACCTATGGTTTCGTTTTCAGGGAGAAGCCTTTGCAGAGAAAAATAAATAAAGACTTCATAAAAGGAAGAGCCATGGAGACTAAACATATACACGAAATAAAAGCAGGAATGGACTATGTTGACGAAAATGGAGTTCTTTATAAGAATACCGACATAAGCAAAAAACCGAGAAAGCCTTTGTCTTATGCATATTGTTCCGATACAGCCTATTATGAGGATATTGTTGAAGATATCCAAGATGTGAAATTGCTTTATCACGAAGCTACATTCGACGAGAGCATGCTTGAGATGGCCGGTGGCAAAAAGCATTCCACAGCCTCTCAGGCGGCCCGAATCGCAAAACTGGCTAATGTAGAAAAACTGTTGCTGGGACACTTTTCGGCACGGTTCAAGGAATTCGATACATTGCTTCAGCAGGCACGCAGCGTTTTTCCGAACACCTTTATTTCCGTGGAGGGAAAATCATATCGGATATAATGGAGGGGCTCCTCATGCTTCCCTGACTACTGCTTTAATGTCGTCAGCAAATTGTTGTGCTTTTTCCATGCTGGTGCTTTCGGCATAAACGCGCATAATAGGCTCTGTATTAGATGTTCTCAATTGAACCCATCCATCCGGGAAGTCAATTTTTACACCATCAATATCTAAGACTGGAAACTCTGAATATTTGGCTTTTACCCTTTTGAAAATTTTCTTGATATCGGTATTGGGGTCGAGTTCGATTTTATTTTTAGAAATGAAATAATTCGGATAAGTAGCCCTGAGCCCGCTTAAATTAATCTTTCGCTTGGCAAGATAAGTTAGTAGCAAGGCCACACCTACAAGGGCATCGCGTCCGGCATGAAGAGTGGGGTAAATAACCCCGCCATTTCCCTCGCCACCGATAATCGCATTAACTTCCCTCATCTTTTCAACTACGTTTACCTCGCCCACTGCGGCTGCGTGATATTCGTTTCCCGCAGCTTCCGTTATATCTTTCAATGCTCTTGTCGATGACAGGTTTGAGACGGTATTGCCGGGGGTGTTTTGTAAGATATAATCGGCCGCGGCAACCAAGGTGTATTCCTCGCCGAACATAATTCCGTTCTCCATGACAAATGCCAGGCGGTCAACATCGGGATCGACAATAATTCCCATATCGGCTTTTTTTTCAACAACGGTTTTGCAGAGTTCGACGACATTTTCGGGAAGCGGCTCCGGATTGTGGGGGAATTCGCCGTTTGGTTCACAATACAGTTCTGTAACTTGTACTACGCCAAGCGAATACAAAAGTTTCGGAATGGCAATGCCGCCGGTGGAGTTAACGCCGTCAACAACAATATTGAAATTTGCCTTTGCGATCAAATCCCTATCAACCAGTTCAAGCTCAAGTATCTTGTCGATATGATCCTCTATTGAATTCTCATAGGTGCTAACGCTTCCCAGATCATCGACATCGGCAAAGTCAAAATCTTGCGATTCGGCAAGTTCCAGAACTTTTTTGCCTTGCTCGGCAGAAATAAATTCCCCCTTTTCATTTAATAGTTTTAGGGCGTTCCATTGTTTTGGATTATGGCTGGCAGTTAAAATAATACCTCCATCGGCTTTGCGTTTGATAACTTCCATCTCAACCGTCGGGGTAGTTGACAGGCCTGTGTCAACAACATTCACGCCCATTCCGGAGAGGCTTGCAACAACCAATGACTCAACCATTTGTCCCGAAATGCGCGCATCTCTGCCGACTACGAAGCTTAGTTTGTCTTTTTTGCTGGCCGATTTTATTATATGCGCAAAAGCGGAGGTGAATCTTACCACGTCGATGGGCGTTAAGCCATCACCGGCCGGCCCTCCAATTGTTCCGCGAATTCCTGATATTGATTTTATTAACGTCATATTATACTTTTTATCATTATAATGTAAAACCCGGCAATGCAATGCCGATTATTGGATTGCAAAAATAAGGCTTATAATCTATAAATTGTGTTCTTTTTAAAAAAAGGATTGTTAATACTTAAGCCGTTACTATTGGATTAAAATTCCGAAAAAGCACTTTTCAAATATTAGAGGTGTTTTCGTAAACTCCTGAACAATTTAGTTTGCTGTTGTTCAGAATTCTGATTAATTTTGGATTTCCCTATTTTCGGGATATACAAATTATTTACAACCCAAAACACAACAAAATGGAAAAGTTATTTTTAAAAACCTCTAACTATTTGATACTCAGGGGGGATATTGCAAATTGTTTTGCTTTTAGTAATTATGAATTTTAATTTCAAATCGCATGCCCAAATTACCAAACAGCAAGCAATTGATATGGTGATGGATTCTGTGGTGGCAAGTAGTTCGGACAGTGTTAATGTTTATATGGACTATTAACTCAAACAAATGCTTATTACAACTTAAGTCCTTATGATTCGCTAGGTTCTCCCTACTCCTGTTATTATCTATTTTTCATTGACCAAAATCCTTTATTTGACTGGAACCATGAATGTTCTTACATTATTATTGATACACTAAACGGGAATTGCACAAAAACAGATAGATACAAGCCTCCTTTTCAATTTGAAAAGAATTTGCAAAAGGTGTCTGTACCAATAAGTATTGGTAAATTACAAGATGAACTTTTAGGCTTATCAAAACCAGAAAGAATAAACGTATTTACTAGTAGGAATAACTTGCCATAAGTTAGAAATCTTCAATTTATGCAATATGCAATGACGGACACTTATGAATATTTTCTAATTACAGCCCTCAGAGGTTGGCATCCTGACCATACTAATTTAGCGCCATGGATAAGAATGAGCGAAATTGGGGAAAATACAGATTTTTATAACCTCCTTGATTTAATTGAAATGGATATAGAACCAGAAGCAAATTATGACAAGAGTGGAGGAAATAATAATGGCATTCAAGAAATACAAGAATCAATAAATTACACCCCAAGATATTGTGTGCAATTTAATATTTATGGGGCTAAGGAATACGATTGTGGATTTGAATCTGAAGATTTGCAAAGTTTAAAAGGAATATCAGGTAAAGTAAAAACAACTCAGACTGTTAGCGGAAGTTTTTGTTACTACTCAGCAGTAGAGAAAAATATTAACTCATTGGTTACCTATCCGTTTTGTCACAATTTTTGTTTGAAAAACACAAAATTTCCGCCAAAACTACTGAGATTTCAAATATAACCCCACGCTGAAGCATGGGGCTATTGATAATCAACTTGATAAACCTGCTGAGTAGTAACAAGTTTCTTAATTGGAGGAGATTTGTCAATTGAACCTAATGTTGAACTCACCCTCGACAATTCAACAAATTTTCATGTTTTTGATTCAAAAGTAATAATTGAACATGGTAAAAATGATATTGATAAGGACATTCACATTCCCGGAGTTAAAATAATAGTTGATGGCGCTACGATAACACGCGTTTGTGATATCCCTTGGAACGGAACTTACTTATAGAAACCGTGTGTTTACAGTGTCTGGCTCCAATATCTTTTGTTGTTCTGTGGCTACATCTTCATGACATCCTCTATTTTAATATTAAACAACTTTACGATTTCACCCTGAATGGCATTTAGTTCC
>JAJRQZ010000157.1 GCA_024279935.1 Bacteroidota bacterium
AACTTTAATCAAAAGATAAAATCGGGAGTGCGCGACGAGGAGTTTATCTCGCCCGACAGCGCGATGTGGTATTTGGAGGCATTGTACAATGTATCAGAAGCCTCAAACGTAACTTATGACGAACTGGTTACTGATACTACTTTTTACGTTTTGCCAGTAAATGAGAATGGAGAAGTGAGTATGTCTGATGTTGCCTCAGTTTATAATAATATGCTTAGCGATATGCATGCTAAGCTAGACAGTTTTCAGGAGGATTATAAATATTTAATACTAGGAGATGTTTATAATAATACCGTTTCACGTGATGGAAATGTTAGTATGGGCCTTATAAGCGGATATGGGCTTAATGTCTTGAGGTTGTACAACGAATTTACTACACAGGACAATTGGTATTATGGTAATATGTATGGTATGTGCAATGGAGATTCCCTTTGGGATTCTGACGCAGGTTATGAGCTTGAAAGAAGATTTAATAATCCTTCAATACAATATAACCCACCTCATGATACTTTGCATGCAATAAATATTGATAATACATCAGCCTTATATACGGAATATCCTACATACATTTATAATATGAAGTGGGTAAATGATACAATAAGCGACACATGTATCCAATATACTGATCTGCAATATTATTTGGTTAATGGTCATATTAAAATCATTTATGAATATGTGTCTAACGGTGGTAAAAGGCCTGCTGATAAAGATTTTTTTGTTATCGATGTTACATCCAACAATAAAGGAGCAATTTTAACGGATAGCTTATATTATCATAATTACGATTTGTTTTATGCAAACTTTATTAGTTTACCTCCTATTGGTGAATAATTAATCAAAACATCGGCATGAAAATGTTCATGCCGATGTTTTTAAATTTATAAGTATGACAAGATATATTATATACTTAATTTTATCATTGTACAATTATTCTGTTTTTTGTCAGGATGAAATCAATTGGTCAAATGATACTGTTAAGATTTATAGTGATTTTAATGTTTATGAAGATGAAACACTCGTGATAAATCCAGGAGTAGTAGTTGAGTTTCAAGGTCATTACAGTATAAATATTAGTGGAAGAATAGAGGCTATTGGAACAATTAACGACTCAATATTATTTACAATTGCTGACACAAATGGATTTATGAATGAGTGGAATAGTGTTGGTGGCTGGCATGGTTTACGCTTCATGGAAAGGGAAATAGACGACACTTCCCGATTTGAATTTTGTAGGTTTCAGTATGGCAAATCCTATACTTACAAATATGATGATAGCGATGACAATAAAGGGGGTGTAATTTTTGCAAATGGTTATAGCAATATTATAGTTTCAAATTCTGTCTTCAGGTATAGTTTTGCTGGTTCAAATGGGGCGGCAATATATGCTCAGGATTTAAAATCTTTAAAGGTTAACGGCAATATTTTTAAATATAATAATAGTAAGGAATATGGTGGTGGTGTATTTGTTAAAAACACAAGGTTTTTTTTGAACAACAACCTTTTCTATTATAATTTAGCTTACAGGCAGGATACTATTTGGTTAAATGATACAACAATTTTAGCCTTGTCATTTTTAGGAAAAGGTTCAGCTGTATCGTCTGAAAATACCTCAGGCTTTAGTCCACAAATTGTGGATAACCAGATGTTTAATAACAAATCTGTATCTGGAGTGTTGTGGGAGAGCAGTAAGTATGGAAATATAGAGAATAATGTGATATGTAATAATGAAGACTATGGGTTTTTTGATGGATATGGATATTGGAGCAATAAAACAATAAGGAACAATATCATTGTTAATAATTATAGGTGGGTAAATAATTACGCTGGTGTATGGTCAATATCACAGTATCATAATTTTACTAATAATATAGTTTATGGTAACATGAGTGGTTCTAGTTTTTCGCAATTTAGCAGTCCTGATTTACCTGTTGAATACAGTTGTGTTCAAGACGGCTACCCCGGGGAGGGCAACATCTCCTCCGACCCCCAGTTCACGAGCCCGACAGAAGGGGCAGGCTTGGACTTCGACGGCCTCGCCGCCGACTGGACGCTTCTTGAGGCCTCGCCATGCATAAACACCGGAACACCGGATACTACTGGTTTAAATTTACCGGAGTTTGACCTGTCGGGAAACCCCCGCGTTTTTGGCGGGCGGATTGACATGGGCGCATACGAGAACCAGAGCGTTTACGTAAAGATCAACGAGTCGCCTGTTTACAGCAGGATAAAACTATATCCAAACCCCGGCAGCGACAAGATCTATATAGACGTCCCCACCGGAATGGAGGGCGCATGGATAGACATAGTTGACGGGCGAGGCAAGGTGTTGATGCACGAACAGATACAAACGAGCCCTTCGGTGCTCTCGCCCTATAAGCTGCAATCGGGCATCTATCTCTACCGCATCTACAAAGAAAACAAAGTCGTAAAGAGCGGGAAGTGGGTGAAGAGGTGAGGGCCTGGAGGCTGAAAGTGCCGTCCCCTCGGCATTCAGGGGCACAAAAAACCCCTTTAAGAATTTATACATGAAAATGCGTAAGAACATTTATATAAAAACCGAAAAGGGGTGCGGCAAAGATACTGCAAAACAGTAGATTTGCCAAACACTCATTTTTGGTGGATCGTTAATTTAATTATTCATTAAAAATCATTAAAATGAAAAG
>JAJRQZ010000158.1 GCA_024279935.1 Bacteroidota bacterium
GAATAGACCTGAAGGGTGAATCTCTAAGAAAATCAATTTTGAAAAACTAATAATGATAATTTTTATGTAATATTGCATGAGCTTTTGGAGTGGCACCCATACTCCGAAATCAGTGGCATGGTTAGACCGAAATAGCCAATTTCATCAATAGTTCGAAAGGAAATATACGAAAGTGAAGAAAAAATACTGTTCTATCCTGATTCTAAGAAACTCTCATATTTGTTAAAGCACGATTTTGAACCACCGAAAGAAAATATGATAAATGAGCCTTCTGCGCAAGAAATTTTTTCATTACAGATGATAAAAGAACGTGTTGCAAAAGTATTGATTGGAGAAAAACTGGATTCAGGTGCAACAAAAAACAGAGGACAAGCATTAGAACGCAGAGTTCTTGACTTATTGGGCTATCCAAATGATAAAAAGAAACAATTGTACGGAGGATTTCCTGATATTAGAAACCAACTTTTAGAAGTGAAAGTTCAAGATTCGCCAACAGTTGATTTAGGAAAGTTTTCACCAGAATTTGAAGAAGTGGTTATTGACGATTTGCATATTACTACTTACGATGTTCGCTATTTGATTGCTTTAACAAATCCTGACACAGAAATAATTGAAGGTATAATTCTTTCATCAGGAGAGAAACTTGGAGAAGTATTTTCTTATGTGAGCGATAAAAGTTATAAATGCCAACGTTCTATTCCGATTAAGTTTTTTGATAAATATTCAGGAATGTCGATTTTTAATCCAAGTTAAAAACCGGGTTAACATTAAATGCTTTTGCTACTGCAATTTCTAATTTCTCAAGCAAAGTCGTTGCTACATCATTTTGAGAATTAATCTCTTTAACAATGCTTATTATATTGGTAGACTCTTTTGAATTTACATCTGGTAACGGATAATTCTCAACGTATTGTGAAAAATAACGTCTCCTCCCGGAATATAGTTTATTATTGAAAACCAAATCGTGGTATTTTGTCATTAGCTTCGAGTTTGCAACTCCTTGAACCAATAATAAAAGTTCATTATCATTCTCTTTTTCAGATACTATCCAATAACAGTTGCCGTTTACAATTTTTCCAGTATTATCAAAATAAAATCTTGGAGAAGTGCTAATATCTGGGAAAACTAATTTGGGAAGTTTCCATAAAGACGGATTTTGAGGAACCCAAATCTCAAACCAGTTTCTACCCGCATCTATCAAATACTTACGACCTTTAAGCTTTTCTTCATGACTTAGAAAATAGGAATTTGCTTTCGGATAGTTTTTAAGGTCAATGGTTTGTTTTTTCCCTTCTTTTGAAAAATGAGGATAAAGAACTCGTAATTTCTTTTCATCGCAAATACTCCACGGTTTTATGTTTTCTTGTGAAATTAAATCCTTTAATAATTTTTCTTCTGGTTTTGTATCCTTCAATTCATCCCACTTATCACTAATAAAAACTTTATCGGCTGTTGTTTTTATTCCAACACGAACTTTAAAATGGTCTTTAACCATAGATTTTGAATTGTTTTCTATTTCTGAGACCCATGAAGCTTCGTTATTCGAAAGCAATATCCAGGTATTTTCTTTTGTTTTTCCAAATTTTAAAATGCCGGATGATTTTTTAAATCTTTTGTCATTAACAGAGAAATACCCATCGCTCTTAGATTTAAGAACATCAAAAATAGAAGGTTCAGAGATTAATTCGCCATTATATCCATTTAATTCTTCATAAATTTTGTAGAATTTACTGGATAAATTATTTGCTTTGCTTTTCTTTCTGCCAATAAAAATTGCAGGTAAAACAGCAGCATCAAAAAGCTTTGTGTCTCCCAAGTCAATAACTTCCAAAATTTCATAATTTTCAGTTAAGAATTTTCGCACGCTTTCACCGCTTTTTGTGGATAAGTATCGGTTTGATGTGATAACACCTAATAGTCCGTTCTCTTTTAAGGCATGTGTCATTGCAATTAAAAATGGATAATATAAATCGACACGCCCTTTTAAACCGAATTTTTTTGAAAGCAGTTGAGCTTTGTCGGTTCCTAAAATTTGAGTGCGAACATAAGGTGGGTTTGCAATAACTAAATCAGCAAATTCATTTACAGATTCAGTTTTTGTTTCAAAAAATGAAAGCTGTGATTTCCTTAAATCAACTATTTCAAGAAAATCAGCCTGTATTAAGCTTGCATTAGTAATTTTACTATAAATTAATAGGTTCTCTTTTGCAACTGAAAGGTAATATGAATTAGAATCAAAACCATGAAGTTCAAAATTTCGATTGTTTCTTTGCAAAACATCTGACATTGCCATCAATAATGCGCCATCACCACACGCCGGATCTAATACCTTCAGGTTATCAGCATTCTGGTATACAAAAATTCTTTCAGCAAGAAAATTTGCCAACTTTTCTGGAGTGAAAGTTGCTCCGGTTCGCTTTATATGGTTAATATCTGTTTTCATTTTCACATTGCAAAGATACTTATAATCATCAACTAATGCAATTTATTGTTGTACTATTTTATAATGGTACGTTTACTTAGCTCGTAATTTAGGTTTGATAACGTTATTCTTTATGGAAGCTGTACTTTTTTAAGGAAAAAAGACAGAAAATAGGCTCGTAATTAACATAATACCGTGCCGTCCGTTTTCTGCTAACGTAGTTCACAATCAAAAAAATCAATTTAGATTTTTAAGTTATAATATTTTTTTCTAATTTTGTCCCAGATGATAATTGCAACATTTGTTGCTCACGTATTTTCTATCGTAAGGAAGAAATAGGGAAAATAAGTGATATCGATATGGAAAATCTCCATATACCTTAATGGTGTTAAATCGATTAGGTGTATGGAGATTTTTTATGCGCCTGATCATAAACTAAATTTTTATGACTAAGCGTATTTTACCAGAAGAGATTAATGATGCTTATCTTAAAATTAAGGGAGATATTCTGAAAACACCACTGGAATATTCTCCTAGGCTAAGCAAGATTTCGGGAGCCCAAGTTTATCTGAAGATGGAACATCTGCAGCAGACAGGTTCTTTTAAAATCAGGGGTGTACTTACCAAAATTAAAAGTCTTCATAAAGAAGATTTCAAGAAAAGCTTCGTTGCTGCTTCCACAGGTAATCATGCGGCAGCTTTTGCATTTGCTTCTAAAGCTTTTAGTTTCGATGGAGTGTTGTTTATGCCCGAAAATGTTAGCAGTGTAAAAAGAGATGCTCACAATGCCTACAATGTTAAGCAATACTTGTATGGAAAAAGTAGCATGGAAACAGAAGCTAAGGCAACTTCTTTTGCCAGAGAAAGCGATAGTATTCTTATTCATCCGTATAACGATAGGGATATTATTAAAGGACAAGGAACCATTGGGATCGAAATTCAGGAGCAGTTACCGGAATTGGATACCGTATTAGCACCAATTGGCGGAGGTGGTTTAATATCAGGACTTTGCTCTTGGTTTGAAAATGGCAAAATTGATGTAATCGGCTGTCAGCCTGTGAATGCTTCAGAAATGCATGAATCTGTTAAATGTGGAAAAATTGCTCCCCCCAGTACGCACGCAACTATTGCTGATGCTACGGCTGGAGGAATTGAAGCAGATTCCTTAACATTTGATATCTGTAAAAATCAGCTCAATGGTTTTGAGCTAATCCAAGAAGACGAAATAAAAGCCGCAATAGCTTTTATCGTAAAGCATCATCAAACCATTATTGAACCAGGCGCTGCACTTCCCGTAGCTGCGCTTTTACAAAGCAAAAAATATGCTGGGAAGAATGTAGTTCTGGTACTAACCGGAAAGAAAATCAATCATCAATTATTAACCAATATACTAGATAATTATGGTGACAATTATTAATCGAGATGAAATATTGTCCATTGTAAAAGACATTGATGTTGTTGCTGCAATGGAAAAAGGATTTATAGATTACAGCAAGGGAAATTGCGTTGTGCCGCCTGTAGGCGAACTATTGTTCGAAAAGAATAATGGTGAAACACATATCAAATATGGATATATAAAAGACGAGCAATATTACGTTATTAAAATCGCATCCGGTTTTTATGATAATCCGCAATTGGGAATTCCTTCGAGCCAGGGTTTGATGTTAGTTTTTAATCAGAAAACAGGTGTAACCGAAGCAGTTTTATTGGATGAAGGTCATTTGACAAACATAAGAACAGCAGCAGCTGGAGCATTGGCGGCAAAGCATTTTGCCCCCAAAAATATAAAGGCTGTGGGAATCATTGGAACAGGTATTCAGGGAAAACTACAACTGCAATATCTTCAACAGCATAATCCATGTAAAAATGTATGGATTTGGGATATCAACAAGGAAAATGCTTCGAAATATAAAACAGAACTGAGCAATGATTTTGATATTCGTGTTGCAGAAAGTACAGCTGAGATTGCACAGAATTGCAACATTATAATTACCAGCACTCCTTCGCAAAATGCTTTACTTTTTGCAAAATACATTCAAGAAGGAACGCATATTACAGCAGTTGGATCTGATACTCCTGAAAAGCAAGAATTAGAAAGCGAAATCTTGACTAAAGCCGATATTGTTGTATCCGATAGTATTGCTCAGAGTAAAAATCGTGGAGAAATTTACCGGGCAACTAAGAACGGCACTATTTCTCACGAAAAGGTGATCGAGCTTGGTACAGCTATTCAACAAAAGCAATTGCAACGAACATCTGAGAAACAAATAACTGTTACCGACCTCACGGGTGTTGCAGTGCAAGATATTATGATTGCACAATCGGTATATTTAAATTATAAATCTAAAAAACAATGATCATGAAACATATAAAATTAATTGCAATATGCTTATTGGCTTTACCAATAATGGGAATAGCTCAAAACAAACAAACTACAGATTTCGATATTCTGGACAGCAACCAGGATGGAATCGTAAATCCTTACGAGGCCTTAGATGTTTTGCTAATGATGAGTAAAGATAATAGTGAAGATATTCGTTTAGATAATATTTCAAAACTTGCCATTAAGATAAGAAATGAACAGAAACAGGAAGTTTTGGATTTGCTTAAAGATGTGGACAAGAATAAGAATGATATTATTGAATTTAGTGAAGCAGATGATGAAGTGTTATGGTTTTTGAGATTTATGGATAAGGATAAGAGCGAGTCGGTTACAAAACAAGAATTGCTTGATTTTAATTTCGAAGAAGCATTCTTTTTAAATGAAAAGGACATTCAGAAAGAAATTAAGCAAATATTCAAAGAGTTTACAAAAACGGAAAATATTGTACTCAAAGAGTTGCATGACACCATCAGTAGCGAATTCGAAGAATGGGATTTGAATAGAGACGGACAAGTGAGTAAAGAAGAAGCTTTTGATTATATGAAAGCTGATAATACACCTGTTGCATTTACTGTTAACGGCAATATAGCTTTTATGTCAGGGGTTATCACAGCCAATACTCCAGCAAAGGTTTTAGAACTTATTTATGAGCATCCATACGTTGAAACCATTGAAATGATTCATGTGCCTGGTTCAATTGATGATGTGGCAAATTTAAGGGCATCTTTATATGTTCATCAGTTTGGATTAAATATAAAATTAAACGAAAGAAGTATAATTGCCTCAGGTGGAACCGATTTTTTCCTTGCCGGCAAGGAAAGAACTGTGGCAAAGGGAGCAAAAATTGGTGTGCATTCATGGAGTGGCGGTTCGAAACCTGCTACCGAATTATCTAAAAATCACAAATCACACCAAAAGTATCTCGATTACTATAGAATTGTGAACATTCCTGATGATTTTTATTGGTATACTTTAGAAGCAGCACCTGCACATGATATACACTTTATGACAGAAGAAGAAATGGAATTATATAAAATCAGAACAAACTAATAGAAAGGAACAGCGATATGAAAATTAAAATATTTGAACTGGAAAGAGTACAATCATTATTCGAAAATACAGTGGATTTCAATCTTACCGAAAGTGGATTTCATCCGTATACCTTATCAGAATTATTGAACACTGAACAAATTGAACAACTTTCGAAAGAAATTATCGGCTATGGACAAACCAACGGATCTGTTCAATTACGGAAAAACATAAGCACTATGTATCATAATGCTGATGAAGAAAATGTATTGGTGACAAAGGGCTCTTCGGAAGCAAATTTCATTGCTTGCCACACGCTGCTCGAAAAAGGAGATGAAGTGGTAATGATGGTTCCCAATTACATGCAAATATGGGGTATTGCAGAAGAAATGGGTTGTGTGATGAAAGCCTTTCATTTGGAAGAGGAAAATCAGTGGAGAATAAAATTAGCAGAATTAAAATCGCAGGTTACGAGCAAAACAAAGATGATTGCTTTGTGTAATCCTGATAATCCGACAGGCTATACACTTTCCAATGAAGAAATGCAGGAAATAGTTAAGATTGCAAAGAATGTTGATGCCTGGATTTATTGCGACGAGGTATACCGTGGAGCAGAGTTGAATGGTGTTGCTATTGAAAGCTTTGTGGGCATGTATGACAAGGTAATGGTAAACGGCGGTTTATCAAAGGCATACGCTTTGCCAGGTCTACGTTTGGGTTGGCTTGTCGGTACTAAAGAACTAATAGCCGATACATGGGCATATCACGATTATACTTCTATTGCGGCAGGAATGATGAGTCAGTATATTGGTGAAATTGCATTACAAAAGGAGAAGCGACAAGAAATACTGACTCGAAACCGCAACATGCTGAATGAAAACCTGAAAGTTGTTACCCAATGGCTGGATCAATACGGTGATCTATTTGAATACCAAGTTCCCAAAGCTGGCGGTATGCTTTTCATAAAATACAATTTGGATATTAATTCTACTGAACTTGCAGAATGGCTACGAAACGAAAAAAGTGTTTTCATTCTGGCAGGTGATGTGTATGGAATGGATAAACATTTCAGGATTGGCATTGGCGAACGAAAAGATTATATCCTAAATGGACTGGAGAGAATTAAAGAAGCTTTAAAAGAACGGTTCAGTTTGTAAAAATAAAGACCACTATGAATTTTCAATTTGTAGTGGTCTGCTTATAAAATTTTTGGATGACAGATATATTGACATTCTAGCATGCAGTTGTAAAATAAGGTCACTACTCAGCAGGTTCATCAAGTTGATTATCAATAGCCCCCATGCTTCAGCGTGGGGTTATATATTTGAAATCTCAGTAGTTTTGGCGGAAATTTCGTGTTTTTTAAACAAAAATTGTGACAAAACGGATAGGTAACCAATGAGTTAATATTTTTCTCTACTGCTGAGTAGTAACAAAATGAGTGTAAAAAACACAAATGCAGCCGTCAGGCTGCAAAGTGCGTGGGAATACTAATTTTTTAATTATCATTACGACCGAACCATTCTTGAAAAACTCGCTGTCAAACCGCTACAAATAGAATTATACTTTAATTATCAAGTTGAGATACAGTTTCAAACGTATTTAAACTGTCAAACTGTTATTTAATTTTTCATTTTCGAACTTGTAAAAATGAGATTAAGTTGTCAGAATTCTGATTTTTTTGCGCCTTACTTATAACGGTGGTGTATAAATAGTAAGGTTTTTGAAACAACTCACTTTCAAGCTATAAAAGTAGCAAAATTTTTGTGATTTTACCGCCTAAATAATCGAAAAGCAAAATCGCAAAGATTTTGCGGGATTTATTTATTTCGACTTGAAAAACCACCTGCTTTGCTGGTGGTCATGTACTGAAGGCTTTGCCTATCTTTGCCATCATGAGCAAATATAAGAAATTATCGCATGTTATTTATAAGTGTGATTACCATATTGTTTGGGTTCCAAAGTACTGCTTAAGAATCTTAAGAGGTGTTGTTAAGGGTTACATTCCTGGGAACTCTTTTTATAAACCTTTTAAATACTGTTATTATGAGCAAAAAACACGTTTCACTAGAAGTAGTAAATCCAAATGCGGCAGGTATTGATATCGGAAGCCGTAGCCATTGGGTAGCCGTTGGGCAAGACGCGCAGGACGTAAGGGAGCTTGGTGTTTACACCGAGGATTACCAAGAATTAAGCACATGGCTTAAAGAACACCAAGTTAC
>JAJRQZ010000159.1 GCA_024279935.1 Bacteroidota bacterium
AATTAATTGTCATCTAGCATATTGTGTTTATCATCGGATTAAGCGGATTAAGCGGATTTTAGTTTTTCGCAAGCGAAAAACATCCGTTAAACCCGCTTAATCCGATGGATGTATTTTTGCATAATAATCATTTTCCTGTGTTTAAAATTAAACATGGATGTTTCATTTTTTTATGATTAGTTAAAATCAAGTTCGTAAAAATAGTATTTTTATTAATGTTAAATTATACTCTTATGAATAACCTCAAAATAAGAGTTACTACTCAGCAGGTTTATCAAGTTGATTATCAATAGCCCCATGCTTCAGCGTGGGGTTATATATTTGAAATCTCAGTAGTTTTGGCGGAGATTTTGTGTTTTTCAAACAAAAATTGTGACGAAACGGATAGCTAACCAATGAGTTAATATTTTTCTCTACTGCTGAGTAGTAACAAATAAGAAATATGTCGGCTTTTGAGATGAAAACTGCAATTGACCGGGCTGATCGCGAAGGATGGAATCCGGGTTTGCATATAGCGAAGGTTTTAAAATAGGACCCTTGTTCTCAGATAATCAAGTTGATGCGGAAAAAATATTTATGGCCTTGCAAAACAGATTGCCAGGTGGCAGTTCATTTACGATTGATGTTCCTGAGCCAAACAAAACATCCCTGCAAATGGCCGAAAATAATGGTATGGAGTACTTTTTTTGAAACTGTCAGAATGTATAAATCAGGTATGCCAAAACTCGACCTTGCTAAAATATATGTGATAACAACTTATGAGCCAGGTTAATATCCAATGCCAAAAAGGAATTCCAGCTCGTAGCCCCCGCTTTCTATTTTGTATGAATACCTTCCCCCCAGGGTGAAAATTGCAGCAGTGCCCAAAAAATGCCAATCGCTGTATAACTCAGCCCCCGTGGACGAATAATAATTGTTGTCAGGTTTTATCTCATTCATGACATCATAGAAAATGCGGGTATAGATCCGCTTCAGGTAAATAAATGACGGAATGCATAAATCAGGATAGATTACCGGTAAGGCATAATCGGTTTTCAAGCTGAGGAACTCATCGAAATTAAGCAGGGAATAACCTCTGGCAATAGCAGTGATGTTGCTGTAGGAATAAGTAGAAACAGATGTTGTTTGGTATGAGCCATAAACCCTAATTCCGTGATGGCGGATAATTCCGGGGAAATATAAGCTCGTTGACAGCGATAATTGGGTGTTGATGTCGCCGCCGAAAGGAGCGTGCCTGAAAACAAAGTTTAAATTTTGCCCCCATTGTGGGAAGATATCCCTTATGGAGCGTTTCATTTGGTTGTAAATATAGAATTGGTAAGTTAAAGTAGTGAAGTTATCGTTGTTGAATCTGTATTTGCTGTCCTTGTTCATTTTTAAGAATTGCCTGCTTGCCCTGATGAAAGGCTGCATGCCCCATGTCCACTTGCTTCGGGTAAAGTTTAAGGGCAGCGAGAAGCCCAGGCTGATATTTGTCTCTGTAAATCGTATCTCGTCGTATTGTTGCGTTGAGTCGTTAAACTGGTATTGACGTCGCCCGGCGTATTCCGCACTGGTTTTGATAACGGGGTATAAACCATAATAATCGTAGCTAAACTTGAATTTCCCTGTCTGTTCGTTCAAATCGTAATAATAGCCAACAATAGCGGTTGACGTGCTTAAAAGGTTCTGCGAAAGCAGGTTGATCCCGGGGCTGAAACTGTAGTTTTCCGCATCGATAACCGTAGGGCCCCAGGAGTGAAGGTTGAAAAGGTTGGCTGCTTTTGAGTATTTCTTGATCTTATAATTTGAATCGGGAATTGCCGCCTCATCGAGTATGAATTTGTTTTCCCGCCTGATCTTATCAATGGCAAAATGGGTTTCCATATCTGAGGCCTTCATCGGCACGAGCGATTTAGTATCGGCTTTCATAGTGGAAATCCTGTAACCATCGGCAGTATATTCCGAGAAATAAATATTTTGCCCATCTTTTGAGAACCTAAGATCAGCCACGTTATATTTGGTGTTCGTAAGCCTGAACACTTCCCGGGAATTTAAGTTCCGTATATAAATATTGTTGGTTTCTCCATAAGGGGCCGTATAGATCAATTGGTTGCTATACCTTGAGGCAAATTTAATGTCGTTGAAAGTAAGGTTTGTAAGTCGTTTAAAGTCATTGTTGTTGACCGAATATTCATAAACGGCCTTTCCGCTTTCGCTCACTCCAATAACAATAATGGATTCATCGTCGTCAGCCCATTGCGGATTTGTAAGGAACAAGTTTTCTTTTGCCGAGTATTTTTTAACAAGGGTCTTGGCTTTCCTGTCCAGTATCACTATATGTGAGCTTCCCTCTACGTCAACTTCAATGCTGCAGATGTATTTGGCATTGTTCGACAGCTGAGGTGAGAAGAACCTTGTTTTACGGCTAATTGTCTCAAGTTTTTTTGTTTTGAAATTATAAACCTTGATAATTGAATAATTTTGCAGGCTCCATCTTTTGTCGAAGGCTTTCTCGTTCCAGCACACAAGGCTGTCGTTGGCTGAAAGGGAGTTCTCGAAAGAATACCCCGGCGTGAATACTCTGCTTTCCTTTCCTTCGGCTGATATTGAAACTATGCGGCTGATGTCGTCAATGCCGGTTTTGAGGGCTATAATATCCCCATTTAAGGTTTTTGTGGGGAACCTATAATTCGTAAAATCCTTCGGTGATGGTTGCCTTACGAAGTTGCTTGATTTAACAGTCTTTGAATCAGCAAGTTGCCAATTAGTTTTTAATTCCTGCATAGTGGTTTTATACAGGTTGACCTTTCCTTTGCCGTGGCTTTTTTTGATAGCGCTACTGAAAGGAACGAGCATAAAAGGGTATTTTGCGACACGGTCCAGTGCGTTGTCCCACATTTGAGCGCCATATTTTTGTGTTCCGTTCAACACTATCTGGTATCCAATCGTATAATGGTCGGGAGTATAGTGCTTGAACGATCCAAAAATGGCCTTGTCATAAGAATAGATTTTCTTGTCGAGAATCTGGGCTTTCAAGTCCATGGCAAAATCGGGGGAGCGCCCTCTTCCGCTA
>JAJRQZ010000160.1 GCA_024279935.1 Bacteroidota bacterium
ACGCTCATATTGTCCTGGGCGAAAACATCAGGTGTGGGCGTTAACTCAGAACTTGCTGTCCTTAAATGTCTTGGAATAGAAAGCCAGGTAGGGCCTGACTTTAGCCTAAGTATCTCGGCCTTTATACATTTAAATTGCCCCATCAACCAATGTTTGTTTTTGATAATTAGTAAATCATTGTTTATCAGAAGGTTTAGGCTTTTACATGTATCGTTTTGTTTAAGGGTAAATTCAATATTGTTTTGTGAATAGCCCACAAAAGTAAAAAAAAGCATAATTAGTGTAATTTTGATCTTGCTGTAAGTAATAATCATTTTTAAAAAGTACATTTTGTGCAGACAATAACTCAAAAATGATGAACGCAAATTTAAGTAGAAATTTTTAATTGCCAACCAACAGAATCCGCATTAATTTATAGAAGCTTTGCATTGGTTTTTGTATCTTAAATATTTCACCTCAAAAGAAATTTTTTTGTTGCCGGCTTTTCATATCTTTACAGTTCAGAAAATAAAATATCAATATGGAAGTAATAAAGACCAAGATACCTGATTTATACATTGTTAAGCCACGAGTTTTTGAAGATTACCGGGGTTATTTTTTCGAGTCCTATAATAAGGAAATGTTTTTGCGCAACGGCATCGACCAGAACTTTGTCCAGGATAACGAGAGTAAATCGTCGAAAGGCGTTTTGCGCGGGCTCCACTTTCAAAAGCCGCCTTTTGCCCAGGGAAACCTCGTAAGGGTTATGCAGGGTGCCGTTCTCGATGTTGCCGTTGACATAAGAAAAAACTCCCCAACTTATGGACAATGGGCTTCTGTTGAACTCACCCATAACAACAAATGGATGTATTGGGTCCCACCCGGGTTTGCCCATGGATTCGTAACCTTGGAAGACAATACAGTTTTCTTCTATAAATGTACGAACGTTTATAATAAAGAGTCGGAAGGATCAATTTTATGGAACGACCCTGATTTGAATATCGACTGGAAAATGGAAAACCCCATTCTCTCCGATAAGGATAAAACCAGCCCTCTTTTCAAGGATTTTGTGAGCCCGTTTTGATCTAGGCATTGTTGCGAAATAACTTCGCCTACTTTAGTCAAATATTTAGTAATAATGCCTTATCGTTTTTTGATTTTTATAACAATTTAACGCAAGCATGGGCTTTCTCGTTCTAAGAAGAAATATATCTTTGCAAATTACTTTTTTCTCCCATGAATAGAATTATATCTTCTTTATTGCTTGCTTTTGTTGTTGTTGCCCTGGTAGTCGGCATCGATTTCTGGAAAGAGAGAATTGATAGGGAATTGCCCGGGAGGAGCGAGCAATATTATAAGATAGTTCCTTTGCCAATCCCCGATTCATTGGATTTTGCGGGGGAGGAAGTGCCCTTGAATTTGTTTTATGTTAGCGAGTCGCTGGATAAGGAGCTCTCTATAAACACCTATTGGCATTCCTCCACTTTGCAGCTGATGCGCAAATCGCATCGTTGGTTTCCGATGATAGAGGGGATATTGAAAAGGAACAATATCCCTGACGATTTTAAATATTTGGCCGTAATTGAAAGCGGCTTGAGCAATGTAACTTCCCCGGCAGGGGCAAAAGGCTATTGGCAACTTATGCGGGCTACGGCTAAAGAGTATGGTTTACAGGTAGATAAATATGTTGATGAACGTTATAGCGTCAGGAAATCCACTGAGGCGGCATGCAAATATCTACTTAAAAGCTACGATAAGTTCGGGAGCTGGACAATGGCGGCCGCATCATATAATGCCGGGATAAAAGGTATGCTGAAGCAAATTAACCGTCAAAACGAGGAATCATATTACGATTTATTGCTCAATGATGAAACCGCCCGTTATCTATACAGGATTTTAGCAACCAAGTTGATTTATGAAAACCCTGAGAGTTATGGCTTTTATCTTAGTGAGGAAGACTTTTACAAACCGATTCCGACAAGAACGGTGGAGCTTGACACAAGTATAGACGACTGGGCCGATTTTGCCTCCCAACAAGGCATCAGTTATAAATTGCTAAAGTATTTCAACCCCTGGCTTCGTCAGAAAGACCTTAAAAACAGAAAGAAAAAGAAATATTATATCGAAATCCCCGAAGCCCCGTTCAATATGTCGCATATAGCGAGGGAAACCAATAAAGAATAACATAAAAGTGCAGTTGAAAGATAATATACTTGAGGTTCTAGGGGCAAGGGTCCATAACTTGCGCGATATCGACGTGGTTATCCCGCGCGACCGTCTGGTAGTTATTACCGGTTTGAGCGGCAGCGGTAAATCGTCGCTGGCTTTCGACACCATTTATGCCGAGGGCCAGAGGCGCTATATGGAAACCCTTTCGGCCTATGCGCGCCAATTCATAGGCAGCATGGAACGCCCTGACGTTGATAAGATCAACGGGCTGAGCCCTGTCATCAGCATTGAGCAGAAATCAGTAAACAGGAATCCAAGGTCAACCGTTGGTACCATAACCGAAATCTACGACTTCCTTCGCCTGTTGTTTGCCAGGGTGTCGGATGCCTATTCTTATAATACAAATTAGAAAATGGTGCAATATTCCGAAGCTCAGATAGTTGATGCCATATTAAACGAATTTGACGGAAAGCGCATTACTTTTTTGGCATCCCTTGTAAAAGGACGGAAAGGACATTATAGGGAGCTTTTCGAGAATATCCGGCAACAGGGTTTCCTGAAAGTCAGAACCGACGGGGAAATACGGGAGGTTGCTTTCGGCCTGCAGCTCGACAGATACAAAATCCACGATATCGAATTGGTTGTTGACAGGCTAAAAGTTAGCCTGAAAGACGAAAGACGAATGAAGAAAACAATAGCCATCGCAATGAAGCACGGGAAGGGCGTGCTAATGCTCCTGGAAGACGGATCTGAGAAAATCAGGCATTTTAGCAGTAAGCTGATGTGCCCCGAAACAGGTATATCTTATGATGAGCCCGAACCAAATACATTTTCGTTCAACTCCCCTTATGGCGCCTGCCGAAAATGCAAAGGTTTGGGTGTGGTGTCTGAAATCGACTTGAGAAAGCTTATGCCTGACATGAGTCTTTCGATTAAAAGAGGCGGGATAAAGCCTCTTGGTGAATATAAAAACTCATGGGCATACAACCAGCTGGAAACCATAGGCTTGAAATACGGATTCGACATAAACACGCCCCTTAAGGATATTCCTGACAAAGGGATGCAAGCAATATTGGAAGGTTCGGAAGAGACTTTTGAGATTAAAAAGGAGTATTTGGGAATTACTCGCTCCTATTCCCTTTCCTTCGAGGGGATAATAAAATATATAGAGAATTACAGCAACAACAGCAGCTCACATGCCTCCAAAAAGTGGGCCGACGGATTTATGAACAAGCATATTTGCCCGGAATGCAAAGGTGCAAGGCTCAAAAAGGAGGCTTTGTTTTTTAAGGTTGCCGGTAAAAACATCTCCGAATTGGCAAACATGGATTTGCTGAACCTTAAAAAATGGATTGAAGGTGTTGATGACCAGCTTAGTGATAGGCAGCTGAAGATTGGCAGGGAGGTTTTGCGCGAAATACGTACACGTTTGGATTTCCTGCTGGAAGTCGGTATTGAGTATTTGAACCTGAATCGCCCTGCCAGGAGCCTCTCGGGTGGCGAGGCGCAGCGGATAAGGCTTGCAACGCAAATAGGCTCGCGGCTGACATCGGTTTTGTATATACTTGATGAGCCCAGTATCGGTTTGCACCAAAGGGATAATCATAAACTGATATATGCCTTGAAAGATTTGCGCGATATCGGGAATTCAGTCCTCGTTGTGGAACACGACAAGGACACTATTCTTGCTGCCGACTACGTCATCGATATAGGGCCCGGGGCAGGTCGCCATGGCGGAAAAATCGTTGCGGTA
The DNA here is from genome assembly GCA_024279935.1 of Bacteroidota bacterium. GTDB lineage: Bacteria > Bacteroidota > Bacteroidia > Bacteroidales > F082 > BM524. The sequence continues at coordinate 3,902 of JAJRQZ010000160.1, forward strand.
GGCAGTCCTCAGGAAATTGTGAAAAACGGAAGCATTACTGCCGATTATCTTAACGGTAAGCGAAAGATAAGGATTCCGGAAAAAAGAAGAAAAGGGAGCGGCAAATCATTGAGGATTTTTGGCGCATCAGGAAATAACCTCAAAAATGTCGATGTGGTATTTCCGATCGGTAAATTGATCTGCGTAACGGGGGTTTCCGGAAGCGGAAAGTCCACCTTGATAAACGACACTTTGTATCCGATACTCAACGCTCACTTTTTCAGGGCCTTGAAAGAACCTTTGGGCTATGAAAGAATCGATGGCTTGAGAAATATCGATAAGGTTATTGCCATCGATCAATCGCCCATAGGCAGGACGCCAAGGTCGAACCCCGCAACTTACACTAAAGTTTTTGATGAGATCAGGAAACTTTACGGGAATATCCCGGAAGCAAAAATCAGGGGTTATAAGCCGGGAAGGTTTTCCTTTAACGTTAAAGGAGGCCGCTGCGAGAAATGCCAGGGTGCGGGGATCAGGACCATAGAAATGAATTTTCTGCCGGATGTTTATGTCCCCTGCGACGAATGTTACGGCAAACGCTATAATCGCGAGACACTGGAAGTGAGGTTTAAGGGCAAATCGATAAACGACGTTCTGGATATGACTATCAACCAGGCTGTCGAGTTTTTTGAAAGCATCCCTAAGATCATCGTTAAACTGAAAACGCTCCAGGATGTAGGGCTAGGTTATTTAACGCTGGGCCAGTCATCGACAACAATCTCAGGCGGCGAGGCGCAAAGGGTAAAATTGGCTTCCGAACTGTCGAAAAGAGATACCGGCAATACGCTCTATATTCTTGACGAACCAACCACGGGGCTTCATTTCGAAGATGTAAATGTTCTGTTAAAAGTTATAGACCGGCTTGTAGATAAGGGCAATACGGTAATAATCATAGAACATAATATGGAGGTTATCAAAGTTGCCGACCATGTTATCGACATGGGTCCCGAGGGCGGCAACAGGGGAGGCGAAATAGTTTGTGCCGGAACCCCGGAGGCAATCGTTAAAAATAAAATTAGCCATACTGCCCGATATTTGGCCGACGAATTGAAATAAAGCATTTTTATTGCCGCGTTACATTGATGCCTCAAAGTTTCATGAAGGGGCCTGTAAGAATTATTGCGCTGTTAATCAGTACTTTAAATAATCACAGGGGTAAACTCTTGCAGCCTATGTCCGCATGGTGTCGAAAACAAGGAATCTTACTGTCATTGCTTTTTATCTTGCAACATGAGTTTTCTTGTAACAGTTTCGTTGTCAGAATAAATTCTCAGAAAATAAATCCCGGCAATAAAATCTAGTTCAACCCTTATTGGTGTAAAGTAGTTTTCATATAAAGGAACAAAACTTCTCAGCAAGATCCCTGTTGATGAAATAATTTCGACTTTTTCTATCTTGATGTTTTTTGATGAGTTTATATAAAGGAAATTGTATGCAGGATTTGGATAAACGGAAATCGTGTTTTGAGTTGTTTTTTCTTCCCGGCCCGGCATTACTTCGGCCACTGCACCGAAATATTCAATTCCTCCCGCATAATTTCCTGACAGCATTTCCATTGTCCCATCATTGTTTAAGTCGGAAAGGCAAGCAGAGGTCCTGATGCCCCTGTCGAATGAAACATTACTGGTGTCCAGCACTTGACCTAGTTTATCGGACAGAATAAATTCCCCTCCCAAATTATCGTCGATATCTTCGTAATAGTGTAACAAACCTTGCTCGGACCCGACAATTAGTTTTGTGGTCCCGTCAGCCAGGCGGAAAAAGTGCGGACTGCTGTAACCGTAATACGAAAGATTATAGTCTGTTACGTTTATTTTCCCAAGGCTATCCGTAATAAAAACGAAATCAGGTGATTGAGCATTTCCTTCATTGTGATAATAATTAATGTTCCCGTTTTTTTCTCCAATTATCAAATCTTTTAACCCGTCTTTGTCGAGATCGAAAAGTTGGGGATAACTGTATTCGCCGACATCAATATCGAGGTAGTTGGTGTCGGAGATCTCAAAATCGAAGTTTCCTTTATTAAGACTTAAAACTACTCTTCCATTGCTGTTTCCTGCTAGGATATCCGGCAGGTTATCAGCATTAAAATCGCCTATTGAAGGTGTGAGGCCGAGCATGTCCTCAACCCAAAAATTACCAATATCCTTTTTCCACAATTGATATTTTGGGGTTCCGGACTTGCCTGTGTTTTTATAAAAGTCTATCCTTGAGCGGAATATGGAATGCAGGAAATGTGCCTCGTCGTAATAAGATGATAGGTAATATCCGTAATTTCCAATAATAAGGTCCTTAAGGTCGTCCTTGTCGAGGTCGTAAACGCAAATATGTGCCCCGGTACCGAAGTCGAGCATTTCCTCCTGAAGGAAGTTTTTCGAATATAGATTGAATATCGGCTTATTATTGTCCCCGTTGTTCAGGTAAAGCCATACGCTGTTTTTATTTTGGGATTTGCTGAGGCTGGGGTCGAAAGTGGAGACCAGCAAGTCGTTAACCCCGTCGTTGTTCACGTCTATATAACTGGATACGGGCATGGAGAACAAAGTTGTTTTTTCAGATGTCGCGGGAAAAAGTGTGTCGTAGGAAGTCATTTTGGCCTCCTCTAAGCTACCACCGTTGTATAAGGCAAATAATGAGGGGTAATCGATGTCGCCCAAAAGCAGGTCAGCCAAGTTGTCGGCATTTAAATCAAGCAATAAAAAGGTGGATCCGGTATGCCGTTCCTTGTTGCTCAGTGATTTTGCTGCCGAAAAATTCCTGCATGTATCCAGATATATCTTATTGGATTCTTCGCTTTCGCCAAAATAGCCCCAGCAAGTCTCAGTGCGCTCAAAGCTTAAGGAATCGGGTATGCCGTATAATTCCATGGACATGTTCTTGTGAAGATCGACAAAAGTGCCCAAGGTGCTGAAAGTTAGCAAATCCAGGTCGCCATCGTTATCAATATCGTAAATTCCGGGATAGTCCGCATAGGTAACAAATATATTTGTGTAGCCACCGCCCTGGAAAGAAGTCAGGAAGGGGCTTGCCACCAGGTCGAACTTCAATACATCGGCAGAAACATTTTCATAAACTTTAATTCCTGCCCAACCGGGCGAATAAGTAAAGATATCGGTTTTCCCGTCCATATTATAATCGGCGAATATGGCCCAATTATATAGTTCCGGGAAAAGCGAGGAATATTCGGGAGCGAATACATACTTTATTTCGTTTGGCCCACCATCGTTCAGGAAGCAGTATGTCCGGTTTCCTCTTACATCGTTTTGCGTTATATTAAACACTCCGTCCCTGTCAAGTGCAAACAAGTCCATTTTGCCATCTAAATCAATGTCAATCTCGCCAAACTGCATTGAGTTCATTCCGCCCGCCCAGGGATATTTTAATGCAGTGGGGCTGTTAAATACCTGAGGCCCAGTTTGGCCAGATAAACTATAAAAATAGCCGAATGATAATATACAAAGTATAAAAATAGTTTTTCCCATAAACTGATTAAATAAACAATTTCTCTTATATAGAGAGAATTTCAAGGCTCTAAGATAAATCAAAATCCTTTATCAGGGATAGGTTATCCGTCGTCAAAAATTAATATTTATTATGTGTTTTTCAAGTATCGAAAAAATTTATGCTATTAAACCTCAACCAAATTTTATTTATAAAATACCTACGGATTTAAATCCAATATCATTCCTTTAATATCATATAAGAATATCGCTTTAAATTTTTAATTTTGGAAAAATTTCCGATATGCCAAAAATATTAGTTGCGGACGATAAGAGCAGCATCCGCAGAACGATAAAAGATATACTCGAATTTGAGAAATACGATGTTGAACTGGCATCGAATGGCCTTGAAGCCTACGAGCTTTTTGAAGCCAATGATTTCGATGCTGTTTTGCTCGATATAAAAATGCCTGAGCTAGATGGCATCGAGGCACTTGAGAAAATGATGAGGATCAAGGACGTTCCCGTTATCATGATTTCCGGGCATGGGACCATAGAGACTGCTGTTGAGGCAATTAAAAAAGGCGCATACGATTTTATAGTTAAGCCCCCCGATTTAAACAGGCTTTTGATAACTTTGAGGAATGCCATCGACAAGACGGATTTGATTAGCCAGACCAAGCAGCTTAAAAAAGAAGTTGACAAGAAATATAAGATAATCGGCGAAAATTCCAAAGTCATCGATTTGAAAACAATGATAGGGAAGGTGGCTCCTACCAATGCCCGTGTGCTTATCGCAGGTGAGAACGGGACCGGTAAGGAGCTGGTCGCAAGGCAGCTGCACCTTCAAAGCGAAAGAAGTAAGTCGCCGTTTATTGAGGTCAACTGTGCGGCCATACCTTCTGAATTGATTGAAAGCCAGCTGTTCGGCCATGAAAAAGGCTCTTTTACCTCGGCGGTCAAACAGCGAAAAGGCGATTTTGAACTGGCTAATGGAGGCACGTTGTTCTTGGATGAAGTAGGCGATATGAGCCTTTCGGCCCAGGCTAAGGTTTTACGTGCTTTGCAGGAAAACAAAATAATGAGGGTTGGCGGCGAAAAGGAAATTTCTGTTGATGTTAGGGTTATTGCCGCTACCAACAAAGATTTGAAGAGTGAAATAAAAGCAGGTCGTTTTCGCGAGGATTTATATCACCGATTGAGTGTGATTGTTTTTGTCGTGCCACCTTTGCGGGAGCGAAAAGATGACATCAAATTGCTTGCAAACCATTTTATCGAGCAAATTTCGCTCGCTGCCGGAAAAAAGACCGGGATAATCAGCGATGATGCGATCGAGTTACTGAAAACCTATAACTGGACGGGCAACATACGCGAGCTGCAAAATGTTATCGAGCGCCTCCTGATATTGGGGTCGAGCGAAATTAGCAGCGATGACATAGAGAAGTTCGTGAAACCGCTTATGATAGGTTGATTCGCGAAAAGATCCCTTTTATTGGTCCCCTGATCAATAAATCAGTCTGTTGGCTGTTTTATAAGGAGTATTTACGCCAGTAAAATTGTGTAAATAAAATGACGACAGGGTAAATTTCTAACCGGCCAAGTATCATATAGAATGAAATTATATATTTCGCCATAAGTGGTATATGGGCAAAGTTTGAAGCAGGGCCGACCTTGCCGAGTCCCGGGCCTATCCCGCCCATGGCGGTGGCAATCGAACCTATGGAACTTGCCCCATCCATTCCGGTAAAAATCAGTAAGATACTCCCAATTACAAATGCAATGAAGTACCATAAGACAAAAGTCAGGATTTTGTTGTTGTTGGTCTCGCTTATGTGGTTGTTGTTAATTTTTATCGCACCTACCAGATGGGGATGCAATGAACGCTTAAAAATCAGCTTGATGTTTTTCAATACTACTATATGCCTGGCGATCTTTATGCCTCCCGCCGTGGAACCAGTGCTGCCACCAACAAACATAAGTAAGAATATTATCCCTAAACCCAAAGGTGGCCATAATAAATAGTCGGTAGTGGCAAACCCGGTACATGTAATTATCGACGTTGCCTGGAAAAAGCCTTCCCTGAACGAATGTTCCAAGGTCCTGGGGGTTTCTAAATATAGAATTGTTGTCAGTACCAAACCGGCAAGAACTATAATCCCAAGATAATATCTTAATTCCTCGTTCAGCTTTATCTTGTGGAATTTTCTTAGTACAGAAAAGTAATAGATCACGAAATTAGTCCCGGCAAGAATCATAAATATCATTATAACATATTGGATATAAGGCGAATAACCGGCAATACCATCATTCTTTGGTGAAAAGCCGCCTGTGGCAACAGTGCCGAAAGCATGACAAATACTCTCGAATATGTTCATGCCTCCAAATTGCAGGAAAATGATCTCGGCCACAGTGATGCTAATATAAATTACTAATAAGCGATAGCCCTCCGATTTTATCCTTGGAATAATTTTTTCCTGTAAGGATGATTCAAGCACAAACAAATTATAGTTGCCTATTCTAAGCGATGGCATGATTATTACCACCAGCACTATAATCCCGATTCCTCCTATCCAATGTGTCAAGCTTCTCCAGAACAGAATTGATTTTGGCAGTCTTTCTATATCGGTTAGTATTGATGCACCTGTTGTGGTGAAGCCCGAAACGGATTCGAAGAATGCGTCGGTGAACGAATTAATATATCCTGAGAAATAGTAAGGCAATGCACCCGATAGTGATACAAGCACCCAGGACAGCGTTACTGCCAGGAACGCACTTTTGGGCACCATGGCGGGATGTCCTTCTTTCCTTCCCTTTGCCAGGAATAGCAAGAAAGCAAAGAAATAACTTATAAGGGCCGCAATCAAGAATGGGTATGGTGATTCGTCGTAAATAACTGCTATTGTTGAACATAATAAGATTGCAGTAGCAGAAATCAACAAGCTCCGTGTCAATATCTTTAAAACCACCTGAAAATTCACATGGCAAATTTAATAAATTGATACATTAAAAAAGCAATTGTTTCCGATGTTTATATTGGGTGTTATTGCCCGGGAAGCCCCAATTGATATTGTATCCGATGTTCCACTCGATAAAATCAGATACTTTAAAGCTATAAGCCCTAAGATTTATCCCGATATGAAAATCATTATAAATATTGTATTTGATGCCAAGACGTTGATAAACCAGCGGGCTTTGGTTTTTTTAATTTTTCTCGATAGATATACACTCCGGGCTGAACAATAACCGACAATTTATTTATCACTAGTTCGTATGACGTGAAAATGCTTCTCCTGGCTTTCAAGCTTGTTGGCAAAAACAAACATTAAGCATAAAACAAACATTGGCTTTTTCATTAGGATTGTCTATTATATTTGTTCACATCTGGCCCAAGGATATCGGTGCAAAGCAATTTATAGGGCCACCCCTTGATGGTATTTATCGTCATGACATTAAAATGCTCGAATTCGGTGCGATATAAATAGGCGTCGGTACAAATTGCAATAAATAGCCGCAAGCGGGCAATTGGATAAATAAGTTAATAATTCACAAATGGCTTTGTAAAGATACCCTTCGTGAAAATTCCGAACCTTATGGCTATAAGCCTTGATGTTGATGGCCGGTCTCATTTTAATCATTGACGCCCTCGTCGTTTTCCTCATCGCCTTGGTTGTCGTTGTCGCTTTTCTCCGCTTTCTTTATAACTTTTCCATCGGGCGCTATTGCCACCTCCACCTCATTTTCGTCTTGTTCCATTTGCAGTTCGAATACTTTTCCCCCAGGGGTTTCAGATACTTCAGCCTCTTCTATGTCAAAGCCATTAAACTCATTTTCGATGGTGGTCTTGACGGCCGCTGGCAGCTCGGAGGTTTTAATTTCATATTCAGTTTCCATCCATTTGCCGACATTATCGAAATTGGCCGAGTATTCTTTACCGTTCATCTTGAATTCAGCCTCCCATTCATTCATGTTCTCTTTGTCCCATTTCACCTTTTTAGCATCCGGGAACTTTTGAGCAAAGGATGATTCTGTTTTGGCAGGAACATTTTCTTTCTGCCCGCAGGCTTGCAAACTAAACATTGCCGCTATGGCAAACACTAAGATCGGTTTTTTCATTTTTATTGCGTTTTAAAATTTATAAGGCAATAATAAATGATGAATCTAAAGAGATGTTCAAGAAGAAGAGTTTTGTTTATTTCTTAAGGTAAAACAGTTTTCCGGTAGCCAAAAGACCAATAAAAACAAAGACAGCGAACACCAAGCTGCTCAATGCCAGCTGCATGCCACCGGAGATGACATGCCCGCTGGTACAGCCTCCTGCCATTCTTGCCCCAAATATCAGTACAAAGCCGCCCACAAAGGCCCAAACTATCCTGTTTGCTGCTGAAGCCCCTTTATATTTCAGCCAATTGCTATGTATCAGCGTGAACTTGAATTCTTTTTTAACGAGTGAAATTATCAATCCTGCCAACAAGGCCCCGGCAAGGAAGATCAGTTCCCAGTTCCCTGGTGCCTCTATTTTGGTATAATAAGGATTGTTTGTTATACCGGACAATAAATCAGCAACATAAGGAAATGTTGTTGATGCCCCTATTGGTCGGTTGGTGGTTGCCGACGCAAAGACGATAGCGTTTAAAACCGCTAGTCCTATTCCGGTATATAGCCATCGCAAATCTTTTTTCTTCTCTATTTTATGAAGCCACACCGCTATTCCGATAAAAAGCAGCCCAAAAACAAAAACCAACAGATAAAAGACAAAACCGAATCCCGTTATGGAGGTTAGGGATATCTTGCCAAGATCGGGTCCCAGGATGCCTTGGATGCCGGGAAGCGCAAGAGTGAAGGCAAGTCCGCCCAACAAACCGCCAGCAATGCCTATCAGGGCATCAAGGGAGCCTTCGCCAAGGGATACGTCCAAGGTGCCCGGGCAATAGCCGAGAATGGCCATGCCTACCCCGAAGACAAGCCCGCCAAGAACAATGCCTCCCAGGATGAACGGCTTTACATGAAAAGAAGCCAATCCCAGGCCGATTTCAACATTCAACAATATTACGCCCAGCCCTATTGCCATGGCAATGGCTTTTGCCACCGCAAGGTTCTCCAGCGTTGCCATCCCGCTGATAACATCGAAACGGTTCAGGTTTGCATTAACCAATAATGCACCGAACAACAATCCGAAAAATAAAATAAGTAGTTCCATTTTGTGATTTTTATTGTTATTTATTAATATTTATTTCACCCGATTTTTTCAGCACGTATTTCGACAATAACGGCCCGATAAACTCATGGATTATGGTTGCGCCCATTATTACTCCCGACAATATATTTGAGAATCCCTTGAAGAGCGGTTCAACACCAACCAATAACGCCAAGCCCAATACTATGCCCCCCTGGGGTATCAACCCCCCAAATGCGTATTTCTTAACTTTATCCGACATGTTCAAATAATGAGTCCCAATGAACATGCCTATATATTTGCCCGCGGATCTAAATATGATGAATATAAGTGTCAGAACCAATACAGCCAGCCCCGAGGAATCGAAGTTGAAGTGCATTGCGCTGAAAATAAAGAATATAAGGAAGAACAGCTCTTCCAGGTCGTCTCTTGTTATGCTTATTATCTTTTCGTTTTGCTTGTTGAAGTTACGAACTATAAACCCAAGCGTAAGAGTTGAGAACATCTCGTCAAGCTTGAAGTAAATTGCCAATCCAAATGTTAAAGAAAGAAAACCCAGGAAGATTACCAACATCGGGTTTCGGAACGATACTTTTAAAATAGATATTGTTCTGTTGAAGGCAAAGCCCGTTATGCTGCCCAGGGCAACCGCTCCTGCTATTTTGTATAAGATAGTGTAGCTAAGGTGCAAGGCCGAGAGCCCTCCGCCTCCCAATATTGTCCTGGAAACGGAAAAGCCGAAACTGAACAATATCAATGTTATTATATCGTCGAAAGCGGCGGCGCCCAATATTGATTTTGTTACAGGGCCTGATGCTTTGTACTCATGAATAACGGCAAGTGTGGCCGAAGGGTCCGTTGGGGCGGCCAAGGAGGCCAGCAATAAGCTGAAAGCTGTTTTCACGCCTGTCCCCATATTTGAGAAAGGCAATAGCCCGCTTATGAGGAAAAAAACCAGGAATATCAAGATAAAGGCTCCCAAAGACTCGAAGGCAGCTAGCTTGAAATATTTTTTTCCGCTCGACTTTAAGTCGGAAACAGAAAAATTACTGCCTATTTCAAATGTAATAAAAGCCAGGCAGAATGTTGTGATAGTGTCGGCATTGGCCGAAAATTCAGGAGGTATGAATTTTATGATCTCAGGATTTAACAACAGGCCTGCCGCCAGATAACCGACAATTTTCGGAAGCCCCGTTTTCTCGGCTGCTATCGAAAAAAAATATCCGGCTAAAAGTATTATTCCCAAATACATTATATCCATAAGCGCAAATGTACTTTTTATTCTCTGAAATCAATGTGTTTTTACAAAGAATGGATACCTACATCATCGAAGAAAGTAAGTGCATCCGATTTTGTCCAAAGGCCGATCTTTCCGGCTTCCTGAAAAGTGTTGTCCTCAACTTCGAGTTCGAGCTTATCATCGAAATAGCATTTTATCTTATTCCCTTTCATCCTTATTTTAATATCATACCATTTATTTGAATCTATTCTGACATTTGCGCTTTTCAGCTCCATGCGCCTACCCTTAACGACTTTATAAACCCGGTAGTTGTTCTCAAGTGGGTTTGCCCTTGCAACATAGTAATTGTCGGCGTCCTGATATCTCCAAACAGGGCCGCCGCCTTGATCGTTTCTTCCTTCAACACCCTTAAATTTCAAGTTTATCTGTAAGTCTTTGTAGGTCAGTTTGTTGTTTGTTATGATGTTGAAACGGTAATCATTGTTCTCTGCGGATGTTTGTGCCAGTACCTTGTTGGAGGATTCATTTATTATTTCCCAGCTGCACATCTTTCCCCGGCCTGTTAGCGCAACCGACCAATTGGCGTTCAATTCCCTTGGCCCAAAATCGTCGAATACGAATATAGTATCGGTATTGTTGATGTTCATGGCATTTTTGTCGTATTGATCCAAAACCTTATTTGCGCGAGTACCGAGACCGGTTATGGCAACTATCAGGACTAATGTTGAAATACTTTTTGTTTTCATCTGTTAACGATTTATGTTGTTTTTGCATCTTTAAAATTCATCAATCTCAAAAACGACGGCAAGACGATGAGGAGCAGGGGCAAGCCGATCAAGAAGCCTCCGATTACCGCTATCGCCAGTGCCTGTTGCATCTGCGCGCCTATTCCTATCCCTATGGCCAGAGGAGTTAGTGCAAGTATTGCGCTTATGGCAGTCATAAGGTTTGGGCGCAAACGTAGTTTTATGGTGTTTTTGACGGCATCACCTTTGCCTAAAGTTTTCAAGTCCCTAAAGTACTGATATACTGTGAATATCGCATTTTCCGCAACTATGCCCACTATCATGATGATACCCGTATAACTGCTCACGTTAAGCGGGATGTTAAAAACGTATAGCAAGATCAAGCTTCCCGTAATTCCCATCAACGAGATGAAAAGTATTAAAAATGCTATTCTCCACCTTTTAAACAAAAACATTAAAACCATGAATACGAATAGGGTTGCCAGGGCAAGTATCATCATCAGCTCCCTAAACGATTGTTGCTGTTGAGAGTACGCTCCGCCATATTCGATTTTATAAGTTGGTGGAAGGCTGATTTTTTTTGCGAACTTGCTTTTGAGGTCGTTGACGGCAGTGCCGAGGTCTTTGTTTTCGAGCCGCGATGTCAGAATTATTACAGGTTTTAAATCCTCACGGCTTTCTATAACTTCACCCGAAAGGGGGAATACGTCGCAGAAGTATTCAAAATAACGACTACTGCCATCGGGAAGGAAAATCGCTTGTTTTCTCAAGACTCCCAGGTCGTTGTCCGCAAAGTCGACAAAGCGCATGATTACTCTCCTCATCTGCTGACCTTCCTGGATATCACCTATTTGCAAGCCTGATGTCATGGCTGCCTGATCTGGTGAAGGGCTTGGGATATTGGCGCTTTTCCCCAATGGCAGACCTTCTATTATGGCTTTCAATTGAGTGTCGAAGTTCGACAAGCTGATTCCGTAGAGGGCTAGTTTCACGGTTTTAGGCTTGAAGACCAATGAGGGGCCTTCGGGTACCAGTCCGTCGTCTATGTCCACTATCCCCGGAATGCTGTCCATAACCTTATGGCATTTGTTTGCTATTTCCTGTAATTTTGCGTAGTCGTCGCCGAAGATTTTGACCTCTATGGGCTGGGGAGTGTTTATCAGGTCGCCCAACAGATCGGCAATCCTTTGCCCAAATTCAATTGTGAGAACAGGTACCTTGGCCGAAATCCCCCCCCTCAGCCTGTTGATGACCTCATCGGTAGTCTCTTTCCTGTCGCATTTTAGCTGAATGGAATAATCGCCTTCGTTGGCCGGGTGCGACCTGAACGACATCCTTATCCCCGTGCGCCGCGAATAGCTTTCAACATCGTGATTCGCCAATATCACTTTTTCCATTTCCTTGCAAAGCCTGTCGGTTTCGTCGATATTGGTTCCAGGAGGCGAATAATAATCGAGGACTATTGAGCCTTCATCAAGTTCGGGAAGGAAACCGGTTTTCAATTTCGTGCTGGCAAGATATGCCGATGAAATCAATAATAAAACAAAAAACACCGATATTGCAGGCTTGTCGTAAAACCAATCCAATATATTGATATTTTGAGCCTTTTTCCTTTTGAGCCTGGGTCCCAAGTTCTTCTTATAGCCAATAAAGACATGAAATACAGGCAGCAGCAACCATGTTACAAGAAATGAAACCACCATTGTCAATTGCATGGTGTCGGATAAAATCCTGAAGAAGCTGCCTGCCAAACCACTCATCAGCCTAAAAGGGAAGTGGATGACAATCGTTGTCAAAGAGGAGGCTATCATGGCCGGGAGAAGAAAACGTATCGACATACGGACTACCTCGAATTTGTTCTTGTCAGGATTGTCTTCATGGTTCTTGTAAATCTGCTCGATGATTACAATGGCATCATCGATAATTAACCCTACCGAGGCTGCTATGGCCCCCAACGACATAATGTTTATTGTTATGCCAACGAGGTACAGAACTAAGAACGAGAATGCTACCGTTACCGGGATAGTCAGTATCACGACCAGGCTTGATCGCCACGAGCGAAGGAAAATAATGATAACTATCAAAGCCAGGATTAGCCCTTCGTAAATTGTTTTCATTGCGCTGTCAACGCTGTCGGTAACAAAGGCACTTTGGTTGTAATAGGGTTTTAGGTAATATCCTGTTGGCAGAAGTTGTTTTATTTCCGATGCCTTGGATTCCACATCTTTTGCAAAGTCAACCAGGTTTGTCCCGGCTTGTTTTACCAAATCAATAATTACGGCATTGTTCCCGTTGGCGTTTATTTTTACGAATTCCTGTTGCTCTTCCAGTTTTATATGGGCAATATCCTTTATTTTAATAATACGGCCGTCAATATTTTTTATCACTGTATTGCTTAGTTCCTCAATGTTGTTTACCCTTGTATCCAGAAGTGTGAGGTACATCCTGTAATGATCGGGCAGAAGTCCGGCCGATTCGACGAAATTACTGTTCTGAAAGGCATCGATGATGTCTTGTGGTACGATTCCAAGAGCTGTCATTTTATCTGCCATTGGGGCAATTACGAATTCTTTGTGTCTTCCGCCGCGGACTATAACATTGGAGATGCCGTTTACTTGCGAGAATGCGGGCCTTACAATCAGGTTGGCAATGTCTTTAAGGTCAACATCGCTTTTTTCCGGGTTCTCAAGTGTGTAGCCATAAACGGGAAATAGAGACTGGTTCATCACCTCGGTTGAAATATTCACCCCCGGGGGGAGGAAATTCTTTATCTCGTTTATCCTGCTTTCCAGTTGTGGTTTTAAGGCATAAATATCCAGGCCCCAGTCGAAATAAACCTCAACGGTAGCACTTCCCCTGCTCGTGCTGCTTTTCACCACCCTGACGCCCTTAACTTTTTTTACTGCGCTCTCGATAGGCTGGGTAACGGTTATCATCATTCTGTTTATAGGTATCTGTCCCGCATCGATAATTATTGAGATGCGGGGGAACTGAACCGCCGGGAACAAGTTTGTCTGCATCCGGATAAAAGCAAATATGCCGCCCGCAAAAATCAATATCCCTACAAAAAGTATGGGCTTTCGCAATATTTTATAATAATCTTTCATGCAACTAGTTTATGACTTCTACTAAGGCAGTGCCGTCCAGGCCATAGGCTCCTTGGCTTATGATTTTATCGCTTGTGCTGAAAACAGGGGATAAGATTTCAACTTTTTCGTGATCTTGCCTTCCCACTTTTACATCAACCCTCACGGCCGTACTGTCGTTAATAAGTTTCATAACCCATGAATCCTTCATGAGCGCATCGCTCATCACGCATTTTTTATCTAACAACTGCGACTTGTCAGTACTTCCTTTTTCAAGCAAAACCTCAACGATCATCCCTTCGGGAATAATCTTGTCCATATTTATTTTCGCAAGTACGTTAAGTGTTTGCGAGCCTTCGTTCATGCAGGTTAAGACCTTAGAAAAAGTTGCGTACAACATAGTGTTGTCAGGGAGGATGATTTTACATTTATTGCCTTGTTTTGCATAGGAAACGTATTCGAACGGGATTTCAACGCTAGCATATAAACTTCCGGTTTCGACGATATTGCATAATGTTGAACCGGCATCCACGTAAACAGGCGATTGAAAAACAACTAAGCGGTTTATCACTCCGTCGGCCGGGGCCTTTATCTTAATCCCGCCATAAGGGGCAGTGCCGGGATTGCTGTTACTCAAAGCGTAGGATTCCCTGGATTGTATCAAGAACAGCTCATCGCCTTTTTTTACTTTATCGGCTGGACTGACATTCAATTTTGTAATATATCCGCTGATAGGAGCAACGATGTTGTTATTGTTTAAATAAATAGTTTTTCCGCTAAATCTCAGATAATCAGGTATATAGCCTTGCTCAACTCTTGTTGTGCGCACCTGTGCCTTTGCTTGTCTGGCTTGTTTGTCGATAGTTTTGCTCGTGCAGGATGCCAAACCTAAAGCAATAAGAATGAATATGTTCTTGGCTAATATCCTCATTTTGTGATTTTAAAAATTCCAATAATTATACAAATTTATAAGTGCTTGCTGCTGCATTTTCAAATCCAGGTTTTCTTGCTTTTTGATTGCGATATCCTTGAAGAGGTTTTTTAAGTCCATAACGGATATCTGTGCCTGTGATATCTCCATCGAATAAACCTGCAATAAATACTCATAGTCTTCCAGCTGTTTGTTTGTTATATTAATCCTTTGGTCGATTGATGCGATGTTTTCCAGATATTTATTCTTGTTTACCTTATGCTTGATCATGAAATTTTGTTTATCGAAGTTTAATGTTTGTAGCTTTATGCTTGTTTTTTCCCTTTCGAGGCTTTTTTGACGCCCGTCGAAAATATTCCATTTGAAAGTTAGTCCCGTGCTAAAGCCAAAACGCCTGAGATCAGGTAAATATATCGAGCTCATTCCGGCGGTGGCGAATAAATCCAATCGGGGTTTGTAACGTTGCTCAAAAATAGCTTGATTTGAGTTGATGCCCAGGCTGTCAAGTTTAAAAGAACTGAGAAAAAACGATTCGCCGATGGTATCGGGCTTTATTCGGAAATCCGTTTCCATTAGTTCAAGATCTGTTGTGTCATCTAGGCCGCACAAAAGATTAAGGTCGGAAATGTTGTTTTGATATTCCGATTGATATGTGCTGAACATCAATTTGTAATTCTGGAATTCGACCTGCAGGAGCATTAAGTCGGTTTGCCTGTAAATTGCTTTTTCAACAAGTTTTTGCAAGATATTTAATTGCGATTCCATATCTGCCGCCAGTTGTCTGCTTATATCCATCTGCTTTTTTGACCTCAGGCATAAAATATACTGATGGCTCACCAGCTGCTTAATTTCATGTTCGTATAATAATATGTCGTTCTCGTTGATACGCTGCGATATTTCAGCCATATTTTCATAATCCTTATATCTGCTGCCATTTAAAATACCTTGATTAAGCGAAATAAACCCTTGATACTGACCGCCATCGGAATAGGCCTGGTCATAACCGACATAGTCTGAAGCAGTTTTCGATACCCATTGGAAATTATTGGAATTATTATCGCGCGAGATTATTGGCGCGAACAAAATGCCGGCCTCAAGATTGATCCCGGGCTTTTTTAAAATGCTGTTTACTTGCCTGAGGTCAAGTTGTAAAATCTTATTGTTGTTGTTGCTTTTATTTATCAAGGGACTGTTCTCCCTGGCTTTGTTTTGGTAAAAGCTCAGGTCGCGTGTTTGGGCAGTCAGCGCAGTTGTTAAAGACAGGAAAAATATAAAAAACACTAGTGTGCTCATATTTTCAATGTGTGTTTCATGTTTATAATGTGTGTTTGATGACAAAACAATGTAAATGATTTTTCGAATATCCGATTTCCAGCTTGTTTGTCTCGCATATTTTTTTTGCTATCGCTAACCCGAGGCCGAACGAATCTGCTTTGTTCTTGGTGAACCTATTGAATATATCTTTGTTGCTGAAGGGATTGTCATTCCCGCTATTGCAAATCTTGAATTCATTCGCTCGTATCTCAATATCGATTGTCCCGTTCGACACATTGTGCTTTATGGCATTCAACATCAGGTTGCCGATCAGGATATCTGCTAGCCGGGGGTCGATGTTTGCCTTGAAGCTGTTGATCACCATTAGCTTGACTTTTATTTTTTTCGATTCCAGCATAGGGAGGAGTTCTGCCTTTTTGCTGTTGATGATTTCCCCTATGTCAATCTCCGATTCTTGCCCGAACTGTTTGTTCTCTATTTTTGTCAGAAGTATCAAGCTTTGGTTCAGGCTCGACAATCGTTTCAGCGAATTAATTGCGGAAACTATTTGCTTCATGGATTGCTCGTTTAAGCCTGACTGTAATAATTCTTCCAGGTTCAGCAGTGCTATCGAGATCGGGGTTTGGATTTCATGTGATGCGTTTTCCGTGAATTCCTTTAGTGATGAGTATTCCTTGTTCAGTTTTTCGCCCATTTTGTTGATTACACTGTTTAGCCTTTCAAATTCCTCTATATTGCTGCTTTTCAACTCTAAAGGCATATTGTTGCTAAGCCTGAAGCTTTCGATCTCGTTTAGGTTTCTTTCAAAATCCTTCCAAACCGATTTGTTGAGTTTCCGGCTTGTAAAGTAGGAGATTATAAATGCTATTATTAATAATGCTATAAGCGGGAGGGCAATGGCAAGTATCAAGTCCTGTCTGTCCACCATTGAGTGCCTGATAATTATCAGATAATATTCGTGGTTTATCTCAAGGCTGTTCGAGTATTCCATAAATGGCTCCGTTTCGCCCTCTGATTTGTCCATGAGCCATATTTTCGTAACGGTCTTGCCGTTGAGCTCTTTTTTGGCTATCCTCCTGGTTTCTATGTTGGGAAATATGTTAGGTAAATTCCCGGAACTCTTAATTTCTTGAATAATAGCGTATTCCTGTTCGGATATGTCTTCTTGCAGCTCGTTTTCCAGAACTATGTTCAATATGAAATATCCGGCAATGCTGATAATTATTAATATTGAAGTCAAGCTGATCAGATATCGCCTGTTTATTTTGGTGAGGAATTTCATTGGTCCGTAAATTTATATCCCATTCCGTAAATTGTGGTGATGTAGTCGGTGCCACCGGCATTTTTGATCTTTCGCCTTATGTTGTTCAAATGAGTGTAGATAAAATCATAAGAATCGGCCAGGTCGATATTATCGTCCCATAGATGCTCGGCTATTGCTTCCTTGGTGAGAACCCTGTTCTTGTTGATTACAAAATACAGGATCATGTCGTATTCCTTTTTCGTAAGTTTTATTTCCTGTCCGTTTATTATCAATGTTTTAGCCAGGGCATCAATAGTCAGCTCATTAAAAGTCAGGGTGTTGCTGCTGTCCAGCTGCCGCCGTCGCAATAATGCCCTTATACGGGAATTCAATTCGCTGAGCTGAAAAGGTTTCGTCATATAATCATCGGCGCCTTTGTCGAGGCCGCTTATTTTATCGTCGAGGGAGTTTTTCGCCGAGATTATTATCAATCCTGCATAGTGATTGTATTTTTTTATGGTATCAATTAGCTTTAAACCGTTGCCGTCAGGTAAGCCGATGTCGAGAAGTATGATGTCGTATTCGTAAATAGATAGTTTCTCACGAGCTTTAGCAAAGTTCTCTGCCAGTACGCAAACATATTTCTCTTTCGTGAGATAGTTGCTTATGACTATCAATAATTCAATTTCGTCTTCAATTATTAAAACTTTCATAGTTTTTGTGAGAATGCAAATTAAGCTCCCAATTCTAAAGCAAACCTAAAGAAAACACCGGAATGGCACAAAATAGTTGTCAAAAGAAAAAACGTCCGGGAACTGCTTGAACTACTGTGACAAGCCGCAAACCAACCATCAATGACTTATAGGTGGCAAGCACAACAATTTTATCCCTAAAATACGGCATACATTCGGATTGCTTTCTTAATTTTGCAAAAAACATAAGATAAATGAAAAGGATATTTCTTACAGCCGCTTTAATAATCAATGCGATTTTGTCAGACTGCCAAACCGCCAACACTGTACATCATGTTTTAAACGTGGACGTAAACCCTGAAACTGCAGAGATGTTTGTAACTGACACGATATCGGGTTTTGCCACCGACAATTTGGTGTTCCGACTTAATAAGGCATTTAAGGTGGAGAGCAAAAGCCCCGGTGTTTCCGTAAAGCTGGTTTCGGATAATTCCAAGGCCGGTGATATCGGAATGGACAGGGAAAGCGAAAACGAAGGCGTGGTTTTATCGAAATGGAAAGTTAGTGGTAATGCTAATTCGGTAGTGATATCTTATGAGGGAAAGCTTGATGCGGAAATCGAACAGAGCAAGGAGAATTATCAGAGGGGGTTTTCCCAGTCGCCGGGGATCATCAGCGATAATGGAGTCTATCTGGCGGGTTCCACCTGGTGGGTGCCGGTTTTTGAGAATAGCTTGATGAGTTTTAAGTTAACTACCGTCCTTCCCGCGGACTGGAAGAATGTTAGCCAGGGCGAGCGGACTCTTGACAGATTTTTTGATGGAAAGCATATCGACACATGGGTATGCAACAGCCCCCAGGAAGAGGTTTTCCTGATCGCCGCTGCTTTCAACGAGTATTCCTACGATATGAACAGCGGGGTAAAGGCTATGGCGTTTTTGCGCACTCCCGACGAAGGGCTTGCAAACAAATACCTTGAGGTTACCGAGCAATATATGGATATGTATCAGGGGATGATAGGCGATTATCCTTATTCGAAATTTGCTTTGGTAGAGAATTTCTGGGAAACGGGCTACGGCATGCCTTCATTTACTTTGCTTGGCGAGAAAATCATCCGCTTTCCTTTCATACTTCATTCATCCTATCCGCACGAGCTGCTTCACAACTGGTGGGGCAACAGTGTTTACGTGGATTTTGACAGTGGCAACTGGTGCGAGGGCTTAACGGCTTTCATGGCCGACCACCTAATAAAGGAGCAAAGGGGCGCCGGCGAAGAGTATAGGCGTTCTACGCTGCAAAAGTTCAGCAATATGGTGAACACAGAAAACGATTTCCCGCTAAGTAAGTTCCTGTCGCGCCACGATGGGGCCAGTGAGGCCATTGGTTATGGTAAAAGCCTGATGATGTGGCAAATGTTGAGGCGCAAGATTGGCGATGACAAATTTGTTGAAGGCCTTGCCTTGTTCTATAAAAACAATAAGTTCAAGTCTGCCTCTTTCGATGATATCAGGATTGCCATGGAGGAGGTGAGCGGGGTGGGCTTATAACAGTTTTTTGCTCAATGGGTAAACAGGACCGGGGCCCCCGAACTGGCAATCATTGATCTGAAATATTCAAAAGTAAACGATAATTATGATATTGTGCTAACATTGGGCCAGGTTCAAAAAGCAGAGGCGTTTAATATCGACCTGCCTGTTTCTGTCCTGACTGAGAGAGGACTTGAGGGCTTTGTTTTTGCCATGGACAGTAAGCAACAAGTATTCCGTTTTTCGGTAAAAGCCAAACCCTTAAAACTTGCCGTTGACCCGCAATATGACGTTTTCAGGATACTCAACCCTGCTGAGGTCCCGGCTACGCTCTCGAAGATATGGGGTAGCGACAATAATGTTCTTGTTCTTCCGGCATCGGCCGAAAAGAGCCAATCGGAGGTGTATCAGAAGTTTGCTCAGCAATGGAAAGATACTGATAATGATAATTTTACAATAGTTTATGATAATGAGATAAATGATTTCCCGGAGGATAAGGCCGTTTGGGTTTTAGGGTTTGATAATAAGTTTGCCCCTATGTTCAATACTGGGATAGCACAGTTTAATTCGGCCTTGAAACCTGATTCGGTGATGTTTGAAAACAAGAATATCCAAAAAGCCGATAATAGTTTTGTTTTCACGCTGGCTCGCAGCGATAATCTTGACAAACAGGATATTTTTATTTCTATCGGGAACAAGGATGCTATTGATGGCTTGATTCGCAAACTGCCGCATTACGGAAAATATAGCTATTTGGCCTTTTCGGCCGATGAGCCCACAAACATTGCCAAAGGACAATGGCCGGTCGTGAGCTCACCTTTGGTAAAAGTTTTAAGCGACAGCGAATCAAAAGTTTCCATGACAGAACCCAGGGAAGCACTTGCAAGTCTAAAGCCTGTGTTCTCTGAAAATCGCATGATGGCAAGCATAAAATACCTGGCCTCCGACAAGCTGAAGGGCAGGGGCCTGGGCACCCCGGAACTGGATCTGGCCGCCGATTATATAAGCAGTGAATTTAAAAGCGCTGGCTTGCAGCCTGTTAGTGATGATTATTTTCAGGAGTTTGACCATAATTTTGATGGAAAAGGTAAACTGAAGCTGAAAAACCTTATTGGTATAATCCCCGGTATCGATCCCGAGCTTAAGGACGAGGTTGTTGTCCTTTCTGCCCATTACGACCATCTCGGTCTTGGTTGGCCCGACCACCACGCCGGCGACGAAGGCAAAATACATCCTGGCGCCGACGATAATGCAAGCGGTGTGGCAATAATGCTGGAACTTGCCCGAAGCCTGGCAAAAACAGCCAAACCTGCCAGGACAATTGTTTTTCTTGCCGCTAGTGGCGAGGAAGCGGGTCTGATAGGCTCCCGTTATTTTGTTCAAAATGCCGAAAAGGAATTTGGCTGGAAGTTTTTTGCCGATGTAAACCTTGATACCGATGGCAGCTTATTCGATAAAAAACTCATGGTCTTAAATGCAAATACAGCTAAAGAATGGAAGTTTATCTTCATGGGAACGGATTACACCACAGGAGTATTGTCGGAGGTGATTGAGAATGATTTGGACTCCAGCGACCAGATAGCCTTTATAGAGAAAGGAATACCCGCAGTCCAGCTGTTTTCAGGTGCAACAATGAACTATCACCGTCCCGGCGACAGATATGAGGCGATTGACGGAAAAGGACTGCTTAAGGTTGCAACTGTTGCCAAGGAAGTGATACTTTATCTCGCCGACAGGGAAGACCCCATGGTTTTTACCGGTAAAAATGAATCAGTAAGACCTGCCCCTGTTAAGAAAGGCCCGGGAAGGAGGGTTAGTACTGGCACAGTTCCCGATTTTGCCTTTAAGGGCGAAGGAGTAAAAGTAGGAAGTGTAATTCCGGGCTCGGCAGGTGAAAAAGCCGGATTAATGGCCGGTGATATAATTAGCAAGCTCGATGGCGTCGATGCAAAGGACCTCAGGACTTACTCCATTCTGCTTAAAAATTATCAACCCGGCGACGAAGTGGTCATGACAGTTTTGCGCAATGGCAAAGAAAAAACGCTCAAGTTGGTTTTGGGGGAAAGATAAAGGTTTGGAAACATTGTCGGATAATTTTTGAATTAATAAATTTTAAATTTGCGGTTACTACTCAGCAGTAGAGAAAAACATTAACTCATTGGTTACCTATCCGTTTTGTCACAATTTTTGTTTGAAAAACACAAAATTTCCGCCAAAACTACTGAGATTTCAAATATATAACCCCACGCTGAAGCATGGGGCTATTGATAATCAACTTGATAAACCTGCT
>JAJRQZ010000161.1 GCA_024279935.1 Bacteroidota bacterium
ACAATTTTATCAATATGATTTACTTTACATGTGGCAAACTGAAATTTGATTACCCACTATATTTGACATAGAGCCTAATATTTGATATATCTATTTTCAATGAATTTATTCTTTATTATTGAGCTTATTTTTTGTGTTATATTTCCTGATCTTAATCTTCATATAAGCAAAAAATATAGTCATTATCGGACTAATAATATTAAAGAAGGCAAAAGGCAGATAAGAAAGAGTGGAAACACCCAAAACCCTTGCTTGTGTAGCTCCACCAGTATTCCATGGCACAAGTACAGAAGTAACAGTTCCAGCATCTTCCAGCGTTCTGCTCAGCACCTCAGGCTTTAAACCTCTATCTTTAAAAGCATCCTTATACATTTCCCCGGGGACGATTATCGACATATACTGGTCGGAGGCAGTAAGGTTGAAAAATATACAGCTTACTGCCGTTGAGGCGATTAAGGATGCATCACTTTTCACCATGCCAAGCACCGACACAGTAATTTTCTTCAACATTCCGGTCGCTTCCATTATACCGCCAAAGAACATGGCTGAAAGTATTAACCATATTGTTTCCAACATACCAGACATCCCTCCTGTAATGAATAATTCGTTCATTTGCGCATCGCCAGTATCGACAGCCGTTGCGCCATAAATAGTTTTTAGCACGACAACATAAGCGTCGCGGGCATAATTTCCGCTCTGCGACGAAAGACAGTCGATTAGCCGGGGCTGAAAAACAACGGCAAAAATACCACCGAGCAATACGCCAACGGCCAGGGCAGGCAGAGGCGGGACTTTGAGCATGATAATCGTAAATAGTATTGCCGGGACTAAAAACAGCCACGGACTAACATTAAACGTAGCGGCAATTACCTGCTGTACATCATTGCCCTGGGCAGCAAAAGGCCCCGTATCGATGGAAAACCCTATCACAAGGAAAACAACCAGAGTGATGGCCATTGAAGGGACGGTCGTGAACATCATATATCTTACATGGGTGAACAAATCCGTTCCGGCAACGGCAGGGGCAAGATTGGTAGTGTCCGACATGGGCGACATTTTATCGCCAAAATACGCACCTGAGATAATTGCCCCCGCAACCATTGCCTCGTTAAATCCCATTGCCGAACCAATGCCCAGCAAGGCAACCCCAATTGTCGCTATTGTTGACCATGAGCTTCCTGTTGCCAGCGACACTATCCCGCTGATAACAACGGCTGCAAAAAGGAATATTACAGGGCTTAAAAAACTCAGCCCATAGTATATCAGAGCAGGAATCACGCCACTGAGCAGCCATGTTCCCGACAACGCACCTATAAGCAAAAGAATTAATATGGCGGGCAAGGCCGTACTTATAGACTTAACTATTTGAAGCCTCATCTCCACCCAAGAATAACCCAGGCGATATCCTATAAGCCCCACCAAAGCACCCGCCAACATGAGGACGACCTGATTTGCACCGGACAGTGTATCGTCGAAAAAACTCACGTTAAGACCCAATAAAACTATAAGAAGACCAATGGGCAGCAAGGCCTGAAACAATGTTGGCATACGCTTTTCCGGAATCATAAATTACTTTGTAAAATGAATGGCGAAAGGTAATAATTTTTTTTACCAAAAGCATTGTGGATTTCTACACAGTATTATATTTGTAGCCAAAATTCAGCAAACTAAAAAATAATAATAATGGCAAAAAGAACAATAGTCTCACTACCCGGCGATGGTATCGGAAGAGCCGTTTTGGAAGAAACGATAAGAGTATTGGATGCAGCAGGCTTCGATGCCGACTATGTTGAAGGCGATATAGGCTGGGAATTCTGGAAAGAGGAAGGAAACCCGCTTCCACAAAGAACAATTGATTTATTGGAACAGCATAAAATTGCATTGTTCGGCGCAATTACATCAAAACCGAAAGATGCGGCTTTTGAAGAGCTGTCCGACGAGCTAAAGCAAAAAGGATTGGTGTACTCCTCCCCCATTGTTGGTCTTCGCCAGCACTTCAACCTTGATATCTGCATGCGCCCTTGCCGTTCCTATAAAGGAAACCCCTTAAACTTCGTCAGGAGAGGAAAAGGAAACAGCATTGAAGAACCGGAAGTTGATGTTGTTATCTTCCGTCAGAACACCGAGGGCCTTTATGGGGGCGTAGAATGGTCCAATCCCAACGATACGGTTTATGAAGCCCTGATGACACATCCCAAATTCGTGAAAAACTTCGGCGATACGCCAAAGGAAGAAGTTTCGGTTTCGACACGTATTTTCACAAAGAATGCCACAGAGAGAATTTTAAAAGGGGCTTTCGATCATGCTAAAAACTTTGGGTATAAATCGGTTACTGTATGCGAAAAGCCGAATGTTATCCGTGAAACATCGGGAATGATGTACAAGATGGCCCAACAGATGCAAAAAACCGAATACCCGGAAATCGAGCTGTGGAACACAAACATAGATGCCCAAATGATGTGGCTGACCAAAAATCCCGAAGACTATGGAGTAATTGTTGCCGGGAATATGTTCGGCGATATAGTTTCGGACGGTTTTGCAGGGCTGATAGGTGGTTTGGGATTTGCCTGTTCCGCACAGTTCAACCCTGATAGCGGAATAGGTGTTTTCGAGCCCACACATGGCTCGGCACCTAAATATGCCGATTACGAAACATCTATAGTAAATCCAATTGCCATGATTGAATCAGCCTGTATGATGCTCGATTTCATCGATGAGAAACCTTTGGCCTCTAAAATAAGAAAAGCGGTTGCCGATGTTATTTCCGAAGGCAATGTACGCACTTACGACATGATGAAGATGCGCGGCAAAGCCGATGTGGTGAAAAATGGCGCCGCCTCAACCAGGGAAATGGCTGATGCAGTCATTGCCAAATTAAAGCAATAATCCGTAATTGATTCCGGATATTTATTTATATTCCTGATAATTAACAGTTTAAACAAGATGAAAAAGAAAGTTTATAGTTTATGGCCGGAGTTGAACTGGATAAAAGATTCTAACTTAAGGGATAAAACAGCGAAATGCTGGATATTAGCACTTGAGCGCAGTGTGTTAAGCCCCGAAGATTTGAACAGGATTCCTTTTACACTTTTATGCGGCCCCGATCTGAAAGTTACTTTCATGGATCATAAACGCTCGGTAGTCCATATAGCACACGATGCCGGAAACAAAATCAATGAAATGTACCATGGTGAACTTCCCGTTGACATGGACGTTCTTGTTTCCGGGGCTATCTTAGCGGATGTTGGCAAACTGTTGGAATACGTACTCGACGAAAACGGAAATGCTGTACAGGGAATTTATGGCAAATATCTTCGTCATCCGTTTTCAGGTGTCAGCCTTGCCGAGGAAGCAGGCGTTCCTGCTCAAGTATGCCACATTATCGCCACGCACGCAGGCGAAGGAAATATGGTCAAGCGGACTACCGAGGCCTATTTAGTTCATCATGCCGACTTTATGACTTTTCTTCCTTTCAAGGAAAGGCTAAAAGTTTAGATATCTTTGTTTATGACCAACGCGAAATATCCGTTTTCCAAAGGCAGGTATCCGTATTCATAAATAAAATAATAAACTTTACCCTCCTTGGTCTTATAAACATTGGTAAAATGTTTGTAGTCGAAACCTCTGGAATCCAGTTCTTTACGCTTTACTTTTGCTTTTCCGCTCGGGTTTAGCTCCTTTAATATCCTACGATTCTTCCTAAGGTTTCGGTTAACTCTCCTCATATAGGAAGTTTCTGCCCGGTTTTGTTTATTGTTAAAATTGTTCCTGCATTGGTCGTTGCAAAACTTTTTATCTACCCTTCCGATCAAGTGTGTACCACATTCAAGACAAAGATTATCCATAGCAAAGTTTTTTTCAAAAATAAAAAAAATCCGCCTTGCCTGATGCAAGACGGATTTTCAAGATTAATGAAAAAAAGCTTATCGTTTTATTATTTTCCTATTGACGATATTTCCTTCAAGCTCAATTTGTACTATATAAATTCCATTTTTTAGACCAGAAATATCAACACTTTGATACTCAGATGCGTTAACGAATTTATTAATGATTCTTCCATCCAGTGATACGATCCTGTATTTTGCTTGCGAAGGAAGTTCGATATTTATGGAAACAGATGCTGGCACCGGATAAATACTGATTTGTCCATCCATGTAATCACTTATATCATTAATGATATCAACAGTAAAACCGTTTTCCAACATCAGGTCATCAACATAGAGGTCGTAAACGCCAATTTGTTGATCAACAGGAATATTAAGCACCGCATGAACCAATGTGTCGTTCATCACCATAATATTACCGGCCGCAAGCATTATTAGGCTGTCGTCGTGCAGTTTAATCATTATATCGGAAACGCCTTCGGCCCACGAAGTTTCATCTCCCTTGATCTCTAACGTAACCGATGATTCCTGCTGTCCATGATCAGGAACTACAGAAACAATTACTGGGCTCAGGGTCATTTCATTAACCATAAAGCCATCCGTGTCCTCAAGTTCGTCAACAAATACGTCATAACTTCCGAACTGCTGATCCGCAGGTATATTGAATGTTGCTGTTATCACAGTGTTTGAGTTAACAACAAAGACATCAGGCACAAGGGTAATAGAGTTGTCGGAGCCATATTTAAATATCACACTGCCGACTCCGTCGAGCCATGAGGTCTCGCTACCTGAGATAACAACATCGCCGCTCCAGCCCTGATCGGCATTATCCGGGTTCACTTCAGTAATTTCAGGGTTCAGCACAACTGCCTCCGTTACGGTTAAAACGCTTGTATAAATCTGGTCGCCGGAGGTATTCCCATTACCGTCGGCAGCATTAACGGCAGTATTGAATTTAACATTCCCTGTACCAGCCTCAGGTGCGGTCCAGTCCATATTCCAGGTGTTGGTATTGCCATTTGGCGCTGTACCTCCGGAAGTATGTGTTACCGCGGTGTTCGAGTTCGCCAATTGTGTACGCGCTGCATCGGTTATCGTCCATGTCCCCTTCTTGCTTCCGAAAGAGTTCTCAGCAGTTAGCTCAAAGCCCATTTTCACCACACCATTGTGAGTGCCCGTAACCGTAATGGTATAAGTCTCCCCGGCAGTATAACCATCGGCCGGGATATTGCTGGTTATCCAGTTTGCCTCTGCGATGGCCGTTCCTGAATGACATTGAGTGCAAGTAATGCCATTGTCGCCCGACGATCCGGTCTTCCCCCCGGGACTTCCGGAGCTATAACTATATAACACCAATACGGATGGTACTATTAGTATTGATAAAAGTCTGTAGATAGTTTTCATATATATTTATTTAGAATTATTATAAATAACGGCAAATATAATAATATGGAAATACAATAAGGAGGGATGCATAATAAAATCCAAATATTTTATAACTTTTTAACAAAACAGTTTATCATACATATACTTATCTTGGTATTCCGTGTATAAAAAAACGGAGGAAAACATTATGCTGATAGCAAATAGTCCTAGACAGTCCCGTCAAGTTCAATAAGGGTAATTTCGGGCAATATCCCAATTCTTCCGGGATAGCCGATAGACCCGATACCACGGTTCACATATAAGTGACGTGACGTATTTTTATCAGAATACAAACCTGCCCAGTATTTATATAACCACTTAGCAGGGCTCCACTTAATATTCTTGCCTTCGTAGCCAAACTGAAAGCCATGGGTATGACCGGCCAGGGTTAAGGCTATATCATAATTATCAGGCAGGATGATTTTCTCCCAGTGACTTGGGTCGTGCGACAATAATATTTTGGCAGCAACATCTTCAACGCCCGTTAAAGCCATATCTATATCACCTTTACGGGGGAAACGGGGATTAGCCCCCCAATTCTCGACACCGATAAGCGCAAGCTGCCCGGTTCCCGAATCGAAAACATGGTTCTCGTTATTAAGCAACTTCCATCCCATACGCTCATAAAGAGAATATAGGTCCGTCATGTTTTGTTCCTTGCTCTTTTTGTCGGGCCAGTTAACATAATCGCCATAATCGTGATTGCCAAGGATAGAAAAAACGCCTTGTTTTGCTTTGATATTCTTTAGAACATCCTCGTATTTATATGCCTCCCTTGTCGAGAAATTAACCAGGTCGCCTGTAAACACGACTATATCGGCCTTCATCGCATTGATCATCTCAACTGCTTGAATCAATGGTTTTTCTGTTGTCCAGCTACCAAGGTGCATATCGGAGATCTGAACGATTTTAAAACCTTTAAACGCCGACGGCAAATTGTTGATGGATATCTTTTCCTTGAAAACAACAAATTGATAAACCCACTTAAACATACCGGTGAACATAGTCCCCATAACAAGTCCTCCGGATATAAACCCCAGGTATTGAAGGAATTTACTCCTGCTCATCCCATTATTCTCCCTAACGATGTCTTTACGGTTGTCCTTATATGTTAGATGAACTATTTTATTAAACAGCCTCAACAAATCGGCAAGCAACAAAAAGAAAACTGGAATTAGCTTGGAGATGTAAAAAACAATGATAATCCCAAACGATATTGTTCTAAAGGCATCATTCCATTCGATAATGCGAACAAAAACAGACCCTAGCATTATAGCAATCACCATGGCCAGGGGCAGCCAGTATATTGATATTATCAGAACCCTGAGCCATATAGTGTTACTAAATATTTTTTTCGTTATCGAACTCCATAAATAAAGATCGGCAAAGAACAAAACAAGCATGAAAATATACTGCCCTGAATATTTAGGCAGGAAAGCATTTAGCAACACATAACCGGCAACCAATAAAATTGGAATGAAAATGATTGAAAGCTTAAGCTTCATTTATATTTAAAGTATTATATTTTAGGTAGATATATACCCCTAAGCATTGTTTTTTATAAAATTTACCAATCCTCTCGCCTCAAAAATCCCAATGATTTTTTTTGGAAGCGGCGCAAAAGTAAATATTTTTCCGTCAACGCTTACTTTTCCTTCTGTTAAAGAAATATAAACATCATCTCCCGGCTTATAGGCGTTAATAGCCTCTGGAAGTAAAATTATCGGCAAGCCTTGGTTAGCGGACGAACGATAAAAAATCCTGTTGACCGACTTACAAATAACTGCTTTAACTCCCGCAAAAGCCAGTCCGACGGCAGGATGCTCCCTTGAGCTACCGCATCCGAAGTTGCTACCCGCCAGGATGACATCACCAGCCTCGACCCGTTCGCTAAAGCTTGCGTCAAAACCTTTAAACAGGTGTGGCATAATACTTTCCGCATCGGAGCTCAACACTGAATACGTAAGGTTGCCGGCGAACATCTGGTCGGTATTCAGGTTGTCAACATCAGTATAATTCCAAACACCATCAATTTTTCTATTATCATCGACATCAATTGTCAACGTGCCCGCCTCTTCAATTTTGCCTGGGAAAACATCATCGGATTCAATAGCCCGGGGATCCACGATTTCACCTGCCAATGCCGAATAAGCAACAGTGGCCGGAGAAGCAAGATAAACGAAAGATTCCATATTTCCCATCCTGCCCTTAAAGTTCCTGTTGGCAGTTGATATAACATTATAACCATCGGCTGGTATCCCCTGCCCTGTTCCCAGACACGGGCCGCAGCTTGCCGCCAGCACGTTTGCTCCGGCTTCCATTAAAATCTCTATCAGGCCTGCCGACATGGCCTGCCGGTATATCTTTTGCGAGGCCGGAACGACAAGCATTTGGAAGCCCTCCGGCAATTTCTTGCCCCTTAATATTTCAGCAACGATTCTTAAATCTTCCAAACGCCCGTTGGTGCAAGTTCCAACAAGGGCTTCATGTAGTTTAGTACCAGCGACTTCTGATACGGCTTTCACATTGTCAACCTGATGCGGCGCGGCAACAAGAGGGAATATTTTATCAAGTTCCACAACAATTTCCCTGGCATAGCCGGCATCCTCATCAGCCCATACACCTTCAAAGCCTTCACCTGTAAATTCTTTCAGGACGTCATCGTTTGGGAAAACAGCATTTTTTGCACCCATTTCCGACGCCAGGTTTGCCAATGTCATCCTTTGGTCGATGGTCAACGACTTCACTCCGTCGCCATGGTATTCGATCGACATATAATCAGCTCCGCTGGATCCTATTGTACCTATTATCCATAACGAAATATCTTTAGCATAGACGCCCGGCCTCAATTTTCCTTTTAATATTATTTTCAATGATTCAGGAACACGGAACCATGTTTCGCCCTGGCTCCACAATCCTGCGGTTTCGGTCCTGTCGATACCAGCTGCAAAAGCATTGAAGGCCCCGGCCGTGCATGTATGGCTATCGCTACCCACTATCAACATACCTGGCCGGGCATAATCGGCCATTATTTGATGACAAATACCTTTACCGGCATCGTGAAATTTCTTAATCCCCTGTTGCTTGACAATATCACGTATGCTCTGATACTGGTTTGCCAGCTTAGCAGTTGTTGGCGGGGCATTATGGTCGAGCACTATCAGCAACTGATCGGGCTTGCCTACCTTGCTCCCGCCCATCTTGCGGAAAGTATTAAAAATACTCGCTGTATTGTCGTGCGACAGAATTATATCTGGTTTTTTGAAAACGATGCTCCCGGAGGGGGAATCAAAAATCTTCTCAACAAAAGTCTTCTTCATATTATTTCTTGTATTTTTATATACAGCATATTTGTTTGCACAAAAATTCGGCATCTTTTAGTTCGCAAATTTATATGAATAATTCGATAGGGAATTAAAATGTTGCTCAATATTTCCGTTAAGTGGATTCTTTGTTATTCAGATAGTTAATAAGTATTCTTTTCATTAATGGCGTTTTTTCAACTTCGTTGAGAATCAATAAGGCCTCAATAGTCGATTCCGCACCCGAATTAAGGTTGATACTGTGATAACCGTCTATTCCATCGTAACACATTCCGTTTTCCGGATTATAAATTGGTTTTCCGGCCGCATTCTCACCAAAAAGCCATAATGTGATATTCGCTCCTAATATAGCATACATTTCGTTAGTCGTTAAACGGAAAGCCTCGGAGCATGCCCAAACCATTGGCCGCATATCGTATGCTATTTGAGGAAACTTCCTTATCTCATAAGCTTCGATATTTGTGTCTCTATGCTTAAGGCTAAAGCTGTGCAAAAATTTATTCCGCAACAAATATGGGTAAAGGAACTTTATTTCTTTAAGGCCCGACTCGATAAAATAGTTGTTCCCAAGCAAGCTGCCAGCCCTCAGCAATGCATAAGCCTGAACATTGCCCCATGGATGCCATGTGTTTTTCCACGACATAAAAGCATAGTGGGGAAATATATCTTTACTGCCATACTGACTCATTATCAAGCCATTGGCAATCTCATTTATAAGAATTTCGAGTTTTTCGCTTCCTGAGCGAGAATATAAATTGCAAAGGCCTATCATAATTACAGCGAATTGATCGCTTCCGTAATCAGCGATAAAGCCCGGTATAAATACCGCGTCATACTCTTTCAACACTATTTCTGTATTTAAGATGTTGGTGATGTTCAATACCATTTTATCGAGCAAATAGGCGATTTGCTTTTTCAAGGGTTCAAGTCCTCCGGTCTTGTTCACCAGCAGCTCTGTAAATGCCCAAAAAACCCTCCATGTCCAAAAATTAGGGCTGGCCAAACTATTTATGTGAGTATGGTTTTTGGTATAATCGTCAAAAATAAAATTATTGGCATAAGCATTTTCGTCCAGCATCCTGATCAGGAAGTTACACAACAACTCGATTTTGCATAAGTAGGCCAAATTGGGCTCCAAATTGTTTTGCCGACAGTAAAAAACCACTGCCCTGGCAACATCATCAACACAGGCAATACCTTCATCCACATTATAATCAAGTTGATAATCAGGATATTTACTATATATCTCAATATAACCAGCCTTCAACCCATCAACATCCAACCTTCGGAACAGATTGTCAAGGTGGTCGGTATTAATAAGACCACGGGACTCAGTTTCCTTATTTAGAACCTTAAAAACATTTTTATTTTTCAACATATACGCTACTATTTTCAGTAAAAACCCCGAACAATTTCCTGTAATGATTTCTCTCCTTAAACGAATGTACAAAAAATATTGATTTTTTTCTTAAAAATATTTGTGAATTAAAACAAATAATTACTTTTGCACTCCAAATTATTTAAAGGTGAGACAATAAGTTTTCCATGATTTCAGTATTTAAATAATTAGGCAAATGGAGAGGTGGGAGAGTGGCTTAATCCACCAGTTTGCTAAACTGGCGTACGGGAAACCGTACCGGGGGTTCGAATCCCCCCCTCTCCGCTTTAGCCCGCCATTGTCCATTTTCACATAATACGGAAGCAGTTCGTTTTATGCTGCGGAACAACATCGACAGCATGTAAAATCACTTAGTTTTTCTTGCCTTAACAACCTTGGACGGAAAGGTGTTCTGGCTTAGTTCAAGATCGTTTTCAATTTGGAATCCGGCCTTTATCAAATTCGCCCTGAAGGATACCGGCCGGCAACCGGTAAGCAAATCGGGAAAATGTCCGGCCACCCAAGTCCAAAGCTTATTGACCTTAGTTTTACCGACTGAAAATGTGGATATTACAACCCTTCCACCAGGTTTAATCACCCTGAAAAATTCAGCAGCCAAGCCATCGAACATATCCTCGGGCATTAAATCCACCATAAAATTGTTAATGAGCAAATCGATCGAGTTATCCGCAAACTCAAGATCTAACGCGTTTCCCTCTTTTAATTCATAATTGCTGTTTCCATAACTTTTCAATCGTTTAACAGCCTTTTCCAGCATATCGGGCGACAAGTCGATGCCAATATTTCTTCCGTGCGGGTTTCGTCTCACAATCTGTTCAAAAACAATGCCTGTTCCGCACGCCACCTCCAAAACAGTCTCTTCATCTTGTACATCTGCATACCTGAGCACATATTTTGCCGCCTTGCTTTCCGTTAGCTTGCTCCATAAATTATAGACCGGTACAATGTTCTTATAATTCTTTTTGGTGCTCTCGATATCAAATTCCCTGCTTAAAACCTCCATCAAAACATATATTAAACAAATAACCTTACCCCCTTAATTAAAACCAATCGTTAAAGTTAATAAAAATTAAACAAACAGTAGTTAAAACCATTTTCATTATTGCCTTTTAGCCCCTTGTTCAGTCGCAACTGGTTTATTGAGATTTCTTATTGCAATGCCCGGTCAGGATATTGGAACATTAAAGAAAAAACAAATATTCGTTTGACATTGTAAAACATTGTTGTATATTTGCAAATATTAAATTATTGAACATGAAGTTTTTCAGTGGAATTGACGATTTAAATTCGCTTACTCTTATTTATAGGCGACTGGCCATGCTCAACCATCCTGATATGGGAGGCAGTGCAGAAACGATGAAAAGAATAAACATTGAATATCAGGTGCTTAAAGACAAATTAACAAATCATCCCAGATCAAAACCAGGCTTCGAGATAAATGAGCTGGTACTGATTAACAAGTCGTATGGCAGGGTTAGCCATATCGGTAAATACATTATAATTGTAAATTCGGAAACTACTAACAGAAGGGCAATTTTCAGCAAGGAAAGCGGGGAATGCCTTAACAACCCTAACTTCAGGCTCTCAAAAATTAAATCCAGCGATTATGCCGGAAAGTAAATTAAAAGTACATACCGGTTTCAGGATCTCGAGGGAAAACATAAAATTCATAGAGTCAACGGGGGAAAAGCTCGGGCTCAACAAAACTGCGGTCGTGGATATGCTGATTACCATTATCAGGAACAATCCAGGCACTCTAAAACAACTTATACAAAAGGCTATCAATGGTTAATTTTTATGCAATTTGTAGTTTGTATAAGATATTTTTCTATTTTTAGCACAGATTAAACCTCTATGCAAGAATGAATGAAAGCGAATTTAATATTGAAATTACTCAAGCAGACAACGCAACGAAACTATTAGGACTATACGGCGACCTCGATCAATCGGTTGCCCGCGACTTACTTACATTCCTCCTTGGAAACGCGTTGTGCAAGGAGAAAGTAGTTTTTGATTTCAAGAACACATCCGGCATTGATTTAACTTGCCTTCAAATTATCGCATCAACAATTCTTGAACGAAACGATAAAGGTCTGGACACGGAATTTGATGTAGGAGGAAACGAATGCCTGTCGGAGTTCTTTTTAAAGACAGGCGCCGGCAGTTTTTTAAGAAAGATCACAAATAAACAGTAAGGTATGAGCAGGACGATTCTATTAGTTGATGATTCTGTAAGCATTAGGGAATCGGTAGCATTTTTCCTGGAGCAGGAAGGCTTCGGGATAATAAAAGCCGAAGATGGCGTTCAAGCACTGGAAATATTGAACGAGCAAAAACCTGATTTGATAGTCACGGACCTGCACATGCCCAACATGAACGGCATAGAACTGATTAAAAACGTCCGCAAAAGCACGGATCTATCGAGACTGCCCATTATTTTATTGACAACCGAAACTTTGAAGGAGAGGAAAATTGAGGCTAAAAAAGCAGGTGCAACCGGGTGGTTAAGCAAACCATTCAATAAAGACAGACTTTTAAAGGTGATAAATAAACTTGTTCGTTAATGGAAGATTTTCGACAACTATTTTTTGAGGAATGTAAAGAATTGATAAGCCAGCTGGAAGAAAACCTGATGCAGATGGAGGAAGCTCCTGAAGACAAAGAGTTGATAAACAGCGTTTTCAGAATTATGCATTCGCTTAAAGGTTCCGGTGCCATGTTCGGCTATACCAACCTTAGCGGGTTCACGCATAAGCTCGAATCGCTTTACGACGAGATCAGGAATTCAAGAATAGAGCTTAGCCCCGAAATAATAAGCTTCACCATCGATATTACCGATCACATAAAGAAATTGCTCGAGGACAAGGACAAGCCTGAACTTGTGGAAAAAAGCAAAGAATATGAAAATGAGATCAACAGGCGGTTCTTGAGATCAAAGCAGGCAAAAGCCGAAGAGCCACAAGATAAAAAAGAAAGTAACGGGCAAAAAACAAAGACCATAAACAAGGCGTCAGAGAACAAGGTGTATTATATTGAATTCGCGCCTAACGAAGACATACTCAACGATGGCACAAAACCTTTGTACCTCTTAGACGAACTGTCGGATCTGGGCGAATGCGTTTTTAGCACCAACAGCACTGCACTGCCCATGCTCAGCGATCTGGATCATGAAAAATGCTACCTGAAATGGAAAATAATAATCTCCACAGCTGAAAATGAGGACATGATAAAGGATGTTTTTATTTTTGTTGAAGACGACAGCAAGCTTGTTATAGAATTATTGTCCGAAGAAGACATTTTCCTTGTTGACGGAATAAAATCAAAGCTGCAACACATTTTGGACGAAGGGCTTCAGGACTTTAAAGGCCTTAAGCGACTAACAAAAATTTACAAAAAAGAAATGCCGGCCATAGCACAAAAAACAACTATGCCCGGGGCAATGGACAAAAATGGCAAAAAAGAAGGAACAAAAGTTGAACCAGAAGATAATCATATACCCAAGAGCAAAGAATCCCCTTCAAAAAAAGATCAAAAGATAACACAAAGCACTTCCACCATCGACAGCATAAGGATCTCATCAAGGAAACTGGACGAACTGATAAACCTTGTCAGTGAATTTGTTACAAACCAGGCAAGGCTATATAATTTATCAGGCAAGATAAACACCCCGGAGATCAACGAATTATCGGAAGATTTCAATAGTCTTGCACGGCAATTTAGGGATATCGCCTTCGATATGCGATTAATCCCGATCCAAACCATCGTCATAAAGTTTAAGAGGCTGGTAAGGGACTTATCGAAAAAACTCAATAAAAAAGTTGTTTTTATTGCCGAAGGCACCGAAACCGAACTGGACAAAAACATCATATCCACCATATCGGACCCAATAATGCATATCATAAGAAACAGCCTGGACCATGGGATTGAAACTCCTGAAGACCGTTTAAAAGCTAATAAGGAAGAAACCGGAACAATAAAGCTAACGGCAAAGAACTCGGGTGCTTTTGTTTTAATAAGCATTAGCGATGACGGTGCGGGTATCGACACGGAGATCATAGGGAAAAAAGCAATTGAAAAAAACTTAATTCCTGAAGGCCATGAGCTTGACGAAAACCATTTATTAAATTTGATAATGCAGGCAGGCTTCACGACCAATGAAACTGTTACGGACATATCGGGCCGCGGAGTTGGCATGGATGTGGTGAAAAAAAATATCGAAAGCTTAAGGGGCGAGGTTGAAATATGCTCGACAAAGGCAAAGGAACCACGATTACGATTAAGTTACCGCTCACTCTTTCAATTATCGACGGCTTGCTAACCAGTATCAACGGCGGATTCTACATACTGCCCTTGTCTTCCATAGTTAAGATCCACAACATTGGAAAAAGCGATTTCGAAAACAGCTATAAAAACATCATCACAATAGCAGGAAAGCAATACTCATTTGTAAACCTATGCGACATTTTCAAGAACGAAAAAGGAAACAAGACTATATTTAACTTATTATTAGTTAGTTATAGAAATACCAAAGTTGGGATAATCGTAAACGAGATAGTATCTGAGTACCAGGCTGTATTAAAGCCCATTGATAACATCTCGCGGGACAACGATATCTTTTCAGGGGCATCGATACTTGGCGACGGCAGCTTGGCCATGGTTATCGACCCGCATAAATTAATTAATAATTTCGGCAATTAACATAACAGATCATGGACAATATTAAATCGGATACCAAATCATTCTTAAGTTTTAAGCTTGGCAACGAAATTTTTGCCACTGACGTGAAGTCCACCATCAAGATACTTCAGCTGCCCGCGATCACAAAGGTTCCCGAATCACCTGAAAAAATGGCGGGGCTTATAAACCATCACGGTAATGTGCTGCCTGTTTACGACTTGAACAAAAGCATGGATTTAAAGGACAACTGCTACGACAAAAACACTTGTGTAATAATCCTTTCAAACGAGGACAATAACAATATCGGACTAATAGTAAACGAGGTCCTCAGCGTAGAAGAGGTTAAAGACGAAGACATTAAGCCACCGCCACAAATCGGGGAAAACACTAAACTTGAAAATATTGCCGGCATTTTTCAAAAAAACGACAATTTCATCATGATACTTGATGCTGGCGACATCTTCAAACAAATAAAAAGTGAATATTGATTAAAATAATATAACATGAAAAATCTTTCGATTACGACCAAACTAATCATTTTTGTTTCTATCCTGGGCATAGTAAGTGTGTTTTTTATCGCGTACATATCAATAAATGCCACCAACAGGATACTTCATGACACTGCCGTCAAGGAAATTGAATCCTCTGAGGGAATCAAGAAATATCAGGTAGAGAATTACTTAAAAAAATGCATGAATTCCGTTGAGGTTGTTAAACTAATGCCCACCACGGCAAAACTGTTTTCAGAACTCAAGAACAATAAAAAATCTGCTTTAATAGAAAGGTACTCCCATATAATAGCCGCTTTTGGCAGGAGCAACGACTTGAAGGAAATATTTTTAATGGATGCCTCCGCCAAAGTATTGCTCGGGATAAACAGTTCCAACATAAGCGGCAAAACCAGGACAGACAAACTTGGTTTTATCACTGCTTTGTGGAAAAAATGCACCCTGACCGACAAAAGCCTAATCAGCGACATGACACTCGACCTTGATGGCAATCCACTAATGTACGTTGGAACAAGACTGATGGAAAATGACAAGCTTCTGGGCGTCATAATCTCCTCCATCAAGATTGGGCCGATCAACCATTTCCTCACCAAGGACGAAACGCTATCTAAAACCGGGGAATCCTATCTGGTTGGAAGCGACAATTCTATGCGCAGCAATTCGCGCTTCGAGACAGAACCGACGACATTAAGATTAAAAGTAAACACTCTTGCGACAAAAAAGGTTTTCGACGGATACAGCGGTACTGAACTAATAGAGGA
This sequence comes from Bacteroidota bacterium, assembly GCA_024279935.1. Lineage (GTDB taxonomy): Bacteria > Bacteroidota > Bacteroidia > Bacteroidales > F082 > BM524. The sequence goes on from JAJRQZ010000161.1 coordinate 15,979, forward strand.
TTATCGCGGGGAAGAAGTTTTAAGCTCTTTCGACCTTGTTGACATTGAGGGACTTAACTGGGCTATTATCACCGAGATCGACAAAGATGAAATTTTTAGCGCAAGGGACAGCCTGGTAAACTCTATCATGATCGTTTCCATAATCGTCCTTCTGGTAATGTTCCCATCATTGTATTTTATTGGCAGGATGATGGTAAAACCTTTGAAAATGGAAATTGAATATGCCAAAAAACTTGCCGACGGATATCTTGATTCCGAACTTGACATCCATCAAAAAGACGAAATGGGGGTATTGGCAGATATGCTTAGGCAAATGGCCTTGAAAACCAAGGAGGTGATCATTACCGTTGTTAATGCGGCCAACAACCTTGCAGACGCAAGCTTCCAGTTGAGCAGCGCATCGCAGGATATATCTTCCGGCGCCTCGCAACAGGCCTCGTCAATCGAAGAAGTATCTGCCTCAATAGAACAAATGACCTCTAATATTCAGCAAAATTCCGACAATGCGCGCAAAACGGAACAGATTACCAAGGATGTCAACACCCAGGTTACTGATGGAAGTAAAATTGTATTGTCAACAGTGGAGGCAATGGAAAATATCGCGAACAAGATTTCCATTATCAGCGACATAGCATTTCAAACCAATATATTGGCGCTGAACGCTTCGGTTGAGGCAGCACGAGCCGGCGAATACGGCAAAGGCTTCGGCGTTGTTGCTTCCGAAGTAGGCAAGCTGGCCGACAAGACCAAAACTGCCGCTTCCGATATCAACAGCATCAGCAAGTCGAGCGTGGAGGTAGCCGAAAAAACAAAAGACCTCATGGGGGACATTGTGCCGGCAATTAACAAATCGTCATTGCTGGTCCAGGAAATATCCGCCGCCAGCAAAGAACAGAGGGACGCAGCAGACCAGATAAACAACGCAATCCAAATGCTAAACGACATCTCTCAACAAAATGCAGCATCATCGGAAGAAATGGCGACCAACAGCGAGGAATTATCCGGACAGGCGGAACAGCTGCTAAACGTAATAGCACATTTTAAAATCGAGACCCTCGACAAACACAACACCAGTTCGCGCGAAACGCGAAACAGGCTTTTGACACACAACAAAACCGTGGATTACCGACGGCAAAGTGATGTTAGGGGCGCAGGCGTTGACATCAAACTGGACGATGACATAAAATCGGATGAAGAATTTGAGAAATTTTGATTTTCGCGATGGAGATACCCGATTTATACGGCGAGCTTACGGACAAGGATTTTCAAGAAATCGGAAACTTCATTTATGAGAAGTATGGGATAAACCTGTATCCAAGAAAAAAGATACTCCTTAAATCCAGATTGCAAAAGAGGCTGAAGCACCTTGGCATTTCCAACTACTCGGATTACCGGGATTACCTTTTTAAAACCAAGGAAGAGGTAATTCAGATGATTGATAATATATCCACCAACAAAACCGACTTCTTTAGGGAAGCGGTCCACTTTGAGTATTTGGAGGGCATCCTCAAAAAAGGTTTTGCCAATAACCTGGACAACAACGAACTGCTGGTGTGGAGCGCAGGCTGTTCGTCAGGACAGGAGGCCTATAGCCTGGCCATGACAATCGATAGCGTAAAATCGACGGGCTATAAATATAGAGTATTTGCCTCAGATATTAGCCTGAGCGTATTGAAGACCGCTAAAGAGGCCATCTATCCTTTTGATTTGCTAAACCAAATCCCGGTGGAATTCAGAAAAAAATATTTGCTGAAAAGCAAGGACAGAGCCAATCCCCGGTTCAGGATAAACAAGGAGATAAGGGACAAAGTTGAGTTTTCCTATTATAACCTCCTTAACAAGAAGCCTTTCTCCAAATTAAAATTCAATATTATTTTTTGCAGGAACACTTTGATATACTTTGATGCCGATACACAAAAAAGAGTGATCCACAATCTAATAAGGAATTTAAAAAACGACGGGCTCCTTTTTCTTGGGCATTCCGAATCGCTAATTAACATGGGGCTTCCGCTTGAGGCCGTATATCCTTCGGTTTATAAAAAAAATAAATTCTAAGAAGATGAACGAAAGTGAAATAGTAAAACTGAAAAAGGAAATCGCAGTTTTGAAGAAAGACAATGAGCTTTTAAACAAGAAGCTTAAAGATTCAGAAGGGCTTAAGACCCACTTCATTTCTAATATCATGAACGAGATATACAATCCTTTTACATCGATATTGATGTTGTCGGAAAACATAATAAACCTAAATAAAGAAAAGCTCGAAAAAGCATCCGGCATGGCCGACTCCATACATTCCGAAGCCGCGAAGCTCGATTTCCATCTTAAAAATATTTTCGCTGCCGCGATGATAGAGGCAGGCCAGGACGATGTTGACTGTAAATTAACCGATGTTCAAAAACTTCTGGATTCGACCATCAGAAAATTTACAAGCAGTCTTAAAAATAAAAACATAAAACTCGAGAACTCTTCTACAAATCAAAATTTGGGCGAGGTCAATACCGACAAGGATAAAATATCCCTGATATTCAGCAACCTGATCAGCAATGCCATTAAATTTTCTAACGATTCTGGAATAATTGTAATTGATATAAACAAAGACAACAGTAATTTAACTTTCAGCATTAAAGATAACGGACCTGGAATAACGGATAATCATAAAGAAGAAATCTTTGACAGATTTGAACGACTTGACAACACCATAAACTCTATTACAGGAGGTAATGGCCTAGGGCTTTCGATAGTTAAAGCTTATGTGGAATTATTAAATGGCACGATTGAAATACAAAACACCAATGGAACCAAAATAACGATAGTCATCCCTATCTGCACAACCGAAAACACTGATGACGATTTATTTGATGATGAAGAACTATTTTAACAAATGAGCACAACACTAAAGTATTTTCTTTTACCCGGAATGATCAAGATTTCCAGACAGCCCATGGAAATAACAACATTACTAGGGTCATGCGTATCTATATGCTTATGGGACAGTACTTTACAAACAGGTGGCATAAACCACTACCTTATGCCATTATGGAACGGAACTGGTTTGGCATCGCCGAAATACGGAAATATCGCCATAGAAAGCTTAATTGGAAAAATGATCTCTCTTGGAAGCAAAAGGGAAAACCTCAAAGCTAAAGTCTTCGGAGGGGCTTCATTGCTGAAATCGAGCGAATACTCCTTTAACATAGGCGAGCGCAATATCGAGATCCAGGAAGCGGTACTAAAAGACAATGATATTGAGCTTGTTGCTCAAAGTACCGGCGGAAAATTGGGGAGAAAGATAATTTTTAATACCTTTACTGGTTTAGTAAAAATGAAGTATATCAAAAAAAATGGATAAGGTTAAAGTACTTATTGTTGACGATTCTGCATTTGTAAGAAAAAGCTTGCAAAACATAATTGCCGGGTCAGAAATTGCAGAGGTTATATCCACTGCGTCCGACCCTTACTTTGCAGTGAAAAAAATCCAGAAGCAAAAGCCAGACGTTATTAGCCTCGACATTCAAATGCCCCGTATGGACGGATTGACATTCTTGAGAAAGATCATGTCGCAACATCCCATACCAGTGGTAATCGTTTCCACGCTCACAAAAAAGGAAAGCGTTATTGCACTGGAGGCTTATAAAAACGGGGCTACGGAAGTTCTTGAGAAACCGGACCTGTTCAATGAAAGAACCATAGACATCTGGAAACACACATATCTTGAAGCAATAAACACGGCACATCACTCGAATCTGGCAAACATCAAAAAACTAAAGATCAGCAGTGTTGAAAAACTTGGCAAGGCACCTAAGCTAATTAAACAAAATCCCGACAAGATTATATTAATAGGTTCGTCCGCAGGCGGAACAGAGGTAATAAACAAAATCCTCGCAAACCTCGACCGAAACACCCTGCCCATTGCCATAGTGCAACACATGCCCGCCAAGTTCACATATTCTTATGCCGAACGCCTGAACAGAACAAGTGATATAACTGTAAGTGAAGCAAAATCAGGCGACATCATGAAGTATGGCAATGCTTATGTTTCCCCCGGCGACAAACATTTGATCATCAACAAAAAAGACTCGCGATACATCATTGAAACTACCGATGGTGAGAAAAGAAACAGGTATCGGCCTTCCGTCGATGTTTTATTTGAGTCTGCAGCTAAGCTTAACGGGGAAAAGATAATGGCAATTATCTTATCAGGAATGGGCAATGACGGAACATCTGCCATGATGACACTAAAGAATAATGGCGCCCTTACTGTCGCACAAGGCGCAAACAGTTGTATTGTTTATGGAATGCCGCGCTCTGCCTACGAATCCGGTGCGGCATCTTACTCGCTTTCTATCGAAAAAATCATTGAAACGATAAAAAGATTCTCCAATAAGCAATAATTTGTTATTTTTGATTTGAATTTTTACTTATAATGGATAAAAAACCTAGTGCACGTATTCTGGTAGTTGATGACGTAAAAACCAATCTGCTTCATTTAAAGCATTTGCTATCTGATAAATACGGCTATTCCGTTGCCACAGCCGATAATGGCAAGACCGCGTTAAAGCGGGCTCAAGCACAAAAGCTGGATTTAATATTACTCGACGTGATCATGCCCGACATCTCAGGTTTTGAAGTATGTAAGACCCTTAAAAGCAAACAGCAGACAAAAGATATCCCAGTAATTTTCCTCACCTCAAAAACTGATAACGACAGTATTATAGAAGGTTTTGAATGCGGCGCCGTTGACTACGTAAGGAAACCTTTCCTGGAGGAAGAGTTGATATCAAGAGTGAAGGTCCATATTGAACTAAAGCAAATTCAAAACCAATTATTGCTTGCAAAAGACACCGCCGAGATGGCAACCAATGCAAAATCCATGTTCCTGGCAAATATGTCGCATGAGATAAGGACGCCGATGAATGGCGTTGTGGGCATGGTTGAGGCCCTGAAAAGCACACCCCTTAACGAGGACCAAAAAGAATATCTCGATATTATCGACATATCATCCGACAACCTTTTATCGGTCATAAACGACATACTGGATTTCTCGAAAGTGGAAGCCGGGCAAATAGAATTTGAAAACATCTCCTTCAACCTTAAAGACAGCATAGAAGAAGTAATAAAGATGCTGACTTTCAAAGCAAAGCAAAAAAATCTGGATTTAAGCTATCGGTTTGACAAAAATGTGCCCGAGCTTCTAATCGGAGATCCCTTGCGCATCAAACAAGTATTGATCAACTTCATTAATAATGCCATAAAGTTCACCACTGAAGGAGAAATCAATATTGATTGCCGACTTATCGCGATAAAAGATAATATTGCAGAAATCAAGTTTATGGTAATTGACACCGGTATTGGCATTTCCGACGAAAACGAAACAAAGCTTTTCAAATCTTTCTCTCAGGCAGATGCCTCAACAACAAGGAAATACGGTGGCACCGGCCTTGGGCTTGCAATCTCGAAAAGCCTGAGCAAGATGATGAACGGCAAAATCGGTGTTGAGAGCGAAGAAGGCAAAGGATCCACTTTTTGGTTTACTGCAAAACTCATAATTACTGATGAAGATCACATAAAGTCGGAATTTGACGCAGAATCAAGCGTGATCCCGATGAGCGGACTAAAAGTACTTGTAGCAGAAGATAATGCCATCAACCAAAGAGTTGCCAGGTTCAACCTGGAAAAACTTGACATCGAAGTTCATATAGCCGATAATGGCGAAATTGCTTATGAGCTGTTTAAAAAGAACAGCTACGATATTGTCTTCATGGACATTCAAATGCCCGTGATGGATGGTCTGGATGCTACAAGGAAAATTAGAAAATATGAATTACGATCGGGGAGAAGTCGCAAGACACCCATAATTGCCATGACAGCAAATACGCTAAAAGGAGACAAGGAGGATTTTATGGATGCAGGATTAAGCGATTATATCGGCAAACCATTCAAACCCAACGAATTAATCTCAATAATAAAGAGGGTTACAAAAAATACTTAAAAATATTATTAATCCTTTTTTCATTCTAAAATTTTATTACATTTGCCCCCTCAAAACGGGGCATGGCCCTTCCGGTTAAGGAGTACTGACGCTTGCAGTCAGCAAGACCGCAGGAAACCGGGAAACCATGCGACACGGGGTATGGCCCTTCCGGTTAAGGAGTACTGACGCTTGCAGTCAGCAAGACCGCAGGAAACCGGGAAACCATGCGACACGGGGTATGGCCCAGTCCGGTTAAGGCGCCTGCTTTGGGAGCAGGAGACCGCAGGTTCGAATCCTGCTACCCCGACATTATTAAAAGCCCAGTAACCAGATGGTTACGGGGCTTTTTATTTTTCTGGTGATTGTTGAGGTAATTAAATTTGCTGACATTTTGCTGACTTTTAGTCTGTTTTATGGCTTTTATACAATTTTATCTCCTTGAACGACCGGCCTAAGGTGGCCATCGTTTTCTTCCTCTCGTGGTAAAAAAGTATAGCCACCCTTTTCCTCTTAACTCGTATCACCTCGCCATAGCACCTACGGCCCTCGTCGTAGAACATCACGGCATCGTATGGCGCTATGCCACGTGCCGCATTAATATTTCTGATTTTTCTGCTTACAAATGTACTAAATTAAGCAACCTAAATGTCATGCTTTGAACATATTGCGGCATGGGGTATGAGCGCTTGTTGGCAACTGGGCGTTGTCTTTCCGTGCGTTGGGGCTGACATACTTATTGACAAGTTTAGGCTGGTGCGGTGGGCTTTTTGCGACTTGGCAATGTGTATGGCTGCCTTTAGATTAGCAAAGTGATATTTAAAGAAAATGGGGTATGTAATCTTCTCCCGTAAAATATTATTTTTGTGGAATGTATTATCCGAAGAACGAAATAGAATTTAACGAGATGTTTAATACTGAACAAAACTGTATTGACTACTTAATTGCTATCCGTTGGCCACAAGGGTTTGAATGCCCTATTTGTGGCTCTATTCGATATTGGAAGAAAAGTAAAAACCGCTTTGAGTGTATAGATTGCCATAGAGAAACAACAGTTACAAACGGTACAATATTTCATAAATCCACAAAACCTTTGATGGTTTGGTTTCAAGCAATTTGGTGGATTGCAGCTCAAAAAAATGGTGTAAGTGCAAAAGGATTAATGAAAATTCTTGGACTTGGTAGTTATAAGACATCTTGGACATGGCTACACAAATTCAGAAGATTAATGGTTTTAAGTGGTCGAGCAAAATTACAAGGAGACGTTGAGGTTGATGAAGTACTTGTTGGAGGGAAAGTGTCAGGAAAAAGAGGAAGAGGAGCAGAAGGTAAAAGTTTAGTTGCTGTGGCAGTTGAAGTAAAAGGGGGAAAAACAGGCAGAGTTAGAATATCTAAAATTTCTGATGCTTCGAGCAAAAGTTTGATAGGATTTATTGAAAAGAATATTGAGAATTCATCTACAATTATTACAGATGAATGGTCAGGTTACAACAAATTAAAGGAAATGGATTATACTCATAAGACTGAAAAGGCAACGGCTATAGATGAAGACAAGGAGGTATTACCCAATGTACATAGAATAGCTTCATTATTAAAAAGGTGGTTACTTGGTACACATCAAAGCTATCTAAATAAAAACAAAATGGAATATTACCTTGATGAATATGTGTTTAGATACAACCGAAGAACATCAAAAAGCAGGGGGCTTTTATTCTTACGATTAATTGAACAGGCAGCAAAAACTACACCTGTAACATATAAAGAAATTATAAGTCAGAACCACGGGTCATGATTACATACCCCATAAAGTTTATTTTCAGAGTAATAAATATCGCTGCAAAATTCACAAGAAGCGGTAGAAGACAGATTGTTCATTTTGCAACAAACAACACCGCCTTAATAAAACTTGCTAATTCCAGCTAAAATTTCGTCTTCTTGGTCACAAGGCTTCCTCACAACAGCCTTAGCAAAAGTGG
>JAJRQZ010000162.1 GCA_024279935.1 Bacteroidota bacterium
GAGTTTTTCGGTGGTTTCGTTCATATAGTGCCTGATAAACCAAACCTTTTTTTGGATGGTATCCTGTCGCATAAAACTGTGTAATACCCACAAAGTGTCATGGCTACCCGGAATATCGTCCAACTGCCATATTTTTTTATACGGCTTGTTATTTAGTACGGTATCACCTTTAACCGTGTAAATGTATGTGTCCCAATAATAATATTGCTGGTTAAATTCAACAACCGTCCAATAGGCATTTTGCTCGGGAAAAGGGTGGTATTGCTGCGATATTGCATAAAAAGGTATCAATATCATAATCATCATAATTGTTTGCATGAAATATTTCATAGCTATCTTTCTTTTGTTAAACAAAAAGTTAATTGCCAAGATTTTTTGATGAGGGGGGAAATCTTGTAAAACTCCTGTTGCCAAATGAACTTATTTTTCGCAAGTTTAAAGATAGTTATTTTTGTAAAGTTTTTCATCGCATTATATTTTTTCGTTCGCCGGCAATATGCAAGCTCTTTTCGCTTTTTCCGGTTAGCCTTGTGGGTGGCAAAAGCGGAATGTGCTTGTATGTGCGTGGGCTTTGCATGGTTGCCAACGGTGGCAATATGAAAATGTTGGGCATTTTGGAACAACAATCTTTCAAGTTACCACAATGGTTATTTAATGTTGAAATGTTCATATTTACAACTGTCTGCCCAATTTGTTATATTGCGTGTTGTGCCGTCGTGTTTTTATTTTCATCTGTTAATAATTTTGTAATTAATTATCATCTAGTATATTATATTTATCATCGGATTAAGCGGATTAAGCGGATTTTAGTTTTTCGCAAGCGAAAAACATCCGTTAAACCCGCTTAGTCCGATGACTGTATTTTTGCATAATAATCATTTTCCTGTGTGTTTAAAATTAAACATGAATGTTTCATGTGTTTATAATTTTGTAATTAATTGTCATCTAGCATATTATATTTATCATCGGATTTAACAGATTAATCGGATTTTAGTTTTTCGCAAGCGAAAAACATCCGTTAAATCCGCTTAATCCGATGACTGTATTTTTGCATAATAATCATTTTCCTGTGTGTTTAAAATTAAACATGAATGTTTCATTTGTTTTTCTTAAAAGGAAGTATTAATATTGAATTATTAGTAATAATGGACAAACAAAAAGTAGTAATCTAAACAAATCCAAGCGCCATTTCTTAGCGTCCATTGCTAAATAGCCACAGCTTTCATTGTGGTTAAAAAGATAAACATCATATGTATTTGCGTGATAAACCTTTCCTCCTTTGCAGTTAAATTACCTAACTAACACAAAAACAACAATGATAACGAAACTTAGTATTAGTTTTTTTTGTCTATTTTTATACACTAATATGAAATTGATGAAATCAGGTTTAATAATATCCCTATTGCTTTCTGTTTTCAATCTTGTGAGGTCGCAGGATGTTGAAATAAACACCCAGCAAACCCTAGGCAACGAAGACCATAATTTCACTTATTCTATTTTGCCATTGGGTGATGGAGGATATATTCTTCTTGCCGACACCGAGACCGATACCATGTCGATGGATTATTTGCTTATTAAAGTGCTTGCCGACGGTCAGATTGATTGGCAGAAAACCTTTGGAGGTGAGGCTGTTGAACGTCCGTCGCAGATTATTTCTGACAATGCGGGAGGGTTTTATGTAATAGGTTCCAGTTCAAGTTCAAAAAACGAATATGCTAATAATCATGGACTTTTTGATGTTTGGTTATGCAGGTTCAGCCTTGCAGGGAAATTGCTTTGGCAGAAAAATTATGGTGGCAGCGGCATTGATTTCGGCATTGACATAAAACTAAAGCCAAACGGCAACTTTTTAATCGGTGCAAGTACTACATCCGGTGATGTTGATGTATCTGAAAACAAGGGCATGACGGATTTTTGGCTGTTGGAACTCGATTCTGATGGAAATATTATCTGGCAGAAAACCTACGGTGGATCAGGAAATGAGTATTTCGATGGTTTTTTGGTCGATGATAATGATAGTATTTATTTGCTTGGCGGAACAAAATCAATTGATGGCGACGTGAGTTTTAACCATGGTGAAAAGGATGTATGGCTGGTGAAAACCAATAAACAAGGTGATTTGTTATGGGAAAAAACTTATGGCGGCTCAGATAGTGATGAAGGTAAATGTATAAGAAAATCGCATAATGAAAATGTGATACTTACTGCTATCTCGCGGTCTGACGACGGAGATATTACCAAGAGCTTTGGTTTAAACGATTTCTGGGTATTGGAAGTCGATAAGAATTCCGACCTGCTTTGGCAGAGATCCTTTGGCGGTTCCAAGAATGATGCGCCCAAAGACATGCTACTAGCCGACGATGGATACTTAATTGGCGGGACAACCTATTCTTTTGACGGGAACATAACCGAAAATAAAGGCAGGGGTGATGTATGGATGCTTAAAATATATAAGGATGGGGTGATAAACTGGCAAAAAACCTTCGGAGGTAGCGGTGTTGAAAGTTGTACTAAGATCGTATATTCTGAAAACGCAAACTATCTGAGCTCGAACAATACTGATTCGTTCGACTTTGACATAGATGAGTCGATAGGGAAAACAGATGCTTGGATGCTGGATTTATGCGAGACGTTTGCCCCTCGGGACAATATCTCTATTTGTAAGGGCGACAGTATTTTATGGGAAAACAATTATTATGGGGAAAGTGGTGTTTATACTGAATCCTTTCAAAGCAAGTGTGGTTTGGACAGCATACGGAAGCTCGTCCTGGAGGTAATCGAAGTGCCCGGGCTTAATTCGATATCTGGCCCGAACCTGGTAACTGAATTTACTGCCGAAGTGTATTTTGTTGATGATTACGAGGGCTTGCAGTATTATTGGGAGGTAGAGAACGGAAATTTCAAGGACAGTATTTTCTTGTCGCATAACCAGGTTATCTGGCACGGTCCCGGTAACGGGCTTTTATCAGTTTATGCCATCAAAAAACAACAGTGCAGCACCGACACTGTTTTTCTTGATGTATATGTAAGCGGGGTTGGAGTGGGGGAAAACCCTGATAAATCGGTGAGTGTATATCCAAACCCTTCGAAATCAGGATTGTTCTATATAAATTCAGATAAAAAGTTTGATTATGAATTGATAAGTCAATTTGGCGTTAAGTTGAGCGAAGGGCATTATTCCCCGGGAAGCCAATTGACCATCGACATATCACCTTATCCAAAATCCATCTATTATTTAGGGATCTCAATGGAGAACAAAGTCGTTTTTAAGAAATTGATCCACTAGTCTTAAGTCAAGCGCGTTGTGTCTCATAAGCCGAAGTTGTTTTTCCAGGAGCGAGGCACGAAATTTTCGGCATAGCCCTATTTATTATTGAAATTTTCAACGAAGCCGTAGGCAAAAAGAACATGAGATGGCGTGACTAAAACATTTTTGGCTTGACACTATGCTTTATCAGCAGCCCCCCTATTTAAAAGTACCGCTAAACCTGGCCCGTGAATTTACGAATTCAATGGATAATCCTCGTGGAATTGCTTCAGCCTGGCTTCCAGGTCAGTCATTTGCTCATGTTTGACCAGCGAGGTGCAAGCCCTGATCCCTTCGGTGCGCTCACTTCCGGTAATCAATAGTGAGATGGCGCTTATACCATAATAAACAAGTTTGTCCAGCAGCTCCTCGGCATCGAGACCGGGATATGAGAAGGTGAAGTAAAAGCCATCTGCTATCGGTTTGTCAATATCCATGTCATAAACAATCTCGAATCCGTATTTTAGGAATATTTCCTTCATTTGGTGGGCTTTAATGCCATAATCCTTAACATAGTCCACAAAGTTGAACTCGCCTGAGTTAGCAGCCTTGAGCATTCCCAAAAGCCCGTATTGCGCTGAGTGCGATGTTCCCGAGCTGAGCGGGTATAATGTCCCGAAAATCATTGCGTAACCAAATTCGTCCCTGGGGTAAAACCCGTTGAGGTCCGGATAATTTGTGTTATATAAATTATCGGAGACTACCATCATGCCTATTCTCTCACCTGCATAGCTGAAGGCTTTCGAGCTGGAAATAAATAAAATGTAGTTTTCCGTATAATTCGCCACAGAGGGCTGGTAAGGCGCTTCGCCGGGCTTTGAATAATCTTTTCGGAAGTCCATGCCGAAATAAGCCAGATCCTCCATGATAACTATATCATATTTTGTTGCAAGTTCGCCGATAATTTTCAACTCGTCCTCGTTAAAGCATATCCACGACGGATTATTGGGGTTTGAATATAGTACGGAATGTATTTTCCCTGATTTAAAATATGATTCCAGTTTTTCGCGTAGTTTCCCGCCTCGGTAATTGTAAACATCGAAGCTCTCGAATTTAAGACCCAGAACCCTGTGCTGCATTTTGTGGACGGGGAAGCCGGGGTCGATGAAAAGTGTGGTGTCCCTGTTTTTGTGAAGGCGGCTTAAAGTTAGAAAGGCGGCAAATCCTCCTTGCATTGAGCCAACTGTGGGAATACATCCTTCCGGAGAAACATCGATGTCCATGAACAGCTTGACGAATTTCGATATTTCCTCTTTAAGGGGTTTTATGCCCATTATGTCAGGGTAAATGGCTGCCACGCCTTTTTGCAGTGCTTCTATCTGAGCCTTAACCCCAGCCTGGACAGGGGGCAGGCCGGGAATGCCCATCTCCATCCTGATGAACTTCTTGTTCGTGGCCTCCTCAATGTTATCAACAAGTTTTTTGATCTCCCTGATTGATGCTTTGCCAACTGATTTCAAGCCGCTTTCTTCGATCAGCCGGCTAACGGTATTAAACTCGATGGGTGTAGATTTCATATTATATATTTTTTATTTATCAATTATTTTTTCTAAGCAAAATCGGCTATCGCCAAAATTATCCCTAATGCAATTCCTAATATAGCTGCAAAAAGTACTTGTAGATCAGCGGGTAACAAAAAAGTAACCGTATGTGCCGGAATCCAAAACAACGGAATAGTTTTTTTAAACACGAAATTCCACTGGATATCCCAGTTCAAATTTACTAAAATTTCACGGAACTTAATGGGTTTGAAAAAGCCCGAAAGAGTGCCGCCGTTGTTAACTATGTGGATATCAGTTATTTTATGGAAAGTCATCATCAATGGGGCATAAATAATGTTTAGTGCCGCACTGATGCCCAGGGAAACAAGCAGCTTGTCGAACGAGAACGAGCCGCGAAATATTTCAGTGGCGTTTTGTAAGCCCAGGTATTCGATCAATACGGGAGTCCCCGAAGCAAATATAACAAAGGACATTTTTATGCTTATCCCTAGAAATCCCCAAACGATCATCCTTGGGGCAATACCGAAACCCTTTTTATAATAATTCCCCGTCTTTATTCGCAAACCTATCAGCTCGCCCATGGTGGCCAATATGGAAAATTTAACAAAGGATGTGATAATGCCGTGTTCGTGGTTGACGTGCCGGTAGAATTCCAAGAGTTCCTTCGACAACAGGAACGGAAGAAAAATCAGCAAAACAATTAGTATGAATATTATATCTTGCTTTCTGCTCATTTTTCTATTCTTATTCGTGCATCAACTGCAACAAGCTTGTTTTTTGTCCCAAGCAATGGGTTTATGTCCATTTCGGCAATCTCGGGTGCTGCTTCCGCTAAAAGCGAAAGGTTTTGGACGATATCGGCAAATTGTCCTTCGTCAATTCCTTCCTGGCCGCGGGCTCCCTGGATGATTTTATAGCTTTTTAGTTTTCTGATCTCATTCAAGGCCTCATGGGCGCTCACCGGGGCCAGGACTGTCCTGGCATCCTTGAACACTTCTATAAAGATGCCTCCAAGGCCGAATAGAACCAAATGCCCGAATTTATCTTCCCTTTTCAATCCGGCGAAAATTTCAGTGCCGTTTAGCATGGGCTGTAGCAAGACTGCCTTTGCATCTGCAATCTGCATCATCCTCTTGAATTCGGATGTTGCTTCTTCATTGGACGTGATATTTAATTTAACCCCACCGACATCGGACTTGTGTACCGGCCCAACAACCTTCATTACCAGGGGAAAACCAACTGATTCAAGTGCGTTTCCCAAATCCTCGACAGACGATAGCGTTGTTTCTTTTGCCCTTGGTATGCCGGCGGCATCCAGCAGGGATTGTATTTTCTCAGGTGCAAGATATCCGTTTTCAGAACCGTCAATTATCTTGCGTATTTTTTTGGTGTCGATCCCGAAAGGCAAGCTAGGCCCGGCACTGTCATTGTTGTAGGAGTAAACCCTTGACAATGCGCTGCCTAAAGTAACCTCATCAGGAAAAAACGTGTTTCCGAGTTCCACAAAATAATCGACTTCCGATTTGGCGGTGAGAGTGGAAGGCAGAACGGGGAAAACAGGTTTTACAGCACTTTTGATCTTCTCGTCAAGGATTTTATAAACGTCAAAAATCTTTGTAAGGCCGGGAGTCCCGAAGATTACAACCATTGCGTCGATTTCGTCGAATTGCTTGTCGCAATATTCGATAATTGTTCCCAGTTGTTCTGCTGTTCCCGTTGCCAGGAAGTCGATGGGATTGGCAACCGATGAGCCTGGAAATAGTTTTTCCTTGAGTTCCTCGGCCTTCTTGCCCGAAATGCCGGGGACGTTCAAGCCTCCGTTGGAGAGCGAGTCGGTGAGCATAACAGCAGGGCCTCCTGCATGGGTGATAATTGCTATATTCTTGCCTTTTAGCTCAGCTTTCATGAATACAGAGGCAACGCTTATCAAGTCCTCGCGGCCATAACACCTTACAATCCCCGCTTTTTTGAACAGAGCGTCAACAGCGGCATCGGATGATGCCAAAGCACCTGTATGTGAAGATGCGGCCCTGCTACCGGCCTCGGAGGTCCCTGCCTTGATGGCTGCTATGCGGCATCCTTTTTTTATCAGTGATGAAGCGTGCTTTAAAAGCATTTTAGGTTGTTGGATAGTCTCCATATAAAGGAGCTTTACCATGGAGTCGGTTTTCGGGTCAAAGTTTTCGTCCATATACTTTAATACTTCCTCAACTCCCATTTGTGCCGAGTTGCCTACCGAATAAACATTGGCAAACTTCAAGCCCTTCGGAATGCCTGCTTCCATTATAAAACATGCCGTTGCGCCTGAACCGCTCACGAAATCGCAACCATTTTGATCGAGTTTTGGGATGGGATATGTGAAAACGCTGTGGTGTTGCGGGGTTAAAATGCCGACGCAATTCGGTCCAATCAGTGAACCTTTAACATTATTGATGGCTGCAACAATTTTGTCCTCAAGTAATTTGCCCTCATGGCTTTCTTCGCTGAACCCGGCAGATAATATGATGAATGCCTTGGTGTTTTTGTTTTGGGTCAGGTATTCAATGGTCTGAAGGGTGTGTTTTGCCGCAATGGCGATAATTGCAAGATCCGTATCGGGCAACTTGCTTAAATCCTGAAAGCTTTTAATACCCTGAACTTCGTCTTCCTTGGGGTTTGCAACATATAAATCACCTTTGAAACCACCGTCGATTATATTTTTTAGCACTTTGCCGCCCGGCTTTTCCAAATCCTTGGAACCCCCTACAACAACTATGCTTTTAGGGTGGGTAAGTTGTGTTGTTATCATGAATGAAATTTATATCGTTAATTTTTAAATCGCAAAATTAGGCATTTAAACATGTGGTTCTGCAAACGATGTGAATTTAGAATTATTCAACGGAATGGTCGAGATCGTTAATTGCGAATTGTTGGTTTTTTGATGCCTGTTGCTTGTTTTTTTATTGCTTGTTTTTATTTATAATGATTAGGGGGGCTTGCCAAAACGATTTCAAAAGAAATCGAGGAACAATAATTTATGATTTAGTAATTCTACTTTTGAACAAAACAGTAAACATGCACTTAAGCCACCGCTGGTCGGTGTCTTCGTCTTAATCTATTTGTGTTTATAGTTTCTTGATATAGCACCTCCTTCGTTTATGCTGGATATGCTCATAGTTTTTCCAGTTTGAGATTACGTTGTGGTTGACCTCGAAAACTCCCGTTGTCTCCATTTGGTCGATTCCGGCCTTCGTCATCTCTTGCTGAAGGTCCGATATTAAGATGACCGCGACGCCATTGCTCTGGTATTCTTCCTTTACGCCTGTTAAAAGCATATCTATGACCTCAGGATGTTTCAACGACTTCATTATCGGTAAGATACCGAAAGGGAATACATGGCCGTTTGCTTTTTTCATGGCTTTGGACAAAGAAGGCAATCCGACAAAAAAACCAATCACTTCATCGTCTTTTTTCACCATTTTCACGAACTTGGGATTGAGGATGGAAAAATATTTTTTTGTCGAGGCCTCAATCATCTTCTCTGTAAAGGGCGCGGTATAAGGCAGTTCCTTAAATGCTTCGTTCAAAATGTCGAATACTGTATGGCTGTATTGTTTCAGTTCTTTGCTGTTTTCAAAGCTGACCGACTCGAAGCCATATCTTTTTTTGATCAGCGCAGCCCCACGTGCGCCTTTTTTTACTGCCCGATCACCTACGGTAAGCCTGAATTCAAGCCAGTCGTTTTCCTTTTTGTAACCAAGTCTGTCGAAATGATCCTGATAGTAATCCATATTGTAAACAGAGGCTATCGACGGCAAATATTCAAAGCCTTCTATCAAAAGCCCTTGCTGGTCGATATTTGTGAAGCCAAGTGGGCCGTGTGCCAGTTCCATGCCCTTTTCTTTTATCCATGTTTCGGCAAGAGAGAATAATTTGTCGGCAACTTCAATGTCGTCGATAAATTCAGGGCGGTTGATACGGCCGAGTCTTTGCTTTGTTTTTTCGTTATAATGACTGTTTATTATAGCACCGATCCTTCCTGCGACCCTGCCGTTTTTCTCTATCATCCAGAACTTCGAATCACAGAATTCATAAGCCGGGTTTTTTTCTTTGCTGATCGAAAAAACCTCGTCTGATTTTATCGGGGGAATCCAGTTTTCCGACTTTTTGTAAAGATCAAAAGCAAAATTCACGAATCTCTTTATCTGGCTTTTGTTTTCAACTTCAATTACCTTTAAGGTCATAATATGTTGTTTGGTTCAAGGGGCAAAAGTAAGGTATTAATCACCTAAATAAAAATATATGATCCAAAACTAAACGCCGATATACATTTCGTCGAAATAGGATGAGGCTTTTACAAGGGCAATGGTTCCCAGATCCTTGAACAAGCTGTCGGCTCTTTCGATAAATTCAGTTTCTTTCCCGGTACTTACCTCCGCGAGACCCAGGAATATTAGGTCGGCATTCTTAGATTCTTCTTTTATTATTTGGTTCACAGGGAGTTTCTCGGTTTCGTTGTTGATGACTTTGACTTCGGCATCCATTCTCATTTTATGGAGCGCTTCTTTGGCCATCCTGTGGATCTTCGTTTTTTTTGCATTGTGGTAGTTCACTATTAAGATCCTGATTTTAACATGTCGCCATTTATAGGATGCCCTTAGATATTTTATCAGCGAGAGTATTAAGTTCCCGTTGTTGGATCCGCCCCGCCACCAGATATCTATATTCCTGTACTCACCAAATTTATCTTCCTTGTCATAATCGAGCATTACGATATTTAAATCCAGATCGCATAGGTGCTTATACATCTTGGCAAAACGCTGAGGGTTCTCGGTATGCCGCCCCCAGCCCATCACTACTGTATTCGGCTCAACGCCGGAAAAGCCGTAAGTTGCCGAAATGCTTTCGATCCCGTCGTAAATATCATTGCATTCCTGGATCCGCGTAAATACGCCTTCCGTATCGATGTCGTCGTTCTTGGTAATTGCCTGCTTATGTTTCGGGAACAAGACCTTTGATGTTTTATTGAGGACTAAAATGAAGTTGGATATTAAGCCGTAGTTGCCGACCAGTGCTTTTCCGAACTCGATTAGGTATGGCCTTGTATAAGCTCCACCGCTAAACAACAATATATTGGGCCGCCAATTCCTTACGTTGACACTGGATTTTGAAAGCAGTGTAAGTAGTTTCCTTAGAATGGACGACCATACGCTTTGCCAAACATCTCCGATTTCGAGATGCAGCTGTTTGCGGCTGATAAAGTGATAAACAAGCCCAAGAATCAACAGCGAGCCGAACATTGAGATAATGTCCAGTTGGAACATAATGAAGAAACTGGCGAAAAAGCCGATAATCCCAATCCAGAGGGATATCTTGAACGAAGGCCTGAAATCGGTGCTGGCCCATTTCTCAAGAGCAAAAGCAAGGTTGATAAAACCATAGGCTGTTAAATAAAACATACTTACGATACTTGCTATAATGTTCAAGTCCCCGATAAGGATACCGATTTCAGATAATAAAAAGGTGAATATCAATGCGTTGCGCGGCTCGTTGTTTATGCCATATCCTCTTCCCAGTATTTTCGGGACGATTTTGTCCTGGGCCACCGCCTGAATAATCCTGGGCCCGCCTAAAATCCCGCCCAGGGCAGACGATAGCGTAGCACCCCAGATTCCGGCTATCAACAAAGCAGGTATCCAGGCTATTGTCAATAAAAAGTTATAGTTATTAACTAATAATGACTGATCCACAAAAAAGTAAAACAAAACTGCAAGACTGATATAAACAGCAAGACCGACACCGATACTAAGCAATGTTCCTCTTGGGATATCCTTGACGGGATTTTTTAAATCGCCCGACATGGCTACCCCGGCCGTAAATCCCGTTACGGCGGGAAAGAATATCGCAAATACCTGTTCAAAAGTAAAATTGTGAAAAGGCCTGACCACTTCCTGTGTTTCTGTTGTAGGGTGGTTAATAAACAAACCAACAACTACAGAAATGATTGACAATGCAATTGCGGCAAGTATGATAAATTGTGACTTAATGGCGATATCAGTACTTATAAAAGCAATTATTACCAATAAAACAAGAACAAGCGAGCCCAGTATCCGGATATTATCAGAACTTATCTCAGTGATTCCGATGATCTGTTGAATATAATCCAGCGATAAAAAGTTTTCGGTAAAACCAACGACATACAATGAGATAGAAAGGGCAGTACCGATAAATAGCGTGATCCCGATAGATCCGCCCATGGGCAGTCCGAGCGAGCGCGACAAAATATAGTAAATGCCACCGGCCTTTATTTTTTTGTCGGTTGCGATGGATGAAATGCTAAGACCTGTGGTAATTGAAATGACATGGGCAAGCACTATTATGGCCAATGTGCCCCAAAGCCCTGCCACGCCGGTAACCCAGCCCAGGCGCAAATACATGATCACTCCCAGGATGGTTAATATGGAAGGAGTGAACACCCCTGCTATTGCACCAAACTTTTTAGCCTTTTCGCTCATAAACAGACTTGATTTTTTTTATTTGTCGAGATAAATAATATTGGTAAAGATAAATTTTCCTCGAAATTAAAAATTTCCCGCTTCTTCTGTTTTTAGTGAGTATGTGATGTTCCTGTCCTTTAAGCCGTTCAGCATAAAATCCACGATATGTTTATTGCTGCCAAGGTGTTCGGGGAAGCAAATGCCTGCTTTGGTGTATAGCCCTCGGTCGATCATTCGTAATGCCACCGAGGCCGTATAGCCCGTTGTCCTTGCCATGGAGTGTATGCCCGTTTCCTTGTCCAACTCGTCGTATAGCTCGAAACTATGGCGTAATTTTTTGCCATCTTTTACTCCTTCGGCAATAATTCTCATCACTGTGAGATCAATTTCGTTTTTCTTTAATTTCCATTGATCAAAAAGAATCCTGCTGGTCATTTCGAGAGGGGAGAGGCTTGTGTTGTTAAAATCTGTTTTCTTCGTATCGAAGAACCCGTTTTCCGAAAGCAGTTTTATCTTAGCGGCATAACCGGGATAGCGCAAAGTTTTTTCGTACATGTTTTTTGCCTTTATCGACCATAAGAGCGAACGCAAACCATCGCTGTTAAAAGCCTCCAGAGTTCCGATATTGTCGAATTCGAGATGTTCGATTTCAGTAAGGGGCTCTTTCCCGACTACTTCATTGTTCTCTATAACTCTTGCAGTACGGGTGTATTCCTCTATCACGTCTGTCGGTGAGAACACGGCCTTGTATTCCCATGGTTGAGTTCTGACCTTTGGCAAGCCACCGACAAAAATTTTTAGGCTTTCAATGGAGTCGAGTTTTGAGGCCGCATATCCGCTCAGCAAGTTGCTCATACCGGGGGCAACACCGATATCACATATTACCCTGACGTTTTTATCCGTTGCCAGCTGGTTTAAATCGGCCGGGTTTTCGGGGTAAAAAGCAATATCGATAGTGTCGGTACCGCTTAAGATACACGATTTTAGGCTGTTGAAGCCCATAAAGCCGGGTGTTGCATTTACCGCATAATCAAAATCATGCACTAAGCCTATTACTGTTTCTTGCGAGCTTAAGTCGGCCTTTATGGTTTTGATATCCTTGGTTCTTATGTTTTGTAATTTTTCGCCGTCGATGTCGGCGATGCTCACTTCAAAATTATTGTCGGCGCTCAAGTCCAGGGCAATCGGCCCACCCACAAGACCGCATCCTAATACAAGTATTTTCTTCATGTCTTTTTTCTTCATAAATAAACTTATTGACGGATAATTTTAATCACGAAAACAAAGTTATGCAATAAAAGTTTATGGAGGGAGGGGATTTGGGCTAAACCTTGCTTTTGATCTTTATCTGAGAGAGGATGATCCCGGATATTACCGTCAGCATTCCGATAATCTTTAATAAGTTGAATTTTTCATCCAGGAAAAAATATGAACTGATACCAGCAAAAATCGGTATTAGGTTAGCGTAAATATTGGCCTTGCTGAGGTCAAGGTTCTTTATAACAAAAGCATAAAGCACATAGCAAACCGAAGATCCGAATATGGCCAGCATAAATAGGGAAAGTACTGTGATGGTATCAGGTATTATGGTTATAAACGCCTCGAAATCAATTGTTAAAAAAAGAGGCAGGAACAGTAAAGCTCCTATTAGGTTCTGATTTGCTATTATTGTCATCGGTGAATAATGATCAGTAAGCTTTTTGACCATCACAGAATAAACAACTGCTGAGAACACGGCAAGAAACAGTAGCAAGAGTCCTGGTGGCGAGGCGTTTAAGCTTAGGTCTTCTTTAAATATCAGCATAAGAACACCCCCAAATGATACAATTAAACCTAAAACATTCAGTAAGCTGAGTTTCTCGTTGAAAAACTGCCTGGCGGCAAATGGCGTAAAAATAGGTATTGTGGAAATAATAACAGCACTGAGACTTGCCGATACCCTGTCGAGACCGTAATATTCGCCCAGAAAGTAAAGGAACGGGTTGAAAATCGAGCTTAGCAGTAAAAGTTTCCGATGCTCCTTTTTTATTTTCTCGAACTGGTTTGTTACAAACAGATATGCAAAAAGCGCTATGAAAGATAAGAATAAACGTATCGTTATGGTAGTTAAGGGAGTATAAGTCTCAAAAACCAGTTTTGACCATATATAGGTGAAGCCCCAAAAGAACATGGATGTCGCAGCCGTAATATGAACAATGGGGTTTTTTATCATCTCAAGAACGTCCTTCTTCTTTTAAAAGGCCTGTATAGTGCTTTAAGCTTCTTAGGGTCAAGGCTATGATGGCAGTGCCCAGAAGAATATAATGCCCTGTTGTTTGTGCGTGGAAAGATCCTTCGGTAAAATATCTTCTTAGATCATCAATAAAAACAAAACTTGTTACCGTTGCCAGAAGTCCTGAGTATTCCCTTCGTAAAACACTGACGAAAGAAAAAGGTACGACATTTTTTATATAGTTTTTATATGAGGGGATGAATGCCGGTGTTTTATTTGCCCAGTTCATATAACTGCCGCCGAATTTTCTTTCCAGGAACCTCTCTTCCGCAAACATTATCCTTTCGTAATAAAGCCAGAAAGCCAGAGTAACAATAATCACGAATGCCCAATTGAAGGTGAACAACACTATCCCTATCCACATAAAATAATTGCCCACGTAAAGAGGGTGCCTAACGGTCGAATATATTCCACTTGTATTGAGGCTCTCTGCTACCTGGCCTTCCTTAGTGTTGCGGCCACTGGTGCCCTTAGGGGTGGTTGCTATTGCTATTGACCTGTAAATAAGGCCTGTAAAACTTAATGCAAAAGAAAAAACGCTAATAAAGGTAGTCCATTCCTTACTCATATACCCATAGTCGGTAAAATAAATTACAGGTATGGCGGCAATAAACAATACTAGTGGTATTTCGCCTCTATGGCGGAAAAGAAAATTTCCTTCTTTTTCAAAAGCGTTTACTAAAGCCATGGTCTAAAATTTTTGCAAAGTTATTTTTTTTTCGATGTTTTGCCGGCGGCCAATCTAATTAATGCTGCTGATGAATGTATTGTTGCTTAAGTAGATTATGTCAATCCTGCCAATCGGTATTTTAACGCTTATCTTTAACGGAATCCTGTTGTTGTCGGTACTGACCCATACATAGGCCTTGTCGGAGTCGCTTATTATTGCATTGTTCTTGATATATGCCGAAAAGAGATAGCATTTGTGGACCTCATTGTTTTTATCGATGAGGTTTTCCCTGCCTTCGTAATATATCTTCTGGGAAAAAAATTGATCGGAATGCAAGATGTCGAAACTTAAACTATCACCTTTTTGCAGCGACATAAAATTATAATCCCTGGCAAGATATAAGGCTGAAAGCGCATCGAAAACCTTAGTGGTATTTGCTTTTGTGAAGCTATATGAAGTGTCAGGGCCCGTATAGTCGATTATTACGGAGTCGGTATCAAATGAGTATCTGTAATCGACGAAACTTTTGCCAAACTCGGTTTGTTGCTCATAATGAATTGGTTTTAGGTCCTTGAAATCGGAAATTACGTCATAGCTGCTTTTTACGTGATAAAGTTTGTCCCAGATAGTATAGCTTGAGCTAATAGATTGGAAATGATAAAGCTGCCTGTTGTTTTTGTTAATGCTGTCGGCTTTTAAAACAAGATTGCCCACCTTGGTATAAATTAGCCCATAATTATAATAAACCTCAAAATCCAGTTTTTCATGATTCCCGAACCTATGCCTGTCATTGGCAAACGAATTTTCCCCTTGGCCCAATAAAGCCGAACCTAAAAGTACAATTATTATAATCAGTATATTGGATTTCATCGCAAAAAACAGTGATAAAACAATAAAACCCCTTAATTATCAATCAATTAAGGGGTTTTGCCTGTAGCGAGACCGAGAATTGAACTCGGGACCTCCGGGTTATGAATCCGACGCTCTAACCAACTGAGCTACCTCGCCTTTTGAGGGCGCAAAAATAATTATTTTATGTTTACAAACAAGACAAATTGTTAAAAACTATAGCTCACCGATAGAATAAAATTCCTGCCCGACTGGGCTATGCCCGATGAATATGGCCGATATCTTTGGTTCAGGATGTTTTCGATTGCGATATTGGCAATAAACCTTTCGCTGAAGGCAAATGAAGACCTCAAGTTCAAAGTCCACCATGATGGGGACCAGGGGTCTCCGTTTTCGTCGGTGGCATACATATAGGCTTTGTCCCTTTCGGAAGGCGCAAGATTCTTATATGTAACCGCGGCGTTATAGGCTGCGCTCATTTCAAGCTTCAGTTGGCTTTGTTCGTAGCTTAATGAAGTACTACCATAAAGGGGAGGTGCGTGGCGCAAGGCTTCGCCGGCATCATCAACTCCTTTGATGTATGAGACTGTGGTGTTCAACCTGAGATATTTTGCCAATTGAAGCTTGATTAGGGCGCTGCCTCCGTAAATATTTGCATAAGAGGCATTTACAACTGCCTGAACTTTGCTCATTTCACCATCGTACATAATCGAGTCGGCACCGTTTAAAGTGTAGTCGCGCCGGACCATGGCATTTTTCAAGTGTGAATAAAACCCGGTAAGCCGTATCGAGGCTTTTGTGCTGAAACTGCGATGGATGCTTATTTCGGAATTATAAAGGTATTCCGGCTTTAAGCCCTCGTTAGGAACAACGACATTACCTGGTTCCGAATCAAAGACCTTGGCAACATCATCAAGGTTCGGCGCCCTGAAGCCCGATGATAGGTTAAGGCTCAGCTGCCATTGCCCGGGGCGGTAAACAATTCCCGAGCTGGCCGTAAATGCGGCATTGTTTAAGCTTATCCCACTATATGGCAGTTTGTAGAATGAAGTGTCGTTGAAAGTGGATTTTAAACTAACAAACGAATATCTGATTCCTGCCTGGAATGTGGCAGGGGTTTTAAGGAAGTTCTTTTTATAACTTGCGTAAACTCCTGAATGATAGTATTTGTTGCCTCTGTCAGGATAGCGGCTGGCAACGGTTTCCTGTTCCCCGCTAACTATGTTCCGCTGCAAACCTTCGGAAACCACATCGTTATAGATAAACTCCAGGCCGTAAAATATAATATTGGATGCGTTTATTTGTTTGTCAAAATCGGCATTGGCCGACAGTATGTTTACCGATTCTGTTCTTTCCCTAAGCCAATCCTTGTTCAGCTTCCTGTCGTTCCTGCCTTCTTTTACATTTTGGAAGGCAATAATAATTTCAGCCTGGTCGAATGCTTTTGTCGCATTGTGGAAATCGAGCCTCAAGCTATTCATAAGCCACTGTTGAGGGGAATAAAACCACTGGGCATATTTCGGTTTGCCGTTTTTCTCCTGCAACAACCTGTCGTAGCGCGGCACGTCGGAAGTTTTCGACAAATAAAGGCTATAGGTCCAGTTAATGCTCTTGCTGAACCTGTTGCTGAGCTTAGTGGTAAAGTTCAACTGCTTATAACCCGAGAATTTCTGTAGATCAGGCTTGTCGTTCTTAAAAACGGAATCATTACCGTCAACCCTTTTCACATATTCGTTTCGCTGAAGATATTCGTTGCCGTTTTTCCCCATTAATAAATCATCGAAGGAGCTAAGGGAGAAGGATGCTACAAAAGCCCATTTGTCGTTGGCAGAGTTTATGTCGGCATGTAGAGTCCTTTCAAAATTGGCCGTGGAGAACCTTGCCAAGGCATTGCCTTTCGTATGCCATTTTCCCGAGCTTGAGAACTCAGGGCTGATTAGGTGGAAATCGATCACTCCGCCAAGTGCGTCGCTACCATAGATGTTCGTTCCGGGGCCAAAAATCACTTCGGTGCTTTCCAGGCTGTTTACATCGGCCTGCAGTACGTTCTGAAGGTTGCCGCTCCTGTATATCGCATTGTTCATCCTGACGCCGTCAACAATCAATAAGATAGAATTTGCGGCAAAGCCCCTCAACATGGGGCTGCCACCACCCAGCTGACTTTTTTGGACATATACCTCACCGCTGTTGCCGAGCATATCGGCGGAAGTTTGCGGATTGCCGAAAATAATGTCCTTTTTTTTGATGATCGCTATCTTGTTCGGTATCTCCGATGTGTTTTCTTCCCACTTGCTGGCAGAGACGACAACTTCGCTCAGCTTGACAAAATTTTCGTTCATGCCCAAGCGGAATTTCTGCCGCCCCAGTTTGTGCTTGTTGGTCGCAAGTAGATAATAACTGGTGTGTTGAAAGATGATTTTCTCCTCTTCCGAGAACTCGCTTAGGTCCGCAATGCCTGAGCTGTTTGTTATAGTGGTTGTTTTTTGGTTGTTGCTGTAAACGAAGACATTACTTATGGGTTTTCCGGTTTGCTCATCGAAAACATATACTGTTTGAGAATTAACAATAGCGGTATTGAGCATGATAATGCTGATGACTAGTATTTTAGAATACTTTGTGATCATTCTGCCTGGTAATTAACGTTTCTTATTGATTCCTTTTTGCTTAGCGGCTTCTTCCAGTCGTTTTTGGAACCCCGACTTCTTTTTCTTCGGTTTCTTTTTATTAACCTCAATCTGGGCTCTCAGTTTGTCCTCGTTTATGAAATAACGGAAAACGAACATTTGCGTGAAAGTGATGATGTTGGCAAGGAAATAATAATAGCTCAATCCTGCCGCATAGTTGTTGAACAGGCCGAGGAACAAAACGGGCATGAGGTACATCATTGTTTTCATGCCTGGCATCTGCTGGCTTTGTGCCCCCATCATCTGGTTGTTCAAATAGGTGTACATAAGTGTTGATACCGTCATCAACAAGGTGAAGAGGCTGACGTGATCGCCATAATACGGTATATTCCACGGCAGGTCTAAGATAGAATCGTAGCTTGAGAGGTCGGTTGCCCAAAGGAAGGATTGTTGCCTAAGCTCGATGCTGGCAGGGAAAAAGCGGAACATTGCAATTAAAATGGGCATCTGCAGCAGCATCGGCACACAGCCGGCGGCAGGGTTTGCCCCGGCACTTCGGTATAATGCCATAACTGCCTGCTGTTTTTTCATGGAATCTTCCTTCTTAGGGTACTTTTTCGAAAGCTCGTCAACCTCAGGTTTTAAGACCCTCATCTTTGCCGACGACATATATGTTTTATATGCGATTGGGAAAAGAACAAGCTTCAGCAATAATGTCAATACAAGAATGACGATCCCGTAGTTCCACCCATAACCTCCAAGCCATTCAAATACAGGTAGCACGGCATATTGGTTCACCCAGGCCAGGATGAAGAAGCTCCAACCAATCGGAATCTGGCGCTCCAAGTCCAGATCATAAGATTTCAATTTATAGAAATCGTTAGGGCCAAAATAAAACTGCATGGGGAAATTGGTTGTTCCTAGTAGGTTTACCGGAACGCCAAGCTCAACGTTCATGGATTTTAAATATCTGTCGATATCTGAATTTTCCTGAGTGCTTACTTTTAGCAGTCCGTTATCAAAACCATTCTTGGCAATCAATGACGAACTAAAGAACCTCTGTTTGAAAGATACCCATTTTAGCTTGGTGCTTATACTTTCTTCCTCGTCTTTTGTTTCCGACAAATAATCTACATCATCGTTAAAAAACTTATAATAGAGCGTCGATCCGTTGAAGCGGTCGATGCTCTTTTCCTGCTGGCGCAGATCGACATACCAGTTGAGGCCAACGGAGTTCGCTTTAATAACCGAACCCATATTGACCAGGTTAACGTCAAAGTCGAGCATATATTCATCAGCTTTAAGCGAATAAACATACTCGATATATTGATTGTTGTTGAAGTCCCCTTCGCCCTGGTCCGTATAAAGCCGCATGCTGAATGACAGGCTGTCGTTGTTGCCGACCTTGATGTGGTTTTCCTTTAACGAGGGCTGGAAGTAAAAATCATTTGTATTGATTATCCTGTTGTTGGAGAAAAACGAAAAACCGAATTTTGAAGTTTGCGGATTGAACAATAAAAGGGGCATCGAATCATGGGTCTGAAAGTCCTTTAGCTCAACATTTATGATATGTCCGCCTTTTCGGGTGATTTCCATTTTAATAACATCGTTCTCCAGGATAATGGATTTGTCTTCGCCATTTGCTGAGTTTGCGAAGACGTCGAACTTATCGTTCAGGTTTTTATAGTCGTTTGATTTGTTATCTGCCTTGTTTACAGTATTGTCGGCTAATTCCTCGGTTTTTTTCAGCTCGGCTTCAACTTTTGCCTCGTTCGCTTTGGCCAGTTCAATTTGCCTCGCCTCATCTACTCTTCTAATAGAATCGGCAATGTGTTGCTTTTGTGCCATTTCCTCAGCCGAGGGCGTCATCCAAAGCGTATAGCCAATCATTATGGCTCCAATTAATATAAAACCTATTATCGAATTTCTGTTCATTTTGGTCAATTTATCAAGGGTGCAAATGTAAAGAGAAATCCTTTACAAATGAAAGTGGAAAAAAAAACCGTGAAAAACTTGACAAATAAACAAAAAAGTTATATTATTGTAATATCAAAATAATATCAAAAATTATAACTATGAATAAAGAAATCAAATATTCGCCTTTGTCTGGCTACGTGGCACTTTTAATCATTTTAAGGATGATTATCGCCCCTGTTTTTGCAATCATCTTTATGAAGATGTTGTTAAGTATTCCCGTACTTGTTTTAGGTCTTGTGGGGATAATTGGATTTGTTGTCGTAAACCCGAATGAATCAAGCGTGCTTATTTTATTTGGGGATTATAAAGGAACCATCAGGAAAAACGGTTTTTGGTGGGTGAACCCCTTATTTATAAGGAAAAAGATTTCATTGCGTGCGCGGAACCTTGATAGTGAGCCAATTAAAGTTAACGATAAAATTGGTAACCCTGTCATGATAGGTGTTGTATTGGTATGGAAAGTAAAAGAAACTTATAAGTCGGCCTTCGAAGTCGATGATTATGTTCACTTTGTCGATATACAGAGCGAAGCAGCGATTAGAAAATTGGCGGGTCATTATCCTTATGATAATTTTGAGATTGAAGAGGCCGAGCTGACCCTCAGAAGCGGGGGAGAGGAAGTTAATGAAGTGCTGGAGAAAGAAATATCGGAGCGCCTTCAAATAGCAGGTATCGAAGTAATCGAGGCCAGGATCAACTATATTGCTTATGCTCAAGAGATTGCAGGTGCTATGCTGAAGCGTCAACAGGCTACCGCGATAGTTGCTGCCCGTACGAAAATTGTTGAAGGCGCCGTAGGTATGGTGGAAATGGCTTTGGAATCATTAGCGAAAAAGCAAATTATTGAACTGGACGAAGAGAAAAAAGCAAGCATGGTAAGTAATTTAATGGTAGTGCTTACCTCCGACAAGGATGTCAGCCCCATAGTAAATACAGGGTCTATATATTGATAAAGGTGGAAAAGGTTTATTTTAAGGAAGTTCAAAAATTTAGGTCAATCCCGTTATTTCTCATAGTGGGGTTGATCTATTTAAGCATATTATCTGTTTTGATTTATGCTGTTATAAACCATTTTGTTGTAAAAGGTACTTTTATAGATGGGCATACCGATGAGAATGGCCTGATAATTTCATCGATATTTGTTCCGCTTGTTTTGGTTGTTTTCGGTTATTTGCTGTTAGCATCCAACTTAATTGTGGAGATTAACGGAAATGGGATAAAATATAGTTTTAAGCCTTTGGTCAGAAAGGAAGTATTAATCAGAAAGGAGAATATTAAATCATGGGAAGTGAGAAAATACAGGCCGATAATAGAATATGGAGGATGGGGCGTTAAGCCGTCAAGAAAGCGAAGGCACTGGAACAAGAGGCGCAATAAGGTTAACAACGCCATAAATGTCAGGGGGAATATCGGTCTGCAGTTAAGGATGATAAACGGCAACAAATTATTGATCGGTACACAACGTGCCGAGGCGATGAAAAGAGCAATGAAAAAACTGCTGCCCGACCTGATGGTTTTGCAACCAAGTTGAGATGATTGAATTATGGCAAAGAAAAAAGCATTCGTGCTGAGGGTGCAACCGGAGATGATGGAGGCATTGGAAAAATGGGCACAAGACGAATTCCGTTCGGTGAACGGGCAAATTGAGTATTTGCTGAACGAGGCATTGAAGAAAAACGGAAGGAAAAAGAAAGAGCAAAAATAGTGCAAGCCGAAACGAAACCTAAATCAGTTTTTTTCGTTGAACCTATCGATAAAAGTTTCTATATTTGTTTCAATAATAGATTAATTTCCTATTTTTGGAAATATTAATCAATTTAAGAAATGTGCAAATAACTGCAAATCAACAAATAGCATATTTCCGCTAAAAAGGCACGCTAATTGTCAAATGTAAAATGAAAACATAAATACTTAAAATCATGAAAACAAAATTACTAATTTTAATGATGGCAGGATTAATCTCGACCATTATGGTTTCCTGCAAAAAGACTACTGCACCAACACCAAGCGATCCTACATTTGAAGACATGCAGGTTCCTGAAGGATTTACTTTTAAAACAACCAGAGAAGTTAGTTTGGACATCAAGATGCCTCAAAGCCTTGATTTTTCGGGAATGAGAAGCCGTTTCGACGTTTATACAGCCAAACCCTCGGAAGGTGGTTCGTTGATTACTTCCGGTAGTTTCGATACCAAGGGCGAATTTAGCGGCACAATTAGAATTCCTACTGCTTTGACGGAGGTGTATGTTAAAAGCATCGCCGGAAGCGCATTGGTTGAGGTTCAGTCTGTTTCCTTTAAGGAAGACGGCGTAATTATCGACTTTGGCGATGATTACGGATACAATATCCCTGATACGACCGATCCCGGTGGAAAGTCTGCCCCTGCTTCACTTACGCAGTTTGAGGGCAGAGGTTTCGCATCCGTGGAATCAAATGCGGTCGGAAACGGTGATTTTGAAACAAATAGTTTTGGAACCATGCTGTATTGGTCAAGTTTGCACCCTGTTGACAGCAAGTGGTACTTTACCCAATATAGTGGAAGTATGGAATGGTATAATGATGGCGGTAACGGGCTTGTGAGAACACCCTGGACAGAGAGCGGAAGCCAGTCTTATTATGGGGGGGTAGCCCAGATGATTGATGCCGAGCCCGGTGATGTAATTACTTTTTCGGCCGACATTAAATCAGTTGGATCCAATAACAGGCTTTATTCCTGGTTATACATTATCCCTGTAAATTCAAGCAATCATGCCCTGGCTTATTATAACGTACGTTATTATCGCCCTACGGCAACATGGACAAACAAGCAGGTGGCAGCTACCATGCCTTCGGGTACCGACAAGGTGAAAATATTGGTCTGGACAAATGATTATACAGCAGCAGCATCTGTTTATGTTGACAATATAGTTGTTACAGGTACGGTTGTTGACAGCGACAACGATGGTGTTGACGATGAACTTGACGATTACCCGGATGATGCGTCCAGGGCATTCGATGTTTACTATCCGAACGAGGACGATTGGGGCACTCTCGTTTATGAGGATTTATGGCCAGGCACGGGCGACTATGATTTTAATGACCTGGTTTTGGATTATCAGTTCAAGTCCGTTTTAAGTTCCTCAAATAAATTAGTGGAGTTTTTTGTTGAAAACTCTGTCAGGGCGGTTGGTGCAAGCTTGCACAATGGTTTTGCGTTCTCGCTTGGTGGTGATCCTTCCAATGTTGCCTCTGTTACAGGTAGTAGCATGCTTCATGGCGATGTTGATTTAAATGCCAACGGAACCGAACAAGGCCAAACCAATACCGTAATCTTTTTGTTCGACGATTCGTTCGATATGATTGGCTCTTCCGGAAGTACTTTTATAAATACCCAGCTGGGGATTCCTTATGTTGATCCGGATACAAATACTGTCCATGTTCTATACCAGAATCCGGTTTCGGTATCTACCACGGGCACAGCACCTTATAATCCGTTCATAGTTGCCGACCTTGCAAAATCGCGCGGAACCGAGGTGCACCTGCCCGGGCAGCAGGCTACCGACCTTGCCGATACAGGCTTGTTTGGTCAGTGGGCCGACGATACAGACCCGGCCAGCGGAAAATATTATCAAACAGCAACAAACCTTCCATGGGCATTGGATATTCCTGAAAGCTTTGATTATCCTGTTGAACAAGTGGAAGTTATAAGTGCATATAATCATTTCAGGGAATGGGCCGAAAGTGGCGGTGCCAATTATGCCGACTGGTATAAAGATCTTTCAGGCTACAGAAACAGCGGGAATATATATGTGCCTGATAATTAAAAAAAACAATTAGTAGTATATAATGTTTTCATAATATTAAACCCTGTGGGAAACCACGGGGTTTGTTGTGTTTGTGGCCCTGTGCCCGATAACTGGAATGCTTTGAAGTTTTCCCGGGCATTTTCGTGTATGTGCTATTCCTCGGTAGGAGTGGGCAGCTGTATTTTTACTTCCTCTGAGAATTTCTTCCATAAGCCTAACAGTTCTTTATACTTTTCGGCTTCGGATTCCTTTAGGTCGATTTGCTCACCAATATCGCTTGAAAGGTCGAAAAGCGCAAAATTGTTTATGTCGAAGGGCCTTGTGTAATTTGTAATCTTCCAGTCCCCTTTTCTGAGCATAGCATTCCCGTAATGCTCAACAGCAAATATGTAATCTGATGGATGAATTGAATCAGTTTCCCCCGACACAAAAGGAATGAGGGAACTTCCCCTGAGCGGATAAACTTTATGCCCTTTGTATGACTCAGGATAAGTAACATCGGCCACTTCATAAAAAGTTGGTGCAAGATCAAGCAAACTTGTAAAACCATGGTGTATTTTGTTCTTCCTCTTTACTTGTGGACCACTGACTATCATTGTAGTATTGATACCGCCTTCTGTTGCATAATCCTTGAAATACCTGAATGGCGACGATCCGGCCTCAGCCCATTGAGGGCCATAGGAAATATAAGAGTCGGCATTTCCCATATTATCATAGTCATCGTTATAATACCCTTTAAGACTAGAATACCTTTCGTCATGCAGGAAGTCCCTGTGCGCTGCACCATTATCCGACATAAACACGAATAGTGTATTCTTATATTTGCCAATCTTTTTTAAGTGTTTGATTAATCTGCCAATATTATAA
>JAJRQZ010000163.1 GCA_024279935.1 Bacteroidota bacterium
CTTAAATATTAAAACTAGAAATTATGAAACGAATTATTTTATCAACAATTATTATTGTACTCTTTATTAGTTCATGTTGTAAGGGGCCTTATGAGGTTGCAACCATTAAAGTATCATATCCTGACATTTCGACCACAAGTTATTTAAAAGCAATACGGACTCAAGAAACTAATACAAATACTTCTTTGACTGATACGATCTCTTTGGGGGAGTTAAACTCATCAAATTCCTTTTCGGCAATTATTGAGTTTGGCGACAACCCCCTTAATTATTTGATTTATGTTGAAAACACTGGCTATTCCGATACAATTTCAAAAGTCGCCTATGATAGGGTAGGGTGTGATAAGCATATCGAGAATTTCAAATATATATTCAATGGGGAACTGCGAACTGACAATGAACTAACAATTAATGAATAATTTGCCATAATGGTGCTTATAAAAGATTTAGTAAATTGGAGCATTAGTTGAACCAGGGAAAATTATTGAACAAAGTGCGGCACTCACCATATTCAAGCCCTTGTTTAGTAGGCAAATTAAAATAGACGGCAAATTTCACCATCTTAAAAAAAAAGAGAAAAAATTAAGCTTGCCTTTTTTTCTTGTTTATATTTGCCCACTTAAATATTAAAATTATTATAATGGCTATTGAAATCACAGATGCGACTTTTGAATCGCTGGTATTAAAATCCGACAAACCTGTTATTGTTGACTTTTGGGCAGTTTGGTGTGGCCCGTGTCGTATGGTCGGCCCTATTGTAGAAGAAATAGGATCTGAGTATGCCGACCAGGCTTTTGTGGGTAAGGTTGATGTAGATCATAATCCTGAAACAGCCAGGAATTACGGTATTAGGAACATCCCTACGATATTGTTCTTTAAGAATGGTGAAGTTGTGGATAAGCAAGTTGGTGCCGTACCGAAACAAAAACTTGTCGAAAAACTTGAAGCATTATTATAATTATATGCACGCTTTAGTTAAAGGCTGTCCAAAACTTAATTCGGGCAGCCTTTTTTTGAATCGTAACTTTATATCTGTCTCTGTTTGATGCCGGAAAAAATTGAAATAGGAAAAATCGAAAAGTTCCAGTCGCTGGAGTTCCTCGCCCGCCAGGTAGTCGAAGGTTTTATTACAGGCTTGCACAAAAGCCCTTTTCACGGTTTTTCCGTCGAATTTGCCGAGCACAGGCTTTATAACCCCGGCGAAACAACGCGTTTTATCGATTGGAAGCTCTACGGCCGGACAGATAAGATGTTTGTTAAACGATTCGAGGAGGAAACTAATCTCCGATGCAGGATCATCATCGACAATTCCTCGTCTATGTACTTTCCGCTGAGGGAAAAGCAAGGAATCGACAATCTTAGCAAGATTAGTTTTTCTGTTTATGCCGCAGCCGCACTTATCAACCTGATGAAAAAACAAAGAGATGCCGTAGGCTTGAGCACCTTTGGCGAAGTTATTGATAATCATACAGATGAGAAATCTAGCTCGCTGCATCAAAAACATCTGTATTCGCTATTGGACACTGTGCTATCTGAAGGTAAGCCTGGTTCGAATAAAAAAACCAACGTCAGCAAATCGCTACACCTCCTTGCGGAGATAATTCATAAGCGTTCCCTGGTGATAATATTTAGCGACCTTATGGATTCCGGCGATGATATCGACGAGGTATTCTCCTCGCTTCAGCATTTCAGGCATTATAAACACGAGTTGATCTTCTTTCATGTTTACGATAAAAAACTGGAGGAAGAATTGCTGCTTGATAATCGCCCTCATAAATTTATTGACCTGGAAACAGGGGAACAAATAAAGCTGAACCCAATCGACATAAGGGAAAAATTTCTGGAGAACAGCTCGGGATTCAGGGATGAGCTGAAAATAAAATGCGGCAAATACGGCATCGACTATATCGAGGCCGACATAAACCAGGGATTCGACAGTATTTTGCTCCCCTACCTTTTTAAAAGGGGGAAACTCTATTAAGGCCCTGAAACATCAAATTGCTCGTGCTTTGTTTGTCAAAGGTTTTCCATGGCCTTGCGAAGGCTGTCTTTATTTGTCGGTTTTGCGACTATCTTTTTGTCTTTATCGAGTATGAATATGGTTGGTGTGGCATGAACGCCATATTCCAGGACGGTAGGGCCATCCCAACCTTTTAGTTCCGCTATGTTGATCCAGTCATAAGAATGCGACTTGACGGCATTTTTAAAGTCTTCTTCGCTTTCATCTATTGAAATTGCAATAAGCTGTAGTTTGTCAGTGTTTTCCTTATCGTAGTATTCCTTGAGTACCGGTAGTATCTCGGTACAGTGCGGGCACCACGAAGCCCAAAAAACCAAGATCGTAGTTTCGGCCTCTATGTTTTTTAGTTCCACTATCCTGCCGTCAACATCCTTTACCGAAAAGTCAGGCGCTGTTTTTCCGATGGCAAGTTTTTTTATCATCTCCATTTTCTGTTCCAGGTCTTCCTTGCGATCAGTGTTGACGCATAATTCCGATAACTGGTTCTGTTCGGCGAGATGTTCAAGGCCTTTATCGAAACCAATTGCCTCGAAGCCGTTTAGGAGAAAATCAACAACCGACTCATAAACTTTTTGTTCAACAATCGCCTTGTCCAGGATAGAATCAACGGCAACTATCAAATTGTCTTCCAGCTCTTCCTTGCTGTCGCCCGGATTCTGGTACAGCGATAGGTATTTGATTATCTTTGATGTTAAGATATTGCTTCTTAAAAGCAGGGTGTCGCTGAAATCCGTATTGTCGAAATGGTGATGGATCAAATAGGCCTGCTTTTCGCTCTCGCTCATCCCATAAGGGGCAAAAACGGGCTTGTCAACATTTATATATCTGGCAGCCAAGGTATTGGGATTGTTGCCTATCAGTTCCGCACATCTGTCGCTAATTGTTTGTTGAAGTTTTTGATAATAAGCTTCTGTATATCTATAATAATCGTCGCCGGGGGGATAACTCATCATCAACTGTTCGATAACCTCCATCTTATATTGGTTGAAGCCTTTTGTATAGAGGTAATCATACCAAATTAAGTTTTCAACCGATTCAATTATCTGTACATTGTCGTCGGTAGTGTTTCCGCTCGAGATAAATCGTATATCTTCGTGATTATAAAGTAGTTCGATATTTTGCTGGCCTCCGGTGATTATCGAATACATGCCAATTGCGGCATTTTCGTCGAGGATAAATTTAAACGACCCCGCTTCGTTGCAGCTTGCAGTATCTATTACTTTTGTTGCCTGCCCGATGATTTTTGCCAAGTAAACCGTTGAATTACCTAGCTGTGAGACCGTTCCGTTAATACTATATTGTTGAGAATTAGTATTTAGGCTGAAAATTATGATTAAAACTATTGATAAGGAGATTTTTTTTAAGCCAGTCATTACATCTTATTATTATTGTGCAAAGATAGATTTTTAGTCATTATTGTTTCATAAATTTGAATATTGCCTCATAAAAACCTAAATTTGCTCGGGATTATTTATAAATTAAGTAAATATAATGAAGTTTGTTTATCGATTCGTGGGACTGATGTTGTCCTTTATCATGTTCTTTTCTAATAATGCCGAAGCACAAGTGCCAACAACCCAGGATTGTTTAGGGGCAATTCAAGTATGCGATTATATTTATGTTGAAGACTCTACGGCTTCCGGCGAAGGCAATTATCCTTATGAGATTCCTGAAAACCAAAGTTGCCCAAACCATTGTATGGATGGCGAAAAAAATACGCGATGGTATCAATGGACTGTTATTGAGTCGGGTGACCTGATGCTTATAATAACTCCTACTACCTCCACCGATGACTATGACTGGGCTGTTTTTAACTTGTCGGATTATAGTTGTGAGGATATTTACAACAACCCCATTCAGATGATGGTTAGCTGCAATGCTGCCGGTGATGTAGGGTATCAGGGTGCTACGGGCATAAGTTCCATAAATGGTGGAGTTATTGATTGCAATGGCGCTGGAAAAACCAATAAATGGAATGTCAACCTCCCTGTGTTCGAAGGAGAGTCTTATGTGCTTGTAGTAAGCGACTGGACCCAAACACCCGGTGGTTATACCTTGGATTTCTCAAATTCCACGGCAGTGATATTCGACGATTTAAGACCTTTTATCGACCATGTAGGCAATGAGGAAATTACTGCCTGCGGAACCAATGAGCTGAACACTTATTTCAACGAAACCGTAAAATGCAGCTCTGTACAAGCAAGCGATTTCTTGCTCGAAGGCCCAGGGGGGCCTTATGTTATCGATAGTATCTATGGCGAGAACTGTGACATTGGCGGGGCCAACGAAAGAAACTACACTTTGTATTTCACGCCCCCGATATATCAACCCGGCAATTACAGCCTGATAATCAAGACATTTAGCTTTATATCAGATCCTTGTAACAATTATGCACTGCCGGATACCATTGATTTTGTAATCGAGTTGGATGCCCCAACCGCATCTGCCGGCGATGATATTGATATAGCTTATGGTGGAACAGCGAGCCTTCAGGGCTCCGGCGAGGGAGGTTCCGGCGACTATTCCTATCATTGGGAACCTGCCGAACTGCTCGACGACCCCGATATCGAAAACCCGACAACCGTAAACCTCACGGTAAGTACCGAATTTACTTTGAGCGTGGACGATAATGTTTCTACCTGTGTTGGCGAAGATACTATGTGGGTGAACATAGTGGGCGGCCCATTAACAGTAATTGCCACTGTTGATAAAGACCTTATATGCCATGACGAGATAGTTAATTTGTTTGCCAGCCCAGAGGGTGGTTCAGAAAACTATTCCTATATCTGGACCTCCGATCCCCCCGGTTTTTCGTCAACACAGCAAAACCCTTCTGATTTCCCTGCTCAGGATATTACTTATTATGTAGAAGTTACAGATGGTTTTACGACATTGACCGCAGATGTGAGCGTTAGTGTTAATCCGAAGCCTTTGGCCGAGGCCGGGGACGACATCGATATTCAATTGGGAACTACTACATCTTTAAATGGTTCTGCCTCGGGAGGAAGCGGTGATTATTCTTATCAATGGGAGCCGGCCAGCTGGTTGGAACAAAACGATATCCCAAATCCAACAACTTTACTCTTGCCGCAAACAACCATGTTTTCTTTGTTGATTACCGATAATAATACTCAATGCCAAAGTGAAACAGACAATATGTTCGTCATTGTTTCTTCAGATGTGCTGAGTGCCAATCCCTACGCTGATCCGGGAGATGTTTGTTTTGGTATGTCAGCTGTGGTAACGGCAATTGCCTCAGGAGGAGGTGGCGGTTATGAATATGAGTGGACGTCCGATCCCCCGGGCTTTACGTCGAGCGAAAGCAGCTTTACGGTAAGCCCTTTGGTGTCAACAACATATAAGCTGCACCTTACCGACCAGTTCGGAAATGAATTTGACGGTGGCATCACTGTAAAAGTAAATCCTTTGCCAATAGTGGATTTGGTGCCTGACCAATATCCAACAAGCGGCGAGGATACCATAGTAGCTTGTGTGAGGGATACGGTCTTGCTTGATGCCGGATTCGATGATGATCCTTTTGGAACCACTTATTTCTGGAAAACCGATAATTATGAGAACAGGACTATTACCATTGCCACAAATGGCACGTGGATCGACTTCCAAACTCATAGCGTTGTTGTTACCCATGCAAATACAGGATGTGTTGACAGTGGAAGTATTACTGTAATATTCGATTTTAACGAATGTCAGATATCTGTTCCTGAACAATTTGCCGACCTTAGTGACGCGCTTGCCATAATCCCGAACCCTAATTCCGGTAGTTTCAACCTTAAGTTTAACAGCAATATTAATGACCTGGATCTTAAGATTTATAATATAAGAGGGAAATTGATGTTCGAGAAATTCCTTAAGGGAAATTATACCGAAGGCTCCAGCTACCCGCTCGTAAGCGGTATAAAAAACAGCGGTGTTTATATGCTTGTCCTGCAAACCGACGGAGGCTATATAATTAAAAGGCTCATAATACAATAGATGTTATAATTTACTAAATATCAATAAAATATGACGGAATCCGAAAAATATAACCAACATGGGGAATTGAAGAAATCTTTTTATGAGGGGGAACTTGAGCGACTTCAGGTAGAATTGATAAAACTGCAGGAGTGGGTTAAACAAAAAGGCTTGAAGGTTGTAATTATTTTTGAGGGCCGCGACGCGGCAGGCAAAGGAGGGGTAATAAAGCGCATAACGGAGAAGCTTAACCCCAGGATCGCCAGGGTGGTTGCTTTGGGCACACCTACGGAAAAAGAGAAAAACCAATGGTATTTCCAGCGTTATGTTTCTCAGCTGCCCTCGGCGGGCGAGATTGTGCTATTCGACAGGTCGTGGTATAACAGGGCGGGAGTAGAGCGTGTTATGGGGTTCTGCAGCGATGATGAATATTGGGAGTTCTTGCGTTCCTGCCCCAACTTCGAACGTATGCTCATCCGCTCAGGCATCATACTCCTGAAGTATTGGTTCTCGGTTAGCGAGGACGAGCAGGAAAAGAGGTTCCAGGCTAGACTGCAAGACCCTACAAAACGATGGAAATTAAGCGATATGGACTTGAAATCGCGCGAAAAATGGATTGAGTACTCCAAAGCAAAGGATGAGATGCTCTCCTATACCGATACGAAATTATCCCCATGGTTCGTAGTGGATGCCGATAGTAAAAAGAAGGCGCGGTTGAACACCATTAGGCATATACTGTCGAAAATCCCTTATGAGGACCTGACCCCGGAGCCAATCGAGTTGTCCGAAAGAAAACATAGTATGGGTTATGTTAGGCCTCCCATGCAGGAACAGACTTTTGTAGGTGATTTTTATGCAAGATAATCCGCTGTAAATGACATGCGTATTGTTAAAAAACTACTATTTGTCCTTTGATTTATTTTACTTTTGCAATTCTATACAACCTAATTATGAGTAAATTAAAAGAAAAGTCCATTTTTAATATAGATGCGGCTGAAATTTTGTTACTACTCAGCAGGTTTATCAAGTTGATTATCAATAGCCCCATGCTTCAGCGTGGGGTTATATATTTGAAATCTCAGTAGTTTTGGCGGAAATTTTGTGTTTTTCAAACAAAAATTGGCTCTATGTTGATTTAGGTGGGTGAATTTAAATATTGTTATTTTTGAACATGAAAAATTCAACAGAAATATTTTCGATAGCCTTAGGTTTACAAGAACCATGGCACATCAAAGAAGTCTTATTTGACAAAGAC
>JAJRQZ010000164.1 GCA_024279935.1 Bacteroidota bacterium
AGGAAGTCGTTCTCCATCTCCATCCCGAGACCTCGGGATTGATTTGAATTCAGCCCCAAATTTTCTTCGTGTTCTTTTCGTTTTTTTAGAATCTAATTTAATAAATATTTCAATTAAACTCCTGGTGCAGTTTCTTTAGGGTATTATAAGCAAAGGTAATATTGCATTGTTGGATGTCTTTTGTGCAATAATTATTTGTATTTTTATTTCCACATAGTCGATGGTGATAATAGTATTTTATTAAATTTGAAACTCCTTAATTTTATTATAAAACAATGGAATATAACATACTTAAAAAAGAGATAATCGATAATATCGCTGTTATCGGCATCAGCAGGCCCGAGGCCATGAACGCATTGAACACCAGGTTTTTCCACGAGATGGACTCTATGGTTAAAGAAGTTTTGGGAGATGCCTCCATCAAAGCCATGATAATTACCGGCGAAGGGAAGGCCTTTGTGGCCGGGGCCGATATTGCGGAGATGGTTGATAAGGATTCACAGGAGGGAAGCGGCTTTTCACGGCTAGGGCAAAACACTTTCCGCAGTCTCGGGGAGATGCCAATACCTGTTATTGCCGCCATAAACGGCTTTGCCCTGGGAGGGGGATTAGAGTTGGCTATGGGTTGCGATTTCCGCATTGCAAGTACCAAGGCAAAATTCGGCCAGCCAGAGGTTAATCTGGGGCTTATCCCAGGTTATGCCGGGACACAGCGCCTGTCGCGATTGGTCGGGATGGGGAATGCCCTATATTTACTCATGACCGCCGATATGATTGGTGCTGAGGAAGCGCTGCGTATGGGTTTGGTACAGAAAGTGTTCGAGCCTGAAGACTTGATGAGGGAAACCTTGAGGACTGCAAGGAACATAGCTTCCAAAGGTCCGCAAGCGATAAAAAAAATAAAGGCCGTTGTAAGGCTCGGGCTCGCCATGAGTCAAATAGAAGGGGAAGAGATGGAAGCCCGGGAATTTGGGACACTCTTTGGTGTGGGCAGCGAAGGAAAGAAGGGGATGACGGCCTTCCTCGAAAAGAGAAAACCGGAATGGTAATTTATTTATAATTTAAACATTTGCCTATCCTCAGAAACCGGGTTCAATTGTATGAGGTATGCCAACTGCACATAGCGC
Organism: Bacteroidota bacterium; assembly: GCA_024279935.1. GTDB lineage: Bacteria > Bacteroidota > Bacteroidia > Bacteroidales > F082 > BM524. The sequence continues at coordinate 1,128 of JAJRQZ010000164.1, forward strand.
ATCGCCATTGAATGATCGAATAGAAAATAGCAAGCCTGTTGTGTGGCCATGGGTAAATGGATTAAGCCGGGGACAAAGCATTGAACAAGACCCTTGCAAAAGGTTGTCTTAATTCAATAAAAAAACTTGGTATTGCAACGGTCTTTGAACCTTTCCATCAGTTGGCTCCTAAAGCTTGTGCGAAAGATCCGGAACTTTACGAGATGCTTGCCTTGGTTGATGCCATGCGTGTTGGGGAAAAAAGAGAATATAAAATTGCGCTAAAGGAATTAAGTAGCCGAATATGATAAATGCTTCTGCAAATATTGAAACCATAAAGAAAGATTAGATTTAATCCTGTTAAATTAAAAAATATAGTATTTAACAAATAACAATAAAAATGACATACGAAGAGAGATTACAAAACGTATCGGTTTTGGGAGCGGCAGGTAAGATGGGAAGCGGCATTTTGTTGCTCACCGCCATCGAGATGACCGACCTCAGCCTAAAACCGGGGAATAAAGGAAAAACCTTTGTGCTAAATGCTATCGATGTTTCTGCCGAAGGCCTTGCCGGCCTGATGAAATATCTTAGAGGCCAGGTGCGCAAAGTTGCCGAAAAGAAAACCGTTTGGCTTAGGAAAATGTATGCCGACCGCGACGACCTGGTGGAGAATTACGACATCATCGACGAGTATGTTTTTGATGTTTTAAATGTTGTCAGGCCTGTAACGACTATGGCTGCTGCCTATCAGTCGAACTTGATTTTTGAGGCGGTTAGCGAGAACAGGGCACTAAAGGTCAAGCTTCTGGGCGATATCGACAAAAACAACGGCAACAATCCGTGGTTTTTTACAAACACCTCCTCAGTTCCAATTAAGCTGATAGAAAAAGAAGCAGGGCTAGAAGGCAGGGTGCTGGGTTTCCACTTTTATAACCCGCCTGCCGTACAGCGGTTGGTGGAGCTAATAATAACCGGGAAAACCCTTGCGGAGGTTGAGGACTTTGCCAGGAATTATGCCAAAAACCTCAAAAAGATAATCGTTCCGTCAAACGATTTTGCAGGATTTATAGGAAACGGCCACTTTATGCGCGACGCGCTTCACGGCATGAAAGAAGCAACGGCTTTGGCCGAAGAAAAAAACATCCCGCTTTACAAAGCCATTTATATGGTAAACAAAGTAACACAAGATTATCTGGTCAGACCCATGGGTATCTTCCAGTTAATCGATTATGTTGGAATAGATGTGGTGCAGTTCATTCTTAACGTGATGAACCCATTTGTCGAGGACGAGGAACTAAGCCACGACCTGCTTGACAAAATGATGTTGCAAGGAGTTAAGGGCGGACAAAAATCGAGCGGTGCGCAAAAAGACGGTTTCCTGAAATATAAGGGCGGACGCTTTACCGCTATCTGGGACGTTCACAAACAAGAATACATAGACTTGGATTCCTTTAAAGATGAATGCGATGAAATGCTGGGCGAACTCCCCTCATCCGTAGTTGCCTGGAAATCAGTTATAAGGAATAAAAAGAAAGATGATTTGCTGGCGGCATTCTTCAACGACCTAAAGACCTCGGCTGATTTGGGCGCGGCCATGGCCATTAAATATGGACTTAAATCGAAAGCCATAGGCGAGAAACTTGTTTCCGACAAGGTCGCAAAAGAAACCGATCATGTGAACACTGTTATGCTTACAGGTTTTTTCCATGCTTATGGCCCTGTGAACAACTTTTTTGATTAATTTTTAAAAATATAAAAATGAGACGAAGAATATATATGACAGCCGGTTATAATACTGTTTCAATGGGTACCGGACGAAAGGAATTCAACCCGAAAAAGGCTCGGCCGGGCCTGGAACACTATTTCAAGGAAGCAGGGCAAGGGACTATCAACCAGATAAACGACGCGGATAATATCGATGAAATATCCATAGGTAACTTTATGGCCGCACGTTTTAACAAACAGGCAAACCTTCCCGGTTTTGCCGCACATATCGACGATAAGCTGCAGTGGAAACCGTCGATTTCCGTAGAAGGGGCATGTGGTTCGGGCGGATTGTCGCTTATGTATGGAATACGTTCCGTTTTGGCCGAGACCGCCGATGTGGTCCTTTCGATGGGAATAGAAGTCCAGAATACGGTAAAAGCAATTTATGGTGCCGATATCCTGGCCGGCGCAGGATGGTATCAGAAACGAAAAGAAGGCCATGCCTACTTCTTCCCCGGACAGTTTAGCGATAGGGCAGGGGCTTATTACGAAAAAGTAGGAATGGAAAAGGCCAGGGCCGGTATGAAACAATGGTTCATTAACTCGATTGAGAATGCACGCCTCGACCCAACTGCACAGGAACATCAGAACAGGGTTCCTGACTTAGCTGCACTTTACGATAAATTCAAACCAAATGGTACCGCTTTTGTCGATAAGCTCAGCGTTTTGGATTGCTCGAAGGTTTCTGACGGGGCCTCTTCAATTTTAGTTTGTTCAGAGGAAGGATTGGCTAAGCTTGGCATCGACAAAAAAGATGCCGTCGAGGTAATGGGCTTTGGTCATGTAGGTAGGAATATCACCAACGACCCCGAAGATCTGACAGAACTGCAGACTATTAAAAAGGCTGCCTCCAAAGCATTGGATAATGCAGATGTCACAATAGCACAGTTAGGTACTATCGAGGTTCACGACTGTTTTTCCATAGCCGGTGTTTTGGCGACCGAAGCTTTGGGCCTGGCACCTAATGGCGGCGGTGCCGACTATGTTGCCGCAGGCAACACTGCCCGCGACGGGGCCATGCCAATGAACACCACAGGAGGACTTATCGGTTGGGGACATCCCACAGGTGCCACGGGGGTTCACCAGGCGGTAACCATCTGGCAACAGTTGACCGGAAAAGCCGGGGAAGCGCAAATAAACATTAGTAACCACAGGCCTTACGGCATGACCATCAACATGGGTGGCGACGACGTTACCGTTATTTCTATCGTTTTTAAGAAAGGCTGAAATTTATCCAATCTAAAAAAAAAGACCTTTCCGAAAGTTTCGGAAAGGTCTTTTTCCTAGTTTTTGATAAACTTTTTTGTAGTGGTATTTATCCCATCGTTTACACTAATATAATATATGCCATTTGCAATGCCTGACAAGTTTATCGACTTTTCCGTTTCTCCAATATCAAAATCATAGACAATTATGCCTGATGCATTAAAAACTTTAATGTTTACTGTTTCCTTATTCTCTAACAACTTAATATTCAGCGTATTTCCAATAGGATTGGGGTAAATTTGAAATAAATCCCGCGATTGGTTTTTAACATTGGGTTTTACTGCCACATAAAAGTCAGCAACTGCAAATGCCGGGTAAAGAGAATAAGTTGCGCTGTTTCCCGCCGAATCCACTACTTTTATTTGAATATCGTAAAGTGATGAGTCGTTTATGATAAATTTTGATAAACTTGCATTAAATAAATCCCCAATCAACGAATCCTGATAAATACTATTAACATCAACGACTTGCCACTCACTTTGTTGATGCTCTTTTATTTTAACTAAAGTTTTTACCTGATTAACTTGATGGAATTTATGTCCGTTGTGTTGTATATCATAATCATAGAAATCTGCGGCAGCAAAATACAGATCGATATCATTATCAGGATTAAAGTTATGTCGTATAACATTGTTTTCATCCCTAAACTGAAATGGTCTAATCGTGGGTGCTCTGTAATCGGATAAGGTTGTATTAAAACTAAAAACTCCTTCACTTACTCCGTTAAAACTATCAAATTCGTTATGATCATTTGTAAATTTAATGCTGCATATACCAGGTTCTATCAATGAATAGAATTCACATCCGCTGCCTGCATAAACAACATTCCCGTTTTCATCTATAATTTCAAATAATTGAGAGTTATCGACAGGATACACTTTTCCCCCTGCTGATCCGTACCAGCCCCCCTGGACACTAACCTCAGCATAAAAATCACGTATTCGCAACCATGGCAATGAAGCGCCTATCCCAGCAAAAAGAGTGTCGTTTTCAGATACTGCCACATTGTCCCCATAAGGAGTGAATGTTAAATAGTTTGAAATAGAATCGTCAATAATATCATATAAATTTGTCTTAAAGTTAATGTCAACGTCATTATCAACTAAACCGGATAGAGTGTAACATATACTGCATATACTGAAGTTTGGGTTGCCATATTTCGAATAATGTATTTTACCTTCCCAATAGATATCGGTTTTTGTCTTTTTATAAAATATTATCATGGGGTAAGAAATTCTATAATTACCTGAGGCATTAAAATACTTAACAGCACTTTCGTTAGAAAAATAATGATTTAACTGACTATTATTTTGATTTGAAAGTTTAAGTTTAATGTTGGAACTAACATAATCATTAGCGTTATTACTGAGTATCGTATCTTTATCTATTTGAGTCAGCGACATATAATCAATAAAATGCAATTCGTTCTCCCCAGGTTGTTTACAGTAGGTGTTAATGAAATTTATTTCTATATTGTCCTGGTTGTTCGAGAAATAAAATTTCATATTAAGGCTTGCGCTCGCTGATAACCTGATTGCCGCATTATAGCCTAAAGGGAATTGATACATATAACATATTTCATCCATTAAATCCGAACTATTGGGAAGTGTGTCCCCGTTTATGTCAACAGGCCTTAAATCAACTTCATAAATAGCATCATCAACATTAAAACCAATGGTGTCTTTTTCATTAAACTCATAATTGTTTTTAAATACATGTTTAATGTCAGGAACCATATACCTTGCCATGAAATAATATGTTCCATGAGGTAATACAAGGTATTTTTCGCTGTTGGGAATCCAGAAATAATTATAAATATGACTTTCCTCATCAAAAGCAAAAACATCGCACATGCCATAATCTTCCGAAAGATTAAAATATAATGTGTCCTTTACTATTGTCTTGTTTTCAATTTCATGCACATCACCGAATACTTCGAGCAACACAAAGTTTAGAGAGTCAATCATGTATAGCTCACTGGATATTAATTCATCGGATTTGTCATTTTCATTATAGACTATTTTTAAAATTGATGTGCCATTTTCAAGTTCAATGGATTCTTGGCTTTTCAAATGGTACTTGCCATCAATATTTGCGATAGCAACGGATACATCACTGTTTTGTCCCGGGTTTAATAGTTTGTTAAGTGATACGATCGAATTTTCTTGTGCAAATATTGTATTGGATATTAGCAGAAAGCAAAATAATAAATGTTTCATAACTTGTTGTTGAATTTGTAAATTACATCTATGTTTTAATAAACGATGTTATTCAAATAGTTGGCAATATTTTGCGAAATAAATTAACTTGGAACATACAACTAACCCACAAAATTCAAATGGCCGGTTTGCTTCTTTTAGATAATGTTTTTTCCAGTCAAAATATTTCCGGCAATATATTGAATGTTTTTCATTTAACAAAATTAAATCACCAGTGATAATTGTAAAATTATCAAACCGGGGCATCCGTGAATATTCCGGTTTCTTGTTTTATTATATCTTGTGCCAAAGGAAATATCCTTTTGCCGATGTCAGGTATAATTTATCCATAAGTTGTGTTTCATACTGACCAGCCGCATATTTTAGCACTTCCGGTTTTTTCCAACGCTCAATTCCAACACTCGAAAAACCAAAAGAGCTAAAATTTCCCACCGCTCGAAAAACAATCTAAATCAAAACTTGGAAATCCAAGATGTTTTCATAAATTTGGACAATAATTGTCTAAAACAATTTCGATCAATGAAAACATTAGGCGACACTTTAAAATGTGCCAGAGAAGAAAAAGAATTGATACTACGAAAAGTTGCGGCTGAAGTAGATATTGACCAATCTTTGATTAGCAAATTCGAGAAAAACGAAAGAAAACCGACAATGGAACAAATTGTAAGACTTGCAAAGTTTTATGGACTTTCCGAAAGTAAACTGATGATAAATTGGTACTCTGAAAAAATTGCGGAAGAATTGAAATATACAGAATCTACTTCCGAGATCCTGAAAGTTGCAGAAGAAAAAATCAACTATTATAAAGCTCAAGAAAATGGAAAATAAAAAAATGAAAGTTGCAGAATTATTTGCAGGAGTTGGAGGATTTCGTCTTGGACTTGAAAAAAGCAATTACGAAGTAGTTTGGAGTAACCAATGGGAACCTTCAACTAAAACGCAACACGCTTCAAAAGTTTATGAAGCACGTTTTGGAAAAAAAATCACTCTAATGAAGATATTAACGAAGTTGTAACCAGAAATGTAGAAGAAATTCCAGATCACGATTTATTGGTTGGTGGATTTCCTTGTCAAGATTATTCTGTAGCAACAACTTTGCAGAATTCAAAAGGTTTAAGAGGTAAAAAAGGTGTTCTTTGGTGGTCAATTCACCAAATTTTGGAAAACAAAAAAAGCAAGCCAAAATACTTGTTTTTAGAAAATGTTGACAGACTTTTAAAATCGCCAGCAAAACAAAGAGGTCGTGATTTTGCAGTTATGTTACAAAGTTTAAATGATTTGGGATACGCAGTAGAATGGCGAGTTATAAATGCAGC
>JAJRQZ010000165.1 GCA_024279935.1 Bacteroidota bacterium
GAGTGCGAAAGCGATTAGAAAAGCATCTGCTTCATCGGCTTCGAGAAATTCATTAAGCGCTCCGGGTTTGTAGTGGTCGCGCATAGAATTTGCCCAGGCTGCAACCTGTCCATAGGTTTCCATGGAACCGGAAGTGTCTTTAAAAAAACCTTCCGGCAGATTTTCTATGCACCACTCTTTCAAAATATCTTCGTTACGATAAATTTCATTCCTTACTTTGTCAATACTGATTATTTTCCCGGCTATTGCAAGTTGTCGAACTGTTTTCCAATAGCTTTGTACAATATCCAGCGGATAGCCGGCTCTGTGTGCCTGGATAAAGAAGTTTGTATCAACTACGTAAACAGCCATTTCCGGTTAAAAATTCTTTGCAAAAAAGGCTTGAAAAGTACCTCCTTTTAAACCGGTAAGTTTGTAAGCATCACGGTAAAGAAGTTGTCCGCTTTTTACGGCTGTATTAATGTGAGAAGCAAAAGTTACACTTAACCTCTTTTTAGTGGTGGCATAAAAATCGCCCCCCGTACTTTTGGGTTTGTATTCTTTTCCAATATAATCGTTGTAAAAAGCAAAGAACTCTCTTTTGTTTATCCGGCCGGTATCCAATGCTCTTCGTGCAATAACAATTTGGCTCACCTTAAAATAACGGGAAAGAAATTTAATCCCGGGATTTTTATTCCAAAGACGAAGAAAACTTTTTTCGGGAACCAGCAGTTCGGCTGCCACTGTATCACAAAGTTTTTCCACAGCGTCGGCTGCCGGAAGCATTTCCCGTAAGTCGAAGCCGGCACTTTGTCCTGTCCAAATATGTGCCAGTTCATGGACAACCGTAAACATTTGTGCCGCTTTGGCATCGGCATTATTGATAAACATAAAAGGAGCCCTTTCGTCCACCAATACAAATCCGCGGCAACTGTCAACAGCTATTTTGCGGTGTGTATTATTTTCAACGACCCCGTTAAAAACCGTTATGATTCCGTTATCTTCAATTTTTTCTATTAAATGGTTTAATGCTTCCTGCCATGTATTGTATGGGGCAGCCCAGTTTTCGGATAATCTTAGCGTTTTACGAATATCGTTAACGATACTTTTTACATTTTGGTTTTTATGATACTTCCCAACAAAGGGTAAAGGGTCAAATTCATTGTCTTTTAGATAATTCGTCAGCCATTCCTGCCTTTGCTGCAACAAAAGAATTGTATCATAAACATTAATATCTATTGCATTGTTCTTGTTATTTGTTCTAAAAAAAGGAATAGGGAACTCTTCTTTAGGCGGATGGGGTAAAAAAAGATAGCCAAAGGGGAGATATACTTTTTTGGAAAAGGATTCTAATTGTTTAACCGTTGGCTTTCTTTTCCCCTCTATCCACTCGTTAACACGGGGTACTTTCACAGCAAATTCATGCAATTGATAGCCTGCCCGGGAAATTGCCCAGGTAAGCATATCGGCGTTTATGTTTACTGTTGTACTCATATTACAAAGATAAGGGAATTTTTAGGTTTCATGTTTGGAAGGTGTTCTATATTTCCTTAATGGGTTATGTTTTTTGAACCCTGTCTGCTAATTTATCCGCCAGAGGCGGACAGGTTCAGCCAGAGGCGGACAGGTGAACGCCTGCCTGCCGTCAGGCAGGGATTTTTGCTTTAGTGTGGCGCATATTGCCCCTGTTTTTTATTTTCCTTTTTTAATGGTGTGTTTAAATTTTAACACGGCAAAATTTATTTCAATGGATGTTTCTGTTTCGTTGATTTGCAGATCATCATCAAGCAGTTTTGCAATAATATCACCACTCTTTTGCATTAATGATTTTTGTTCCGGCTCCGGGGGGTTTTGAGATAGTTTTTTTATGGTTTGAGTAAGTTCACGCACCTTTGCAAAAGTTTCTATAATAGCAAAAGTCGCTTCTACGGCTTTTTTACTTTTTAATATTGTCGCTATCATATAAAGTCCTTTTTCTGTAAGGGCTTTGGGCGCAACTCTGGTTTTCATTAATTTTGTGGTCGAAATTTTCGACCGCAACAATTCAAATTCTTTTTCCGTTAACTGAAATAAATAATCGTCCGGAAACTTTTCCGGATTATTTTTGACGGCTTCATTTATTCTTTTGGTTTCAACACCATATATTTCAGCAACTACAAAATCCAAAAGAACTTTTTGACCTCTAATTTCAATAATTTTACTCTCTATTATTTCGGGTTTAAAATATTGGCCATTATTTTTAGATATTTTTAGTTTTACTTTTTTCTTCTATGACTTAGACTGATTGAAGTCGCTGTCGCTCCTTCAACTTTTTTGTCATCCCCGCTTATCGTTGTGCCAACGGCGGGACAAGCGGATTGAGCGGATTGAACGGATTTTATTTGTCGCCTTGCGACAAATTCTTCGCTCTGTCTGAGTCGGGACAAGTTGTAATTCGCGTAACCTGCTTGCCGTCAGGCAGGGATTTTTTATTTTCGCTCAGCGAAAAGGAATCCGCTTAATCTGTTTAATCCGATGATGGTTATTTTTCTTCTATGTGTTTCAGTCGCTACGCTCCTTCAACTTTTTTGTCATCCTTGTACAGTCGTTCCTCCTTACAGGACAGGCGGATTGAGCGGATTTAACGCCTGCCTGCAGGATAAAAATTATTCGTTTTTAAATTTATCCATAGTTAGTCCTGATTGCCGTACTATAGAACGAAAAGTGCCAAGAGGTATTTCTTTTTTTGGATAAGGAACTATAACTATAAACTTACCTTTTCTATATTTTTGATGACTACCCTTTTGTGAAACAAACACAAAGCCATTTTTTATTAAAACTTTGATTATATCCCGTGAAGATAATAATTTAGACATTGATCATTGTTTCGCCAAGTAACGTTTCATTAATTACAGGAAAAGAGGAGGCAGCATCATTATCTTCAAAAAAAAGTTCTAATGCTTCTTTTAAATTATTGACTGCTTCTTCCATAGTATCACCAAAACTGGATACATCTACATTTAAACACTGTGATACATAATAATCACCTTCTTTGTAAACGATATATTTGAGCGATTTCATGGTTTTTTTTTCAAAGATACAAAACGCAGGAGAATTAGATTCAAGAATGCAGGTTTTTGTTACTACTCAGCAGCAATTAAATCTTGATGAGCCAAGTGTGATAGCGTATCAAAAACATTTTGGGAATTCTTCAGGCTTGTGTCTATTACAGACCTGATGATGGCATAATGGTTGGCAAAATCAATTGTCTTGAA
>JAJRQZ010000166.1 GCA_024279935.1 Bacteroidota bacterium
CGGACTTAGGTCCTTGTTCTTCCTGCTGGCAAGTATTATCGATAAATTCAGGTTTTTAAAAGTAGGCTTGTCGCTATTGCTTGCTTTTATCGGCTTGAAAATGCTGCTGCATAGCTTCATCGTGATTTCTACCCTGAACTCATTGTTGATAGTTTTGACAATACTGTTTTCGAGTATAGTTTTTTCTGTAATTATACCGGAAAAAAAAATTGCCGGGAAATAATACCCCGGCAATAATTTCTATACCTGAGGACTGCTAAACATTTACAGCAACTACCTCTTTTATTTCAGGAAGTACTTTTTTTAATGTGGCTTCAACGCCATTTTTGAGGGTCATGGTGCTGAAGGCACATGATCCGCATGCACCGGTAAGCTCTACATTGACGACGCAGTCGTCAGTAATATCAATAAGTTTTAGGTCGCCGCCATCTTGTTGTAGGTATGGGCGCACCTGGTTGAGCACGTTTTCGACTTTAGTATGTAATTCTTCTTTACTTGACATAGTATTATTAGTTTTGAATTAATTAACGCCTTCAATTACTTTGGCGGCTAAATCGGCGAATGCCCGGCTAACAACATTGTCATTCGATAAAGAGATAGGCTTCCCGTTATCGCCGGTCTCCCTAACTTTCGCTACCATAGGTATTTGCCCGATAATAGGAACTTTGAGTTCTTTTGCAAGATCGTCGCTGGAGCCTTTCCCGAAAATATAATACTTCTTCTCCGGCATATCATCGGGAATGAAGTAAGACATATTTTCGACTATTCCCAGGATTGGGATTTCGAGTTTGTCCTGACGGTACATCATTGCGGCGCGCCGGACATCCGCTACGGCTATTTTTTGCGGAGTTGTTACAAGCACTGTTCCTTTTATATTATAGCTCTGTGCAAGTGTTAACTGGATGTCGCCCGTCCCGGGAGGCATATCTATCACCAGAAAATCAAGGTTTCCCCATTCGGCATCGGTCATTAACTGGTTGAAGGCATTGTTGATCATCGAACCGCGCCACATCAAGGCCTGGTCGGCTTTGACAAAAAACCCCAAGGAGAGTATTTTAACTCCGTGATTTTCGATAGGGATCATCTTTGGTTTGCCTTCTCTTTCAATAACTCCGGGCTGACCGTCTTCAACACCGAACATTATCGGTACAGAAGGCCCCATGATATCTGCGTCCAGAATGCCCACATCATGTCCGGCCTTGGCAAGCGAAACTGCAAGATTTGCTGCGACGGTGGATTTCCCAACTCCGCCTTTTCCTGATATAACGGCGATGATGTTCTTTACCCCCGATAAGGGACCTTTCCCCAGATCCTTTTCCGAAATGGGTTTTATGGTTATGATTAAGTCGTTGGCTATTTCTGCTTTCAATGTCTTGTCGATGGAATTGCTTACGATTCCGACTGAAGGATCATCAAGCTTCGGAAAAACAACGGCTATCTTTACATCATTGCCATTTATCTCAATATCGTGTACCATTCCAAGGTCAACGATATTATTGGCTTTTGCAAAAAATATAACCTGCTTTAAAGCAGTTGTTATTTGCTCTTTGCTAACTGACATTATTATTTATTTTAATTTAGACTAAATTGTAATAGTAATTATTTATGCAGCAAATTTAGACATTTATTCAATAGAATATCAAAATTTCCTTATTTATAAAGAGTTATAAATTACTTTGTTTTCTTGTTTTTTTATTTTGTCGATACTCAAGGACAAAATTGCTAAACGAGTTCGGCCGTTGGGTCCCAGAATACTTTTTCAAAGTTTTGAATTTTGTCATCGACTATTATAATACCTTCTGACTCAAGAAGTTCGCGCATAGTGTCCGATCCGCCGAAATGTCTCTTGCCACTCAGCAAACCACTACTGTTCACCACTCTGTGGGCGGGTATGCTTTGGATATTGCTTTTTGAGGCATTCATTGCCCAGCCCACCATGCGTGCCGACCCCCTGTTCCCGAGATAGCTTGCAATGGCTCCATAAGAGCTGACCCTTCCATAAGGAATTTGTTTGGTCACTTTATGTACTCTTTCAAAAAAAACCTCCTCCATATTTACTGTTTGTTATAAGCTTCAGGGTTGAGCTTGAATTTCAAGTATTTGATTTTTGTTCCATGCTCAAGCCATTTTTGCTCATAAAATGTTTGTATCGAACCAACTTCATTAGTGATTCCTTCGCCATAAACATCGTAGGATTTAAATAGAATTTTGTGCTGATACTCTTCAATTGTATCCAAGGTCGATTCAAAAACAATAATGTTGTCTGTTTTCAGGTTGATGATCACGTCTTTATTGCAAAAATGCATATATCGTTCAATAAATTCCGGCGATGTCAAGCGTTTTTTTGCTTTTGTGTCCCTGGCATGTGGGTCGGGAAATGTAATCCAAATCCCGGAGACTTCGTTTTCGCCAAAGAATAAATCAACGAGGTTGATCCTGCTTCGTATAAAGGCAACGTTATCAAGCGATTTTTCTTTGGCAGTCTTAAGTCCTTTCCACAAACGTGCTCCTTTTATATCGATACCGATAAAGTTCCTGTTAGGATATAATTCGGCCAGGCCAATAGTGTATTCCCCTTTTCCGCATCCCAATTCAAGGACTATATCATTATCGTTCTTAAAATATTCCTTTGCCCACTTTCCCTTGAGTGCAATCCCGTTTACGGCATCCTCATAGGAAAACTGAAAAAGATTGGCGAATGTCAGGTTATCGGCAAACTTCTGAAGTTTGTTCTTTTGTCCCACTTCTTTAAAATCAAGTTATTTATGGAGCAACCATGCCTGCGAATTGTATTCTTCCCTAATGGCCGTTAATTGACGATTTGCTTCTGCCGGGGAATTAAAGCCCATATAGGCAACCCTGAACATCCCCCTCGAATTCGTGTCGGCAACGAGAGCGTCAAACCCTTTGCTTTTCAATTCGTTAACAAGGCGTTCGGCATTTAGCCTGCTTCCGAACGATCCTGCAATTATGAAGTATATGTCAGTTATAGTCCCGGAATAATCATTAACCGGGGTGAGCTTGGGAATTTCTTCGGCTATCGGTTGCGGCTCTTCGTCCGGAACAATTGTTTCGTCCGCGCTACTGGGTACCTCATTGTTATGGTAGTACTTGTCCTGAGCTTCGTCGGCAATGCCTTTGTTTAACACAGTTTGGCCTTCCACGTATGCAGTTGCCGGAATGTCATCGTCGGCACTGATATTGTTATCAGTGCTTTTTATTTCTTCCAGTTTGCTCTCTTCATCATTTATTGCCTTCTCAACAATTTTGTCATCCGTTTTTGGTGATGCAAAATCAATCAGCCAGCCAGCATTGCTAACATCAAACTTTTCAAGATGCATCAATCCGGCATTAGCCGAAAGATAATCGTTCGGATGGTTGTATAAAAATGGAACGATGTGTTTGTTTGCGTTCCAATAATACAACATGGCATCGCGTCTGTTGAAAATATAATATGAGCCCATGGCAAATAAGACCACAAAAACAAAAAGCAACTGTTGCTTGACTTTTGATGGTTTTGAACGACCATGAATCTGAATATTATTCGATGTCCCGGACGGGGTTCTTTTGTCTTTTTTTCTTGTTTGGGAATGTGCTTTTGATGAAGGCTTGGAATCCTTAGAAGAAGATTTGGTGAAGACTTCCTTTATCTTATCCTCGTCCGACGGTCTTCGTATTGCCGGTGAGATAAAGCTTGTCAAGCCGAATGACCCCGCATTATAGTTTATTGTATTGTCCTGCTTGAAGACGATGTTATTATTTACGTCCCTGAATAGATATCCAATATTGCTAAAATTGATCCTTTTGCCGCTTGCAAGGGCTTTATGGCACAGCAAAACGAATTTATCTACGCGCGCCTTCGCCTGCTTATATGAAATCTGTTCGTTCCTGGCGACATAATTGACCAGCAGGCCGTCATTGGCATTTAGGTGGATGTTAAAATGTATATCCTTGAACGGAGGCTTGAACTGATGCGTGGCCTTATTTATTGTTGCGCTAGTCTGGCTTGAGATAAAACCACCAAGGCCGGGGATTACAACGCATTCGTAATCGTAAATTAAGTCGCCTATGTATTTCGCAATCTTCATTGATAATGGTCAAAATTATTAACTGGCTAAAGTAATGACTTACTATATTATTTTCAACTTTTGTTGATAAGTTTTCGGAGGTCTTCCGGTCTGTCTATGCCAATTGTCTCTATTACAGTAATATCGGCTTTTATCTGATATCCGTTTTCCAGCCAGCGCAGTTGTTCCAGGTTTTCAGCCTTCTCCAGTTTTGATGGGTCTAAGTGGCTGATTTCATCAAGAATTTCCGGTTTAAATCCATAAATGCCTATGTGCTTATAATAATCGATGTTTTCAGCCCATCCGTCTTTTTCCATGCTTCTGTTGAATGGAATGGGATTCCTGCTAAAATAAAGCACGTTTTTGTTTAAACCGAAAACAAGTTTTACAACGTTTGGGTTGAACAATTCGTCGGTGGTGCTGATTTTTTTTGCCAAAGTAGCTATTTGAGTGTTCTTCTTCGATATGAGCCTACAAAGCATGTCAATTTGCGAAGGTTCGATAAATGGTTCGTCGCCCTGTATGTTTACAATTGCATCGTAAAAACCGGGTTTTCCGGAATTAAGTTTCTTGTAAAGCTCGAAACAGCGCGATGTGCCGTTGGTGTGCTCAGCGGATGTGGACATGACCTCGCCCCCAAAATTGATAACGGCATCAACGATTCTGTCGTCGTCGGTTGCCACGACGGCCTTGCTGATGCTTTTTGATCTCGACACTTGTTCATAAACCCGTTGTATCATGCTTTTACCATTGATCAAAGCAAGGGGCTTGCCGGGGAATCGGCTTGAGGCATAGCGTGCCGGAATTATACCAAGTATGTTCATCAGCTAGAACAATCCATTTATTTCGCCATTGACCTTGTCGATGACCTTGCTCAGGTCCTCGGGTTTGTTGAAGTCCATGTTATCGACGTCCATAATAAGCAAATTGCCCTGTTTATACGAAGTGATCCAGTTCTCGTATCTCTCGTTCAGCAGCTTGAGATAGTCCAGGCGTATGGATTCCTCATAATCGCGGCCACGTGTCTGTATTTGCGAGACCAGTGTTGGCACGCTGGCCCTCAGGTATATAAGCAGGTCGGGAGGTTGAATGAACGAGCTCATGAGCTCGAAGAGTGAACTGTAGTTCTCAAAATCCCTTGTTGACATCAAGTTCATTGAGTGCAGGTTGGGCGCAAAGATATATGCGTCCTCATAAATTGTCCTGTCCTGTATGATGTTTTTTCCGCTCCTTCTTATGTCTATTACCTGGCGGAAACGCGAGTTCAGGAAATACACTTGGAGGTTGAAGCTCCATCTTTGCATGTCTTCGTAAAAGCTGTGCAAATAAGGGTTGTTCTCAACATCCTCATAATGGGGTTTCCAATTAAAATGTTTAGAAAGCAATTTCGTGAGCGTAGTTTTTCCCGATCCGATGTTTCCTGCTACTGCAATATGCATAATGGCTGTTTTTTAATTATTAATCTTTTATTATTTGATCCACGAAGTTGTACATTTCCAGAAGTTCATCAACATAAATCCTGTTGTTTGAAAGCCTGGGCACCTTGTTTTGGCCGCCAAGCTTTTCTCTTTTCTTCATCCAGTTATAAAAAGTTTTACGGGGCGCCGAGGTGATAACAGGTTCTTTAAGAACAAGGCTATGATATCTCTTGGCCTCATAATCCGAGTTCAGCGATTTTAGCGCATTGTCAAATGTTTCCGTAAAATACTCAATGCTATATGGTTTGATATCGAATTCTATTATCCATTCATGAAAAATATCCTCGCCCCTTATCAAGGGAGCTGCCGTATATTCGTTTATTGTGGACGAGGTCTTCCTGCAAGCAATGTTCAATGCTTTTTCAGCATTGTCGATTATAAGTTCCTCGCCAACAATGTTGATGAAGTTTTTTGTTCTGCCCGTAATGCTCAGCCTATAGGGCGAAATGGACGTAAAACAAACGGTATCCCCAATCTCATAGCGCCATAATCCGGCATTTGTTGTAATTACCATGGCATAGTTCACCCCTAATTCAACATCGCTGAGGGAAACAGCTTTTTCCTTGTTGCCCAATTCCGATACCGGAATAAACTCATAATAAATCCCGTAATCGAGCATCAATAAAATATCGTCGCTCTCCAATTGGTCCTGAATGCCAAAAAACCCTTCCGATGCGTTATAAGTATTGAAATACTGCATCCTTCCTGATTTGATGACGGATTCGTATTGGGGGCGGTAGGGCTCGAAGTTCACGCCGCCATGAAAGAAGACTTCCAGGTTGGGCCAAACTTCGTCGAGTGTCTTGATATTTCCCTTCTCAAGTATTTTCCTGATCAGGACCAACATCCATGACGGCACTCCCGAAAGGCTTGTAACATCATGGTTTAGAGTTGATTCGACCATGAGTTCCAATTTGTTTTCCCATTCGTCCATGAGTGCTATGCTTAGGCTTGGTGTTCGCATAAACTCCGCCCAAAAAGGAAGGTTGTTCATTAATATGGCCGATAAATCGCCTTCGTAATAGGAGGTGTTGCTAACTTCTTGTATGTTGCCACTGCCGCCCATTACAAGGCTCTTGCCTTCAAATAGCTTCGATTCGGGAACTAGATTAAAATAAATCGAAAGCATATCCTTGCCTCCTTTATAGTGGCAGTTTACCAAAGAATCCTCGCTTACCGGTATGAATTTGCTCTTGGCATCGGTTGTGCCGGATGATTTTGCAAAACCTATTATCTCTCCAGGCCATAAAATATTTTCCTCGCCCTTCCGCAGCCTGTCGATATATGGTTTTATGTCTTCATAGGTGCTTATCGGAACACGTTTTTTGAACTCCTGGGTTGACTTGATGCTTTTATAATCGTATTTCTTGCCGAAAAAAGTGTTGCGCGAGGTGTTGATAAGTTTCTTCAACAACTCCTCCTGTACCTCGTTGGGGTATTTTTTAAACAACTCGATCTGATGAATACGTTTCTTCATCAACCAGTTAAGTACGGAACTGATAATAGTCATCCGGCAATTTTCGTTTAGTCATCAAAATTATAAGAAAAAGCTTTTATTTCTAACTTTGTTGATAATTTAAATTTATGGCATGATTTGTTTTCCGAACGCTAAAATCAATCTGGGCTTGAGAATTCTGCAAAAACGAGATGATGGGTTTCATGATATCGAGTCCTGTATTATGCCCATTCCTCTTTGCGATGTTTTGGAAATTCAGGAGTCGGAACAATTTAAGATAGAAGTTTTTGGTGCTGATCTGGGGGTTAATCCCAAAGATAACATAATCTATAAAACCTGGGAGAAGCTCATCGAATCGTTTGATATTCCTGCTTTTGAAGTGAAATTAATAAAAAATATCCCGCCATGGTCAGGCTTGGGTGGCGGTTCGTCCGATGCTGCTTTTTTCCTGAAGGAAGTTAATGCGGCTTATGAGCTTGACATTACTGACGATGGAATGGAGATGTACTTGGAAAGCCTTGGGAGCGACTGCCCTTTTTTCGTCGGGAACCGCGTTGCAATGGTGTATTCGAAAGGTGAGGAATTGGAGGGTATCGAGCTTGATTTGAGCGGCTTTCACCTGACAATAATAAAACCCTATCTTAATATCCCAACACAAGAGGCTTATGAACAAATCGTCCCGCACTTTCATGAGACGGCACTTTCCGAACTGATAAAAATGCCGATTGCAAGTTGGAAGAATAATATTTTCAACGATTTTGAAGAAGCTGTCGTTGCACAAATGCCCGAGTTGAATTCGATAAAGGGCTTGTTGTATGGTTCCGGCGCCGATTATGTTTCATTAAGCGGATCGGGATCTGCTATTTATGCCCTGTCGGTCGATAAACTGGATGTCTCGGGTGTTGGTGGTGGGTTTGTCTGGCAAGCTGAATTTTAATAAACCTACCCATCCTCAGAAATAATCTCCTTATTGTGTTCCATATCAACAGAATGATAAAATGAGGCGAAGGCTGCATCTGTCAACATGCTGGCAGGGATTGTGCCCGCTATTAATGCCAACAACCCTAATATAACCAAGGGTGCCGAGAGTAAAAACATTATGAAGATTGTAATAGCATGGCCATTGGTCATTTCCCAACTTGTTTTTATTGCATCAATAGCCGTAAGCTGTTTGTCTATTAGCAAATATTGGACAAATGATAGTTTGCTAGCAAAAATAATACCGGGGACTATTGATAGGACAAACCTAAGCCCGATTATGACGATTTTGAAAATTCCTGCGAGCATTACGTCAAGATAGATATGGCCAAATCCTTTGAATGCATTGGCTATGTTAAAGGCCTATCCTCTAACTAGTTGTAAATTAACGTAATTGATGCCAAAAAAATCGAATTACTAATTAAATCCCAACCTAAATTGAATGATGTTCCCATTGTTGAATTAAATGGCTATTTAGGCTTAAACATATTTGCGTCCACAGGTTTATGTTTTATAATTCACAAATATAATTATGATTTCTTAATAAACTTCATATTCCTTATTTAAAATTATTCTTAATTTTGCAAAAAACTTTAAAATAAATAAATATGGGAGTATTAGTGGGGAAAAAAGCCCCTTTATTCGAGGCCAACGCTGTTGTTAACGGCGGTGAGTTTGCCGAAAAATTTTCGCTTGAGCAGTATATAGGCAAAAAGCATGTAGTTTTCTTTTTCTATCCTTTGGACTTTACTTTTGTTTGTCCTACCGAAATAATTGCGTTTCAGGAAAAAATGGATGAGTTCGAGAAAAGGAACGTTGCTGTTGTCGGATGTTCGATCGACTCGCAATTTTCGCATTGGGCATGGCTGAACACTGAGAAGAAAGATGGAGGTATCAAGGGAGTGAAATTCCCATTGGTTGCCGATCTTTCAAAAACTATTGCCGAGAACTACGATGTTCTTGCCGGCGAATACGATTATAACGAAGACGGTGAAATGGAATTCCATGGCGATGCTGTTGCTTATAGGGGTTTGTTCTTAATCGATAAGCAGGGAATCGTCCGTCACCAGGTTGTTAACGACCTTCCTCTTGGACGTAGCGTTGATGAGGCATTGCGCATGGTTGACGCACTTCAGTTTTTTGAGGAGAACGGTGAAGTTTGCCCTGCCGACTGGCATCCTGGCGACGACGCCATGGTTGCTGATGCCGCAGGTGTTGCTAAATATTTGAGCGAGCACTAGAAAGTTGCACATAGAAGGAATAGAAAAGGCAGAGGTTTACCTCTGCCTTTTCTATTTTATATGATAAACCAACGACAGAATTATATCGGATTCACTACAAAAGCATCGACTACGCTGCCTTTTCTATTTTATATGATAAACCAACGACAGTCCCCCGGTCCCGGAGATTCCCATCGAAAAGTTGGGGTTGCGGTTGAAAACAAAATAAACTGCCTTACCTATACCATAACCCAGGGCAGCTGCTATAAAAACGTCGGAAGCCCAATGCTTGTCATCGTAAATTCGCTGAAGTCCTACGCCTCCGGCAATTGAATACGATAAGATCCCCACCCATAACTTGTCGTTGTAAACAGACGAAACAAATGAAGCAAGAGAAAAGGCTGTTATTGTGTGCCCCGATGGAAAAGAAGTATGTTCAAAGCCCTTAAACGGGCCTTCCCATAGCCTTGGGTTTGCCGGGACGTCCTGATATGGGCGATGCCTGTGAGTTAAATGCTTCAATATCCCAGCGGTAATCCCGCTGATGACAAATGCCTGGGCAGCCCCCAAGGCTAATCTTTGCGATTGTTGGTCCTTGGAGGCCAATCCGTAAATATAAATCCCGCCAAACAAAGCTACAGGATAAACCCCGCTTCCCCATGGCTCGAAAAAATATTTGGATGCAAAATCTGCCGAGGAGGATTTATTGCTTTGGAAGAAGGTCCTGATTTCATTGTCGAAAGCATAGACAGCAACTCCTCCCGCAATAATTGCCCCGCTTGTTGCCCATTGCTTTCCGTTCCACCTTTTGGGGAATGAAACTAATCGCTGTGAAACAGTCAGGTAAGATATAAAATATTCTTTGTCAGGCTTGTATGAGTAAGAGTAAAAGTTGCCTGTTTGTGAAAGCACTTCTGTTTGCAACAAAGTCGTCATCAATAAAAAAAGAAGGCTCATTTTTTTCATGATGATGTTTTTACTCCATTTTTTTGGCCTTGTTCCAATAAACGTCCATTTCTTCTAGGCTCAATTCTTCAATTTTATGACCGTCTTTTCCCGATTCGGTTTCTATATATTGAAAGCGTTTTATGAATTTTTTATTTGTTCTTTCCAGGGCATCTTCAGGATTGATGCCGATATATCTGGCATAATTGGTTATTGCAAACAGCAAGTCGCCCAGTTCATTCTCGATTTTTGATTTTCCGGAATTATTCTCGACTTCATATTTCAATTCATTGAGCTCTTCGATCACTTTGTCCCAAACGTCTTCTCTTTTTTCCCACTCAAACCCCACGCCTTTGACTTTTTCCTGTATTCTAAACGCTTTTATCAGAGGCGGCATCGACTGAGGCACACCTTCAAGGACAGACTTTTTACCTTCTTTTAATTTTAACTTTTCCCAATTGTTCAGGACATCCCTTGCATCAGTCACCTTGGAGTCACCATAGATATGGGGATGGCGGAAGATTAGTTTTTCGCTAATGCTGTCGAGGACGTCCTTGATATCGAAGTCGTTGGTCTCGGATCCGATTTTGGCATAGAAAACCAGATGAAGCATTAAATCGCCGAGCTCCTTTTTGATTTCAGGCATGTTCTTTTCCAATATGGCGTCGGAGAGCTCGTAAACCTCCTCTATTGTTAAATGGCGCAGTGAATCGAAGTTTTGTTCTCTGTCCCATGGGCAGCCTTTCCTGAGGTCGTCCATTATTCTTAAGAGCCTTGCAAAGGCGTCCAGTTTTTCTTGCATTTGATTATTATTAACCCTCATCTTCCATAATAGCAATCAAATCGGGGCCTTTATAAGGTTTTGCAAGGTAGTCGTCAAGGCCGGCCTCAAGAAATTTCTGCTCATCACCGGGCATGGCAAATGCCGTAACGGCTATTATTTTTATTCGTTCCCAGCCGTTCTTGCTTTCAAGTTGTCGTATCTCCTTGGTACATTCTATACCATCCATAATGGGCATTTGAATATCCATTAAAACCAGGTCGTATTCATTTTGCTCATATTTTTCCAGCCCTATCTTTCCGTTCTCGGCAACATCGGCAGTATAACCGTTCATTTTTAAAACTGCCAGTGCAAATTTCTGGTTTAGAAGGTTGTCCTCAACCAGTAAAATATGCTTTATTCTCACTCTCGATTTCATGAAGTAAATATATAATAACTATTCGTTAGTTGGTAATGTAAAACTAAAAATTGTTCCTTGTCCTTTCATCCGGTTAACCCAAATCTTTCCCCCGTTCTTCAGAACAAACTCCTTGGCAAGTATTAAACCAAGCCCTGTCCCTTTCTCATTGCGGGTTCCGGAGGTTTTTATGTTTTCGTCTATCTTGAATAATTTGTCGATGGCATCATCACTAATACCGACACCGGTATCAATAACCGATACCATAACCCTTGATTCCAATTCTTCGGTTTCTATGATAACTTCCCCTTTTTCCGTAAATTTTATTGCGTTCGACACCAAATTCCGCAGCACCGTCTTTACCATATATGAGTCGGCAAAAACATAAGTGCGATACTTTACTTTTGATAAAAGCCTGATGTTTTTTGCCGCCGCTTGAGTCCTGCTAAGGATGATTACGTCGTTAATGAGCGTGCTCAGGTCAAAATTGTCAGGTTTAAAATCTATTTTGCCCATCTGTGTCCTCGACCATTCCAGGATGTTCTCGAGCAAGTTATAGGTCGAGTCGGCGGCCAGGCTGATATTTTCCAGGTAATCAAGCCTTTCGTCCTTGGTGAGGGTGTCGTACTGGCTCAACAACAAACTCGTATAGCCCATAATAGCGTTAAACGGGTTTTTTAGGTCGTGGCCAATTATAGAGAAGAACCTGTCTTTTGTGGCATTGGCTTCATTTAATTCGGCCTCTCTCTTCTTCAACTGCCTTATAACGGTTTTTTCCCTGGTAATATCGTTTGTGATGGATGTGTAGTGGGTAATTTGCCCGCTGGCATCAAAAATGGGCGACACCAGCGCCTTTTCCCAGTAAAGCTCGCCATTTTTCTTGGCGCACTTAAACTCGCCTTCCCATTTTTTGCCGGTTCTTAGATAGTTCCAGAACTCCTCCGATTCGGATATTTTAAATTCTTTCGGGTTGAGCATCCTGACATTCATGCCAATGGCCTCTTCCATGCTGTAACCCGTTTGTTCGCAAAAGGCATTGTTTGCATAGTCGATAACGCCTTCCGTATCAAAAATAAATATTACGGCATTGCTCTGCTCAATCGATACGCGCAACTTCCTTATGGTTTCCAAATTTTTCTTTTTTGCGCTTATGTCAGTCCCGATTCCCAATATCGCGCTCTCCCCATTATATTCGGTCAAGCTCAAATGAAGAATGAAATATCTTGTTATCCCGTTTTTGTTTATGGCTTTAACTTCATATTCGTCGGGCACGTTTTTGCCCGATAGCCTTTTGTCGGCCCTTTCCCGGGCAATTAATTTGTCTTCGGGACTAACCAAGTCGAAGATCGATATTTCTTTCAGCTCGTCCATAGTGAACCCCGACATCTCAATGAATTGTTTATTGGCAAAAAGTATCTTCCCGTCTTTTTGGATAAACATTATGTTCGGGCTTTCTTCAACGACCAATTTGTATTTTTCCTCGCTTTGAAGCAGTTTCTCGTTTAAATCCGACAATTTTTTGTTGTTTCTCCTTCTCATAAAATTAGCATAGGCAATGATAATAAACGCTATAATTAAGCCTGCTATTATTATTGTTGAAAAACTAAAATGAAACATAAATATTTGTGTTGTCGAATTCGCTGCAATATACGATTTTTGTACGAATTTGGATTACATTTGCACAACAGCAGTTAAGGAAAAATTATCAGTAAGGGATGATAAAAAATATATTTGTTTTCGCAACATTGTTTTTTGTGGTCAGTGAAGGCGAAATGCTGGGCGAGAATGTATTCAGGAAAAACAACATTCAGTTGGAAGCCAGGTTGCACTATGGGTTTCTTTTAAGTCATCATCTTGAGTTAGAGAGATTTAACTCTCATTTTCCCATATTTGAAATTAGTTTGCAAAAGGCTACTTTTGGACAAAAAAGATGGGAGAAGAAGTATGATTATCCTCTGTTGGGGACTAGTTTTCTATATACTGACATAGGTGGGTATAAAGACATAGGGAGTGCCTATGCTATTTTCCCTTATATCAACTTCCCCTTGTTCAGGGACGATAAGAGCACCTATAACTTCAGGCTTGGTTTGGGCTTGGCATATCTGGAAAACAAATTTGACAATATTAACAATTACAAAAACTTTGCAATAGGTTCACATCTAAATATAGCAGCCAACCTGCAGTTTGAATATCGCCGGCAAATAAGGAAGCGGTTAACATTTTCGCTTGCTGCCACATTAACTCATTTCTCGAACGGAACAATTAAGACACCTAATTATGGATTAAATCTTTTCACAACTAATATAGCCTTTGCATACTCGCTGTCGGAACCAAGGCCTTATGGAGGGAGAATGCTTCTCCCTGACTTATATACTTTTGAGTTTGATGGTCGTAAATACCTGGAAATAAACGTAATAGTTGTAGTATCAAACAAAGATATGTCGCAGGATATCGGAGAACGTTTTATGGTTTATGCTTCTTATCTCAATATAATGAAGAGGGTTTCTTATAAAAGCAAGTTCGGTTTGGGCCTCGATATCACAGCCGACCTGTCGGATAAGTATTTCCTTGCCAGGGATCTGGCCCTTAGTAGTTCAAGCAATGATTTGTCCTATATAAAAACCGGGGTCAGCGGGGCTTATGAATTGGTGATCTCGCGAACATCCTTCCTTTTTAACCTTGGTTTGTATGTTGGGGGCAAGATCAGAAAACATGGTGATGCCTATCAGCGGCTGACGCTGAAATATCTAATAAGCAAAAATTTAACTGCTAATCTGGCTCTGAGCACACATGCAGGTACTGCGGATTATATAGGAATCGGTCTCGGTTATCGCCTCCGCTTTATTTATGCCCGCAAGGTGAAACATTATTAACGATCATGAATGGTCGTCATAACCTGTTTGTTGTAAGTGCTTTGCTGATCTCTTTTTTCAAATCGCGTTATTTTTTATTTTATATTAGCTTTTTATAAAATCAACGATGATGTTTTTTAGCAGGAAAGCACGTAAAACAGTTTATATAATGAGGCATGGCAAGTCGTCGTGGGACGACTATACCATTGGTGATCATGAGCGGGAATTATTGGAGACGGGAGTGAAGAGAAGCCTCAGGGTTGCTGAATTTATGAAGGCCAAGAGCATAAGCCCACAGTTGATTATCAGCAGTACTGCGCGTAGGGCGCTCGATACGGCACGTATCGTGGCTGATGTTATCGATTATGACAAGGATAAGATCGAGAGTTCGGACAACTTATATCATGCTTCCGTGGACGATGTTTTTGCTGAGCTATATGCCTTGGACAATGAAATAGAAAGTGTTATGATCTTTGGTCATAACCCATGTTTCACGGATTTTGTTAACGAGTTTGTTAAACCTGAAATAGATAATTTACCTACCTCCGGATTGGCTGCGATAAGTTTTAAAAATGACAAATGGGAAGAAATCACAAACTCAAAGTATAAATTTGAGTTTGTGCTCTTCCCATCCATGCTTAGAAAGTAATGTTAATTAAAGTTTTATGAACTTATTAGTTCCTGATTTAAAGCCCGGGCCCACAATGCTCAGGTAATAGATTCCGGACGGTAGGTTTTTGGTATCTACCGTAATTACATCCTGCCGTCTATTTAAAAGCCTCTCGGCAACAAGGCTTCCAAACGAATTATAAATCAGCAATGATGCATTTTTATTGTATCCTAAATTATAACGTAAAGTAAATGAGCCGGTATGAGGATTCGGATACGGGTTTGAAATATATATTTCATTTAGTTTGTCGTTGTTGACGGATGTGGTTGTCGATAATATTGAGGCTGTGAAATCATCGAAGTAGAAACCATCTTCCTCAACATATTGATCAGTTACAAGAACAAAACGGATTTTGATGTCGCTTCCCGTATATTCACTGATGTTTATTTCTTCATATACCCAATCCATTGACCCGTCGTAATACGGTTGGGAGTCGTCAAGATAATAATTACCGCCTTTCTTGCTGTATTTTCCTTCCAGGGGAGTATATGAGGCATCTTCTGTTTTTTTAATCAGTACCTGTACGTAATCATATCCGGATTCGATATCCCACTTGGCCCAAAACGAAATAAAGGCGATATCGGTGTCTTTTAAGTCGATAGTGGTGTCCATGGTTATCTTGGAGTTCAAGTTGCTTTCATAATCACTGTTTTTCGAGTCCGTAATGGAGTTGACGTCCGAATGATAATCTTCGTCTGTCAATTCCCATTTTGGGCTTGTCCAGTTATCAAGATTGTCGGCATTGTCGTCGAAAACGACCACCATGGTCCCGAATATCTTGGTAATTGTGTCGGAAACGGAATACATACCGTTATCAACGGTCAATAAGAGTTTGAACTCAGTGCCTCCTTCGATATCAGCATTTAATGTATAAGAAATAGAATCTGATTCAACTTGCATCAGATCCATGTTCAGGAATATGTCATCGGTCCCCGTACTTACTACAATATCGTCAAGGGCGGTCAGGCTAACGGTAAATTGCTCGGCATCGGTAAGCCCCAGCCTTTTGATATCATATTTAATATTGCTTTCGAGGGCGTCGGTCGTCATGGGGGAAGTTTCCGTCAAGTCGGCATATTTTCCCACAAGGCGGGCTGCGGTAATGTTTTGGAGCATGTTTTCCTGGCAAAGAGGAACTATACGGCTTGTGCTTGGCCAGAAACCGTCATTTCCGTTTCCGACCTCAGGAACATAAGCGAACACCTTGTCCTTAGTGTCCTGTTCGCCGTACATCCAGTCGTTGGAGTCGCCGTTTACAGGATAGATTGTAGTGCTTGCCGGCCCTATTGTATAATTGTTTTCTTCTGTCATCAGCACGGCAAAGTCGTGAAATATGTCATCGTCGGGAGTAAGGTCCTCTGTCCATCCCCATGGGTAAAGAAGAAGGTTTGAATAAGAGTGATAGTTCAATGCTAGCTTAAATTCGTGGTCGTTGCAGAAATCGCGCATATTCTTTGTCTCAGGTTCGGAAAAAGCTGATGGCCCCCTATAGGTCTCGTCGCTAGTAATAGGTGATGAACCATTATCATCGTTGCCCCATTTATAACCATAATTGCGGTTCGGGTCAACACCGTAACTTCCATCGCCGTTGTTTCTCCTGTTCTTGCGCCACATACCACCGCCATTGGGGTTGGTAGAATAATTGTGCTCGTAACCATCAGGGTTGACAACAGGAACGAAATACATCTCGGTATTATCAACAAGTGTCTGTATATCAGGGTCTGTGGTATAATTTTCCAACACATACCACATATAAAAAATCATCTGTTGAACTCCGATTGGTTCGCGCGCGTGGTGTACGCCAGTATATAATATCTCCGGTTCGTCCTCGTTCGCAAGCGGATTGTCGGAAATCCTTAACCAATATATTTGCCGGCCGTCATGTGTAAGCGTGTCTTGCGAGATGGGATATCTTGGCGAGATCAGGCTTGGATATTGTGCTGCCATATCGTCCAGCTCGGCCATTACCTCGTCCAAAGTATAAAACCCGCCCATTGAGCCGTATTCCCAATTTTGGGGTATAGGCCATTCATCTTGCATGTTCCTTTTCAGTTGTCGGTTGTCGTTTCTTGCTCTTTGTTCATAGTAGGAGCTTATATCAGGGATGATTATTTCATAAGCAACACCTGCCTTTTTTAAGTTGTTGATTTCCGCATCCGAAAGGTCGCTGATCAAATATATGCCTTTTTTATATTGTCCTTCGGTAACATCAATGCCCAAGTTTGCAATATCAGCAATATTGTTTGACACCAAATCTATTTTTACCTTTGAATAACTTGTTTGCGACTGTAGGTTTAAAGAACTAATAATACTTACTAAAAGAATGATTATAATATTACGCATAAGAATAGTTTATCGCATTAATAAATAATACTAAAAACTAGGAGACAAAAAAGAATGGAGTGTGGTTGTCCGGTTTTTTTATTTCCAGTTAAAAGTTTTCACTATATGATCCATGTCATTGATTATGAAATCGATAACCGGCTGCAACGAATCGTTGTTAGGTATGATGTTAAAGTAGAGGGCGGCCCTGACAAAGTTGCTGCTGCTGTCAGTAACAAAAAATTGATAAGGCGAAGCGGCCCCGTTCCCGATTACGCGGTAGCTTAGGCCGAAGACTTGCCGCTGGCGGTCGATAATCAAGCTGTCGTAAATGGCATCGGCCTTTGGGATTAACTTGGTGACCAGGGTGTGGGAATCCTCAAGGTATCTTGCCAGGTTGCCATCAACTTTTTTATAGCTAAAGTGAAGGGTGGCCTTGAATTGCGGCATTTGAAGGTTGATCCAATATTTTTGGTCGGGTGAATGAAAATCGGGCTCGACAAATGCATAGGAAGGATACTCGAACTTATAAGGAAAACTTGTGTCGAAAGAGATATAGGATTTTTCAGGCAAATCGATCCTAAAATAACCTCTGGGTTTTGGCGAATAATTTGCCTCGCAAGAGAACAAGACCATGCCTAAAAAAAGTACGGCAACAAAAAACACTTTATTTATCATTTTTTTTATCGGCATTAATTGTAATCTCTATTTCTTTTAACCTTCTCTTGTCAACGTCAATTACTTTAAAACTGAAGTTTTCATAATTTATTACACTGCCTTTATCGGGGATGTTGCCATTGATTTCCAGCAGCAGCCCCCCCAATGAATCGCTCTCGCCTTTAATGTTGTCGAATGTTTCGTCATCCACATTAATTACTTTGCAAAAGTCGTTTATTGGCGTTTTGGCCAGGAACTTATATTTGTTCTCACCTAGTTTTTTATAATCCGAATCGTCGTCTTCGTCAAACTCATCAGAAATGTCGCCAACAATTTCTTCAATAATATCTTCAAGGGTAATAATTCCCGATGTTCCCCCGTATTCGTCAACAACAATTGCCAGGTGTGTCTTTCTTTTTCTGAAATCCTGCAATAGGTCATTGATTTTCTTGTTCTCCGGGACGTAAAATACCGGGCGGATTAAATCAACCCAGTCTTTGTCAGTATGTTTGTTATTTATGTTCGGGAGCAAATCCTTAACATCAAAAACGCCAAGGATGTTGTCGATGGACTCTCTGTAAACAGGTATTCTGGAGTATCCCGACTCGATTGCCATCTTCATCATGGCATCAAAGCCGGTATCTACGTTCAAGGCCGTTATGTCGAGGCGCGATTTCATTATTTCGCTGGTTTCTTTGTCGCCAAAGGACGCAATACCTTTAAGGATCATTTTCTCGCCTTCGGATGCGTTTTCGTCTATGGTCATCTCAATGGCGTCCGAAAGGTCGCTCATAGTTATATTATGACCTTTGTCGCCGATCCTGTTATCGATAAAAGAAGTGGAAGCTACCAATAATGAACTTATCGGCATAAATACTCTATTCAGGAAGTGCAATGGCCCGGACATTATCACGGCGACGGGCACAGGTTCTTTATTGGCAAGAATCTTTGGGATGATCTCCCCGAACAGCAATATCACGGAGGTGATAAGGATGATTTGAATCATGAAAACGCTGACGGGGTTCGAGTGTTCATCGATAAAGAAGCTGCTCAGGTAAGTTGCTATAATTACTATGCCCACATTTATAAAGTTGTTTGCGATCAGGATGGTGGCAAGCAGTTGTTTCGGTTTGTCCAGGAGGCTGCCCACTTTCCCCCCTGCTTTTGTGCCTCTTGCTTTAAGGTCTTCCTTATGAGATGGGTCGAGGGAAAAGAAGGCTGTTTCGGAACCTGATATAAGTCCGGAAAAAACTAAAAGCACAAGTAATATGAAGAAAGCAACAACTTCATCGATTTGAATATTATGAAACAAATCGTTAAGCAAGACCATTAAATTTCCCGTTAAGGGGTCGGGATTGGTGTTTTCCAAAATAATCCTGTTAGTTCAACTAAATATTTTGCAAAAGTAATATTAAAATGGCAAATCGTCCTCCTGATTGTCGGATTGTTCAGTTTGGCTGGCCGAAGTGTTTTCAGTGTTGCCTTGCAAATTGCCTCCTGAGTCGCCTTTATTGGAATATGACCTGTCTTCTTTTCTGGACAGCACATTGATTTTTTCGGCGACAATCTCGGTCAGGTATCTGTCGGCCTTGGTTTCCCTGTCCTGATATTTCCGGGTTTTGATTTTCCCTTCTATATAAACCAGGTCGCCTTTGACGATATTTCTTTCGGCCAGGTATCGATAAGCAACCACGTTGTGCCACTCGGTTTTGTCCTGCCAGTCGCCTTCGCGCGATTTGTAGCTCTCGGTTGTTGCCAGGGGGAAACTGCTTTTTTTTGTGCCATCGTCGAAAGTGTAAGTATCCGGGTCTTTGCCCAGGTGGCCGATGAGCATCACTTTATTTAATCCTGCCATTTATCTAGTTTTAATATTTTTACTTTCTCAAAAGTAATATTTTTTGATTTTCAAACATCCTTATTATATGATTTTCTGCCAATAAAGTTATTCAATGCCGTCAGTACAAACAGAATTAACTATAAAAGAATGGATTAGAACAAAAAAAATTTTCAGAAAATGACTTTTTTATGAAAATTGTGTTATTTTTGCCATCCGAAATAAAATTCTAATTATTAATTAATTAAAAAATATTGTCATGACCAAAGCAGAAATTGTAGCAGACATTGCAACTAAGACAGGAATTGAGAAAGTGGCCGTTCAGGCAGTTGTTGAATCGTTGATGGAAACAATCAAAGATACTATGGTAAACGGTGAGAACGTTTATTTAAGAGGATTTGGAAGTTTTATCATTAAGGAAAGAGCGGAGAAAACAGGACGCAACATCTCAAAAAACACTACCATTATCATTCCTGCTCATAATATACCTGCTTTCAAACCTGCAAAAACATTTGTAAACCAGGTTAAAAACGCATAGTTATAATATAAAATATAATTTACAATGCCAAACGGAAAGAAGAGAAAAAGACATAAGATGTCAACGCACAAGCGTAAAAAACGTTTGCGTAAAAACAGGCATAAGAAGAAATAAAATTCTTATAGCATAAGTGCGGAGGTTGTTATTTTTCCTTTTTCAAGGAAAATAAACAACCTCTGTATATTTATATCCCCTCAAAAACTTATCTTCGTCTTAAGTTTGCATAATACCATAATTGTTTTATAACAAATTGGTATCAAGTGCTTTATATTTATTAATTTTTATTGATGTGAACAAAGAATTAATCATTGATTCGAACAGATCTGAGGTTAATATTGCACTTTTGGAGGACAAATACCTTGTTGAACTGCACAATGAGAAAACCAACAACAATTTTGCCGTGGGCGATGTGTTCTTGGGCAAGGTAAAAAAAATCATGCCGGGGCTCAACGCAGCCTTTGTTGATGTTGGTTACGAAAAGGATGCATTCTTGCATTATTTGGATCTGGGCCCTCAAATACGGACGTTTAACAAAATAGTTAAACTCGGTATTAAAAACAAAGCCCACTTAATAAATCCAAATAATTCTTTTTTGGAGCCGGATATTTTAAAATCCGGTAAGATAACTCAGGTTTTAACCTCCGGACAACAAATATTGGTTCAAATAGCAAAAGAGCCAATATCGACAAAAGGCCCCAGAATTTCTACGGAAATATCATTTCCCGGAAGATTTATTGTTTTATTACCATTCTCGAACAAGATATCCATATCACAAAAAATCCGTGACAAGGAAGAGCGCAATCGTTTGAAACGCTTGATCAACAGTATAAAACCTAAGAATTTCGGTGTTATAATTCGTACTGTTGCCGAAAACCAGAAGGTTGCCGAGCTAGATTCGGATTTAAGGCAGTTGGTTGCCAAATGGGATAAAATAATCAGCAAGCTTCCAAACTTAAGTGCGCCGAACAAAGTTTTAAGCGAACTCGACAGAACATCCGCGATCTTGAGGGATGTTATCAACGAGTCGTTTAACAGTGTGTATATCAGCAATAAAGTTCTTTACGAAGAAGCAAGGTTGTTTTTAAAGAACTATGCTCCGGAAAATGTTGATATTATTAAAAAACACAACTCGCAAAGGCCTATCTTCGAGCACTTCGGCATCGACAAACAGATCAAAAGTTCGTTCGGGAAAACCGTTACCATAAGAAGTGGAGTATATCTGATAATAGAGCATACCGAGGCAATGCATGTTATCGACGTTAACAGCGGCCATAGGGTGAACAAGGACAATTCGCAAGAGCAGAATGCACTGGCCACTAACCTTGAGGCAGCCACCGAGATTGCCCGACAGTTGCGTTTGCGCGATATGGGCGGCATCATAGTTGTTGATTTTATTGATATGCGCGATGCAAAAAACCGTCGCACGCTGTATGCCAAGATTAAAGACGAGATGGAGAAGGACAGGGCAAAGCATACTATCCTTCCTCCAAGCAAGTTTGGTTTAGTGCAAATTACACGGCAAAGGGTACGTCCTGAGATGGACGTAATGGTAACGGAACAATGCCCGGTTTGCCGCGGCACGGGCAAAGTGAAATCAACTTTGATGTTGATAGACGAAATCGAAAACAACATAAACTACCTTATCCAAGACCAAAACGAGAAGAAACTTACATTGAGCGTTCACCCGTTTGTTTATGCTTACCTGACAAAAGGGTTTAAGTCAGTACAAATGGACTGGTATTTTCAATATAAGAAATGGATTAAGATAGATCAGAAGAAAAATTATCATTTACTGGAATACCACTTTTATAATGCCCTTGGTGAAAAAATAAAGAACTCATAAAAAAAGCCCCGTTTTTCTCGGGGCTTTTTTTTATCCGTTATAAAACTTAATCTTGTCGGCATGCACGCTCAATACCGGTATTGGCGAGTGGTTTACCATTTGAGCGGCATAAGGCCCGAGCCAGATGTTCGACGTAGAGGTTTCTTGCTCCGTCATTATCGAGATCAAGTTGGCATCGATTTTCTTTGAATAGTCTAAAATTGATTCCGTAATATTATGAGCCTCCAAAAAGGTGGTCTTATATCTGATGTTGTGCTCTTTGAAGTAGTCCTCGGCTTGAAGGATGTAATTCCTTACCCTGAACCTTATGTCGTCGAGCGAGGAAGTGAACAAGCCCAACAAGTGAATTTCCGAGTAAAAATAACTCGCCAGCAATGCGGTTATGGGCATTTTTTGCCTTGTAACTTTTGTTGAATCAAATGGCATCACGATGCGTTTTAGATCACGGCCAATATCAATGCCGCCCCTTATGGTAATGGTAGGGATTTTTGATGATGAAACAATACGGTTGGCGTTGCTGCCGATCCAAAACTCCTCGAAACCCGAAGACCCGTGAGTCCCCACAATAATTAAAAAAGCCTCCATTTCGTCGGCAATATCACATATCTCCTTATAAATCTTGCCTTTAGTGATCTTATAGTCGATTGATTGCCCACCCATTAAAGGAGTGTATTTCTCTATTAGCCCATTTAAGCGGTCTTCCACTTCGTTACCTAGCTGTTTTGGCTCAACCGAAAATATTTCCTTAGAATAATCCAGATGGTTTACCCACACCATGGTGATATTTGCCCTCGCTTTTTTTGCTATTGACACAGAATGCTCAAGTGCGTTTATCGAACAGCTTGAAAAGTCAATCCCTACTACTATTTTTTTGCTCATAACTTATTGATTTTTGGTATTTTGGTAATATTACGAATTCTATTTCATCTTGGATCACAAAAGCGCTAGGGTAATCATTTTTTATCTTCCTGAGAAAGTTGATGGCATCCAGGCGGTCGCGGAAATCCCCTATCCTAAGCCTGTAATATGGTTCTTGAAAAGAGATATATGTGGGGATGTTCTGGTGGTCCTCGGAAAAATCGTCACTGAAAAGCCGCGCGTTTTCAAGTGAGCTGTTGCCCGAACCTTTAAATATCTGAATCCTGTACCCGCTGATGCTTTTGTAATTCGCGTTAAATATTTTATGCAATTTCAACAAGCTGTCAACTGCTGCATCTTCACTAACTAGCTCATGTTCGCTAAAATACTGTGCCTTTAGCGAAGCAAGGCTGAGAAAACAAATTATTATTATTGTTACTTTCTTCATGAACATTATTATAAAACGCTAAAACTCCTTTGCACGCAAACTTATTATGGGCACAGGGGAATTATTTATTAATTGCTGGGCATAAGGCCCTAAGAACTTATTGGCCGTTGTTGTGCCCTGATCCGTCATTATGCAAATAAGATCGATGTTTTTTTTGTCAACATGATTTAATATTGTCCTGACAACATTACTGCCCTCAATGGTTTCAAAACCGAAGTTTATTTTATGCTTTGTGGCATATTCTTTAGCTTCGTCAGCAATTTTGTCTATGCGTTTCCTGATAACGTTCAAGGGTGTGTTGTAAATCTCGAGCAAATGGATTTTTGCTCCCATTTTATTGGCCAGCTTAACGGCAAAAGGGAGTTTTTGCTTAGTTTCCATCGAGCTGTCTATCGGGATCAACATGTTTTTTATTCCGTTGCTGAAATTATAATTGCTACGGATAGTAACAACCGGACAAGGTGACGAGCTTACTATTCTATATGCGTTGCTTCCGATCCAATATTGCTCGAAGCCTGAAACCCCGTGTGTTCCGGCAAAGACGAAACCGGCATCTTGTTTAAGGGCAATGTTGTGAATTTCGCGATATACTTTGCCCTTGCTGAGGATTAGGTTTATTCGGCCGTGTTTTAATCTGGGGTTGAACTCATCCTCAATCTGTTTGATGCTATTCTTCATTTCTATCCTAATATCATGGCCAATAGTTTGATATACAGTTTCTTCTGATATGGAATCATCAACCCAGACCAGACTAATACCTGTTTCCAGAACGTTTGCATACAGCACTGCGTATTCGAGGGCATGCATTGAATTCCTGGAAAAATCGAAAGCAACTAAAATATTTTTCATTACTTGAAAATTAAAGCCCAACAACAAATTCGGTTTTGGTATCAGCCCGTGGTTATCTGAAACTTGAACAACCAGGATTTAATCTAGCTAATATAGTGTTTTTTTGCTCAGGTTTCAAGGATAAAGGGATAAGATTGTTAAAATAGTATATAATGCAAAGCCCTTCAATTTTTTATATAATTGACGGAATGAGCAGGATTATATTATTTTTGTTGATTAAAAAAAAGCATGAACGATAATCTCGATCCAACAAGTTCCAATTTAAGCAATACCGAATTGGAGATTGAAAACTCATTGCGCCCAGGCAGCTTCAATAGTTTTGCCGGGCAACCTAAGATTGTTGAAAATCTCGGGATATTCGTGATGGCTGCCCGTCAGCGAGGAGATGCGCTGGATCACGTATTGCTTTATGGCCCGCCGGGATTGGGAAAGACCACCCTGTCGCACATTATTGCCAATGAGCTGGGCGTTAACATTGTAACTTCTTCCGGGCCGGTTCTAGACAAACCCGGCGACCTTGCGGGATTATTGACGAACCTTGAAGAAAACGATGTGCTTTTTATCGATGAGATTCATCGTCTAAGTGCTGTTGTCGAAGAATATCT
This sequence comes from Bacteroidota bacterium, assembly GCA_024279935.1. Lineage (GTDB taxonomy): Bacteria > Bacteroidota > Bacteroidia > Bacteroidales > F082 > BM524. Next base: position 24,799 of record JAJRQZ010000166.1, read on the forward strand.
ATATTCGGCCATGGAAGATTTCAAGATTGATATTATGATAGAAACCGGCCCCAATGCAAGGGCTGTTCAAATCAACTTAAGTCCTTTTACCCTGATTGGGGCAACCACCCGCTCGGGATTGCTCACCGCACCGCTGCGTTCGAGGTTCGGAATTAATTCCAGGCTTGAATACTATGATAAAGAAACCCTCTCCGGAATAATTATACGCTCGGCATCAATATTGGATGTCGAGATAAATGATGACTCTGCTTTTGAAATAGCCGGGCGAAGCCGCGGCACGCCCCGAATCGCTAACCTTTTATTGCGTAGGGTAAGGGATTTTGCCCAAATAAAAGGCAATGGCAAAATAGACATGAAAATATCGAAGCATGCTTTGGAGGCTTTAAATGTGGATCAATTCGGGCTAGACGAGATGGACAACCGCATTTTGAGCACCATTATCGGGAAATTCAAAGGCGGACCGGTTGGAATAAGCACCATAGCTACTGCCGTGGGCGAGGAAGGCGGAACGATAGAGGAGGTTTATGAACCATATTTGATTCAGGAAGGTTATTTGATGAGGACACCGCGGGGAAGGGAGGCCACCGATAAAGCATATAAACACCTTGGAGTGAATAAGCGAAACGAACAGGGAAATTTATTTTAGTATGCAAGGCGATTTTCTGTCAAAAAAATTATTGAGTGATTTTATTAAAAGAGAAGCCGAAAAAGCGGGTTTCTTCGATTGCGGCATTTCAAGAGCCAGACACTTGCCCAAGGATGAAAAACGAATGGAAATATGGTTGGACGAGGGCAAAAATGCCGCTATGTCGTATCTTGAAAAAAACAAGGAGAAACGATACGACCCTACACTCTTGGTTGAAGGCGCAAAAAGCATCATAAGCGTGCTGTATAATTATTTTCCTTCAGGATTAATGATGGCAGAGGATGGCTTTAGAATTGCCAAGTATGCGTATGGTAATGATTATCATTATATTATAAAAAACAAACTGGCTTCTTTGCTTAGTGTTATCGAATCAAGGACAGGAAAGGTTAATTCGAGGATCTTCGTTGATTCCGCCCCTGTTCTCGATAGGGCATGGGCGAGGGAAAGCGGGCTGGGATATACAGGGAAAAACACTACGCTCATAAATAAAAAAGGGGGCTCCTATTTCTTCATAGGCCATTTAATTATCGATTACGAATTGGACTATGAAAATAAATCCGTGGCAAATAGCTGTGGTATATGTACCAAGTGTATTCAAGCATGCCCCACCGATGCGCTGGAACCCTTTAAGCTTGACGCCAACAGGTGTATTTCTTATTTGACGATCGAAAACCGGGGGGAAATACCTGCCGGGTTCAAAGGTAAATTCGAGAACTATATTTTTGGATGCGATATCTGTATGGATATTTGTCCCTGGAACTGCTTTGCCAAGCCAAATACCGAAACTGCCTTCGAACCTAAGCAGGAACTGCTTGAAATGCGGAAGCAAGATTGGGTAAACCTTGATAAGCCTAAATTCAATTCGTTGTTTAAAGGAACTGCTCTTGAAAGATCCGGGTTCAAGGGGCTTAAGAGAAATATAGCATTTGTTGCTGATAATGGATAAGTTAAACTTAAAACCAAGGGAAAGGATGTGAGGGCTGCCTTGAATTTATTGCCGGAAGGGAAGGAAGTTCACCTGGATCGGGTTCCGTTGAGCGGATGTGGGATGAAATGGAAGTTTTAATCAACGGAAACGGTAGAAAAGGGAAATGACAAGGCTGTCGTGGAATTGGCCGTAAGTCCAGAACCGCCAAACGTCGCCAGTTGCGTTTCGGGACCGTATGTTCAAAAGGGAATTGTTTGTCCTGAATTCGGCGCCGAGTTTTTCGCTCAGATAAAAACCCAGCCCCATATTAAACTGAAAAGTTACTGCGGCAGGTTTGTTGTATCCGTCAGTGATGTCGAGGCGTTGGTAATCAGATTCCTCGTATTGGCCCATTAAGAAGCCCAGCGACGGGCCGGCAAAAACCCTGAACTTCCCTGCTTTAAACTGGTATAAAACAGGGAACTCTATATAATTTGCCCTGAACTTATATTGTTTGTAATTGTTTGTCGAGTCGGGATTGGCGCGGCTGCCTTTCTGATAATAGGTCAGTTCCATCTGCATAGCCGATCTTTCGCTTAAATCCAGGTTCACGAATCCACCAAAAAACAAACCTGCCTTGTCATAGCCCGATAACTGGTCGCCGGCAACCTGCGAAGCACTAATCCCGGCTGTTATTCCGCCATGGAATTGTTGCGCTTGAATATTGGCCCCGGACGACAATACGATAATAATAAATATAGCAATCTTCCTCATGCAAAAATGTTTCTTCAAAAATAGGATTTATTTTCCTAAAATGCGCCTGTGCCGGAAACCTTAGCGTTTTTTTCCAAATAAAAGTTGACAAGAGTATGTTTTCTTACCGGCACTGCTCTGCCATCCTGTAAACCAGGATTCCATTTTGGAGAATCACGAATCACTCTTACTGCTTCATAATCAAGGCATTTTGGTTTCGGAATCATCACGTCATATATTTTTCCATCAGGCTCCGATGGTGAAAATTACAGGGCCCGCAGCTCGGGTCTCCTCTTTTTCTTTTCTTGTGCAGAACTCATTTAGTGGCTGTTGCAATAATATATGGTTTAAAACCGAGCTTAACGTTTTATCTTGATGGTCAAACTTCTACTATAACACCCCCCCACGAAAACCCTACGCCAAACCCGGCTAGTAAGATTTTGTCCCCTTTAGCGATAATTCCTTTATCAAAACTTCTTTTAAGAGCAATGGGGATGCTTGATGAAACAGTGTTTCCGTAGTTTTCCAGTTCCCTAACAATTTTGTTTTCAGGTATTTTCATTTTTTTGCCAATGGTTTCCAAAACTATCCTGTTCGATTGGTGGAACACGAATTTATCGATATCGGAAATGTTCAAATTGGCATTGAGCAACAGTTTGTTAATCAATTCCGGGGCTTTGTTGATAGAGAAGCTAAAAACCTCCGAGCCGTTCATATAAATCTTGGAGCTGTTCCTTGTAGTTCCCATTGCATCTACAAAATCATCTTCGGCAAATTCAGGCAGGGGGAATCTTTCGCGGCCATGTTTAATTATTATCTGGTCGAACTTGCTGCCGTCGGTCCCAAAACAAATCGGCTTAATAATTTTTGTGTCTTTGATTTCCCGACAATTGTGGCGGCTGCGGCATCGCCGAATATTGCCCGGTTTCCTTTGTCTTTTGTGTGAATGGTCTTGCTTATTGCCTCCGAGGTTATTAGCAATACGCTATCGGCATTTCCCCCTGCAATCAGGCCGTTCGCCAAATTGAGGCCATGAATAAAACCTGTGCAACCTTGGTTGATGTCAACGGCTCCGCAATTCTTTTTAAGAGCTAATCGTTCATGAGCTATGCACGCTGATGCAGGTGTGATATAATCACCGCCGGCTGAACAGAAAATCAGATAATCGATATTGCCTTTGTCTGTCTTGCTTTGCGAGAACAACAGCTCGGCAGCCTTGGTGCCCATATCAAGCGAAGTTTCGTCATCCCGGCAAATATGGCGCGACTTAACTCCGGTAAGCCTTGTCAACTCATTGATCTTCAGTCCCGGAAAATCATTTTCAAGATCAATGTTTGTGTAAACCGCCTTTGGGAAAAAAAGCCCGATATCAATTATCTCTGAGTACATTTATTTATCTTTATTTTTCTTGGCTTCCGCCTTTTTTCGGTAATAATCGAATTTTTCCTTGTTTTTTTTCGTTTGGTAATACATTGCCAGAAAGTTATAAATCTCTATTTGTGCGTTGAATGTTGCGGCTTTCTCGTAATAACTTACTGCTGTTAAGGTGTCGGTAAACTTCATATAATAATTGCCCATGTTTACGTAAGGGATACTTGTGTTGGGGTTAATCTGCATTATCTCCTTGTTGATCTTATATGCTCTCTCGTATTGCTGGTCGAGGAAAAGCACATTGGCAAGTTTTGACAAAGTGTTGACGCGCCTGCCCTGGATTTTGATGCCTTTTTCATAATATGCCACCGCCGAATCATAAACGCCCTGGAGCTCATAAGTGTATCCGATGTTAAAAACGGCCTCGTCGAAACCGGGTTTGGCAATAAGTGCCTTCCTGTAATAATACATCGCTTTTGCGAAATATTTATTCGAGTTCTCTCTCTCCTCGGCCGATTTATCGAACTCTTTCTTCCTGGCATAGCTCAAGGCCCTTATTTTAGCCTGGTTGCCATGAATCCTGGAATAAATGTTTCCGAGCCCCGTCCATGACGTATAAAGGTTGCTGTCGATTTCCACTGCCCTATTGAAGTGTTTTTCTGCCAACTCTATCATTTTTTTTATAAAGGCATAAATATTGACCTTTTTCTTGAGGTTTACATTAACCAGCTCGAGTTGTTTTTGCGCGAACATCTGGTTTGCCTTTGCCGAGTTCCAAAGGACAGGCATATCGGAATTAAACAGCCGGTATTCCGTTTTCCAGTTAGTGTTCCTGATATGGGTATAATAGGAGAACCCACCAAGGATCACAAACATCAAAACGCTAAGGATCATCACTTTGGCAAATTTTATCTGATTTCCTTTAGGCTTAATCCCCAGCAGCTTGAAAAGCAGCCATACAAATAATAGGCTAAGTGCCACGGAAGGGAAAAACAGGAAACGGTCCGCGACAATTCCCGGGACCGGGGCGACGAGATTCGAATACATCGATATGTTTATCAGATAGTACAGGAAAATAAACGACAGGAAGGTTTTCTTTTTTAAGTTCATAATTGAATATACGGCCATTGCTACATAAGCAATTAACGATAAAACAGCCCAGATGTTGGTGAAGCTGACAACGGGGATCATGTTATAACCATAGTAATAGCGTAGCGGATAAGGGAAGACAGCCATTTTTAAGTAATGCCCCAAGGAATAAAAACTAGTTGCTATGAACTTAAAGAAATTGTCCTCGAAGGCAAGCGGGTTTTCAAAAAACCTGTAATACCTTTGGAAGGGAGGCAAAAACAAAGCAGGAACGCCGACGGCAATTATAACTATCCCCAACAGTCCGCCTGCGAAATACAGTATCTTCTTTAAAGGCATCTCGGTAAAAAAATATAATACCAAAGGGAATACGGCTAATTGAGCGATGGCGGTTTCTTTTGACAATAAAGCAAGGAAATAACTTATCAGGCCATAGACCATGAATTTCCTTTTGTTGAAATTAGCCCATTTCAAGAACATTTTTATGGCCAAAAAACTAAAGATAAAGTTGAGAAGGACATCGCGGTTCTTTAAACTGGCAACAACCTCGGTATGAGTAGGATGAGCAGTAAAGATCAAAAGTGCCAAAAAAATCATCCATGGATTGAACTTTTGGAAAATACGCCTTAAAACACTGAACAACAATAAAATGCTTAATGTATAAAGTAAGGTGTTTATTATGTGGCTGATCATTGGGTTGTAATGACTGTTGGCAGTAAACTGGTACTCCAGGGCAAAAGACAAACGCGTAAGCGGGCGATAACCGATGGAGTTGCCTTGCAAGCTGGTATAGGGCGTTGAAAATATCTCGGGTATCGCGGCCAGCCCTTTTGCCTGAGTTTTGTTCTTAACGCTTATAAAGCTGTCGTCGAACGAAAAAAAGTTGAATGCCGTATTATAATATAAGCCTATGCTAAAAACTACCAATACGATCGACATATATTTAATGAGCTTGTCGTTAGCCATGTCGTTTAAGGTATTATTTCCTGAACTCGGTTTCATTATGTCAAATGTTGTTAAAAAACGATATATCGTTTTCGTTAAATTACTCTTTCCCGGCAAACCCGATTTGAGCCGTGTCGGCAAAAGTAAGGGATTTAGGAAATTTATCAAATAAACTATATCACCTTAAATCCGCAAGTAATTATTAACAATTCACTTTAAGTTGTTGAAAAATAAGACCTGCAATCACTTGCAGGTCTCGTGTTTTTTCACCTATTTAGGTGTATGTACAAAAACACAAACACAAAGGTAACGCCTTTTGGC
>JAJRQZ010000167.1 GCA_024279935.1 Bacteroidota bacterium
AGCTCCACGAGCTATTACCACAGAACCTGAAATTATAATTTCTTGAGCCTACACTAAAAAGAGTAAGATTACACTCCCACGTTATTGCAAAGAAACTTCTTTTGCAAGTACTTTATATGACCTGCTTGGTAGGAGGGATACCCAAATACTCTGTTCCGCCGGAACAATCTCTCCTGGCCCCTGTTACCGATGCGAGGCAATTTACTTTTCCGAGCTCTTTTAGCACGCCCATAAGAGCAAAGATGAGGGCTTCCTTATAATCAATTATCTTGCTGCCAGGAATAACGATTTCGTGCTTGCACTCGCGTTTGATTGCACTTGTCAAAAATGAATTATGAGCCCCTCCACCGCTTAGTAGTATTTTCCCTTTCGGGAAGCGCTTTGATGATTCGTTCACCTGATATGCGATATGTTTGGAAACAGTATAAAGCTTATCTTCGACTGAACATCCCGATTTGTTGACAATGTCGATAAAATTGTTTTTAACATATTGGTTGCTAAGGGATTTGGGTGCTTTTTCCATGAAGTAAGCATCTTTGTTTAATGTATTGAACAAGTGAGTGTTCAACTTGCCCAATTGAGCATAATAACCATTTTTGTCAAAGGGTTTGCCCAGTTGCAGGCTCAGGAAGTTCAACAACTGATTTGCAGCACAGATATCGTAGGCAATACGTTTGTTGTTTTCCCGAAACGAAATATTTGCTATCCCGCCTATGTTCAGGCAAAATTCATAACCGGCAAATAATAGCTCGTCGCCTATGGGAACCAGGGGGGCGCCCTGACCGCCAAGACTGATGTCCATGCTGCGGAAATCACAGATGGTTTTCGTTTTTGTGTTCGTTGCGATCACCTGTCCGTCGCCAATTTGATATGTGAAGCCTTCGGCGGGCTCATGGAAAACAGTATGGCCGTGCGAACTTATCAAATCCGGGCTTAGTTTATTTTCATAGGTGAACTCATTTATAAAATCAGCACAAAGACTTGCATATTCAGTATTTGCTCTTATAATTTCTTTTGCAGCGGCGTTAGGCAGTTCCCTTAGCCTAATCTTCCACTCTTCGGTGTAATAATAGGTTTTGGCAGCATTGATCTTATAGGCCCATTTCCCTTTTTCGAGATTAAATTCGCAAAACGCAATATCCAGTCCGTCCAACGAGCTCCCCGACATCAACCCCAATGCTGTATATTTTGCCATTTATCTTCTCTAATGATGAATTTACTTTCGATGATCCGGTGTTATAGGGCTTCCAATAAGTCCTCCAGCTTCATCCCGCGGCTACCCTTTATTAAAATTGTTTTAGCCTTAATATTATTGTTTGTCAAATATGATTTTAATTCTGAAGTGGACTCGAAAAAATCGAACATCTTATTTCCGGAATATTTATAGAATTCGCTACCTACAAGATAAACTTCCTTGAAGTTGCTTTTCCGCAATAGCTCAATAATGCTCTCATGTTCCTTTTCCGCTTCGCTTCCAAGCTCAAACATATCGCCTAATATCAAAACAGGTTTGTCGGCATCGAATGACTTAAAGCTATTTATGGCATTTAACATACTTACGGGGTTGGCGTTATATGCATCCAGGATAATGGTGTTTTCCTTGGTTTTTAGAATCTGCGACCGCTTATTCCCCGATTTGTAATCCTCTATGGCCTTGCAGATGGACTTTGGGCTTATTCCGAAAAAAATGCCGCAGGCAATTGAGGCCATAATATTCATAAAATTATATTGCCCGTACAACTGGCTGTTAATGAGATATATGTTATCTTTGTAAGCCCACTCGATATTTAAAGAGGGCTTGTAGCTTAAGATCTTTCCTGTTATGTCGGAGTTTTTTGTGCCATAGGTGAAAGCTTTGGTATTGCCTGCCAGGCTAACAAGAAGTTTATCGTCAGCATTTAGGATGATCCGGCCTTTCAATGATTTAACCGAATCGTAAAGCTCGTTTTTGGTGTTGACAATACCTTCAAAGCTACCAAAACCCTCGAGGTGTGCTTTGCCTATGTTTGTTATTATCCCGAAATTAGGGGTGGCGATATCGCAGAGGCTTTTTATTTCGCCGGGGTGATTTGCCCCCATTTCAATGATTGCGATTTCTGTTTCTTCTGCAATTTGCAACAAGCTAAGTGGAACGCCGATATGGTTGTTTAGGTTGCCCTTGGTTGAAGTTGTGGTTTTTTCCGTTGAAAGCACTGCTGAAATCAGTTCCTTGCTTGTAGTTTTGCCATTCGAGCCGGTAATTGCAAGTATGGGCGTGCCAAGTTTCTCACGATGATATCTTGCCAACTCCTGAAGGGCATGCAGGCAATCATCAACAAGTATATATTTGTTGTTCCTTTTAAATTGCACTTTGTCGATGACAGCTGCAATAGCCCCGTCCCCGATCGCCTTTTCGGCAAATTTGTTGCCATCGAAGTTCTCGCCTGAAAGCGCAAAGAACAAGCTGCCCTCAACATCAGTGCGGGTGTCGGTGCTAACACCTGTGCTGCTCTTCCAAATATCATAAATCTCCTTTATGAGCATTATCTTCTATTCTAATAATTTAAGATGTTTTACCAGTAATTTGCGCATTGCCCGCACTGAACAGGCGAAATGCATATTATTGGTGATCCAAATTTCAAATATAGCATTTAATCTGTTTCTGATTACAAGCCTTTTGTGTATTAAAGCAAAAAAAAAGCCTCTATCCGGAGGACAGAGGCCTTGAAATATTTTTGCGGGACTATTGTGGTTGTGCCGCCCCAACCCTGATCATGGCGCAACGGAAACCAATAGTTGATGAGCCTTCGTCTTCGTTCAGGTATCTTCTAACGCCTGGGCTTAGATAGTAAACGCCATCTTTCCACGAGCCACCTTTAACAACCCTGGCTTTGTCGCTTATAAGCGTTGTAACACCATAATCATACATCTGCTTGGTGCTTTCAGGATCATCGTTGCCAAGCCAGTCGGCCTGAATAGTTGATTGGTAGTCGCCGTCGCGGTAGTTTACGTTATTTGCCTTGCGGTAGTTTTTGCGGTTAGCTGCCTCTTCGGGGCTTATTTCCTCATATCTGATACGGCCCAAGCTGTCTTTCTCGACAAGGCCACCGTCAATATCTTTAACTTTATTAGTAAAAATATTTCCACGGAAGGGGTTATAGTCGGCTACATCCTCATGCGACATCGGACGGTAAATGTCCAGGACCCATTCACTTACGTTTCCGGCCATATTATACAAACCGTAATCGTTAGGCCAATATGAGCCAACAGGTCCGGGCAGGTCGGCGGCATCGTTCAAATTGCCTGCAACGCCCATATAATCACCTCTTCCGCGCTTGAAGTTTGCGACGAAGCTTCCGTAATATTTTCTTTCATCTGTTCTTACGCCGCTTCCGTTCCAGGGATACTCCCTTCTTTCGATCACGCGGTTATAAAGCGTGTTGCCGATGAGGCCGAGCGCTGCGTATTCCCATTCTGCTTCAGTAGGAAGGCGGTAGGAAGGAAGAAGGATTCCATCTTCGAACCTGACGTTCCTAATCCCTGTTCCGTTTGGGTCCAGGTCTTCTTTGCCTTCCTTAACAAGGCCTTCGTATTGCCCGGCAAGATATGCGTCGGTATTAAAGTTGTTTTCGTTTTTCTGATCCGGGTCGAAGTCCAGAATACCGGCTTCGATAAGTTGGTTTTCGTTGACCCTGTCAGTCCTCCATGAGGCATAGTCGTTGGCTTGAAGCCAGGTAACCCCAACTACCGGGTAATTTTGATAAGAAGGATGGCGGAAATAAGTGTTCACCAAAGGTTCGTTATAAGCAAGCTTGTCTCTCCAGACAAGTGTGTCGGGGAGCGCTTTCTGAACCACTAGAGGGAAATCTTCTCCATAAACCCTGTTAAGCCAGTAGATATATTCGAGATAATCAATGTTGCTTACCTCTGTTTGGTCCATATAAAAACTGCTGACGGTAACTTTCCTTGGTGAGTTGTTCCATTCGTAAAACGGATTTTCTTCTGTGGAGCCCATAGTGAATGTGCCTCCCTCAATGAGTATAAGTCCCGGGCCCGCAATTTGTTTTGGCACGTCAGCCACTTCAAATCCCCCATTTTCGGGATTGTTGTAATCCCAGCCTGTTGTTCTTGAGGTTTCGTTTTTACCGCAAGAAGTTGTTAAAATCGCTATCGAAGCAATTCCAAGTACAAATGAAACTAAATGTTTGATATTTAACATCTTTAAAAAAATTTGTATTTCTAAGTTCGTGTTAATAACTAAAATGATGGTGCATTTATTGCCCTAATGCGCCTTCTTTTCTGTTCTTTATATATGCAGAAGTCCCAGGCAAGGGAAATCTCGTGCGCACCACCTGCTTTTCCTCCAACGTTCGACATAGTGATGTCGTAGCTATACCCAAACCTTACATTGTCGAATTTAAGGCCGACCAATACAATTGCCGCATCGGGGTTTTGGAAGTTGTGTCGGTAGTAAGCACCTACCACAAAAGGATATTTTGTTACGTAAAGACCGGCATTCAACTGGTGGAATTTACCCTGCTGCATATATAAAATACTGGGTTGCAGTATTATATCGTCAGGGTTGTAACTGCCGAGAATACCTTGAGTTATATTTATGTTTACAGAACCATGTCCTGTAATCTTCATATCTAATTTGCTGTCGGGGTTGTCGTAAAATGATAATTTAGGCTGAGTAAGATGGTCAACTGCGATACCAACATTAAAAAGGTCGAAATAGGTCATTATGGCGCCTGCCGAAAAATCCACGGCCGAAATATTAAAGCTGGACGGCGGTGTTTCGCTGGTCGGGCCCGTGATTTCTCCCGTGGCCGAGTTTATTTGGTCGGCAAAAACCAATTTGTCCCAGTTGAGGTGCTCCTGATAAAATGCTCCGTTTACCCCGAAATTGATCACTACGGCCTCCGAAACCTTAAGCTTGTAAACATAAAAAGCCGCTGCGGAGGTGCGCGCCAGGGCTCCATCCCCTTGTTGGTCGCTCATTGCCAGGATCCCGAACCCGCTATTTATGCCGGGTAAGCTTTGGTCGTAACTAACATTGTATGTGGCATAGGCATTTGATAAGCCCGGCCATTGGTTACGGTAATTGAGGTTTAACCTTCCGCACTGCGCCGAACCGGCAAATGCCGGGTTTAAGTATAAAGGATTGGCATAAAACTGTGAAAATTGTGGGTCTTGTGCAAAGGAAGGCAAAGTGCTTCCCAGCAGGATGACTATCGCTATTATGAATCGAATTTGCTTTGACATCAATGCATGAAATTTGATTTCGGTTTTGAGCCTACAATTATACAACCTTTTTTTTGGTGGCAATGAATCCTAAAAAAAAATTATAATTTATTGTTAAATAATTTTCTTTTAAAATATTTTCAATCATCGGTCGTTATTAATCTGGAATTCAAAAACCAATTCTTTATATAAAACAATATCTTTGACTTCAAATAATTAGGAAATGTTGCATCGAACAGTAATTTTATTTCTCAGCATGGCGTTTGCATCCTTGAGCGGAAACTGCATAAATTATACTTTTAATGAAAATATTAACTGGCAAAATGTACAGCAGATATATATCTCGGAGGGAGAGTCGTTGCAGCGGCTGTCTTTTGAAGGAGGCAACTATAACGGGCTTGAATCTAGCCCTTACTACTCCGGCGATTTTCTGATACATACGGCTAATGCCAGTATAAGTGCCCATATCGTCAATGCCGTTTATGTTACCGCTTCGGATGCGGAAACTGAGATTGTCATGCAAAGCAACGAACAACCTAAAGAGGATATCTCGCTAAAAGCAGTTATAGTAAGCAGCCAAAAACAACCTTATGCCAACATTCAGTTTGTTCCGCTGAGGTGGAATCCGTCACTGGGGAAAATTGAGAAGCTCGTGAGTTTTGATATTGTAATTGATATTGAGGACTTCCCCATGCAGGAATTTGCTGCTTCTTCATACACCGATAATTCAGTGCTTGCCAAAGGCGATTGGTTTAAGATAAAGATAAACAGGGGCGGTATATACAAGCTAACCTACTCCGCTCTGCAGGAAATGGGCTTCGATGTTGATGTTGCACCATCAAAAATAGCTGTTTACGGTAACGGCGGTGGCACACTGCCTGAAATAAATACCGAGTTCCGTTTCGACGACCTTCAGGAAAATGCCATAGAACTTGTCGGTGGCGAGGATGGTAGTTTCGATGCCGGCGATTATATCTTGTTTTATGGCGACGACCCGGTAAAATGGAAATATAATTATGCCTCCCAAAGGTTTCAACACCTGAACAATTATTATGACGACTTCACTTATTATTTTATAACGGTCAAAAATGACGCCAACGGCAAAAGAATACAGAAAGCCGACATCCCGCAAGGCACACCTGGTATCGACGTAAGTAGTTTTACTGATTATTCGTTTCATGAGCTTGACGAGATAAATCTTGCAGGAACGGGCAGGACATGGTATGGTGAGGTATTCGATTTCAACCTGAATCAGTCGTTCGTGTTTGATTTCCCGAATATTGTTAAACAACCGGGGGCAAGTTGCTATGTGTCCTTGGCCTCAAGGGCTTATTCCTCGAACAAGTTCCTGATTTCCGTTAACGGGCAACTGCTAAAAACACAATCTATGCCTATATCATTGAATAATGGTTATGAATACGGAAGGGCAAGAAATACTGAGTTTGCATTTACGCCTAAAAATGAAAAAATCGATTTAAACCTTGAATATCAAAGAGCATCGAACGGTTCGACGGGATACCTTAACTATATAGAGCTGAACGTTGACAGGTATCTGCAGTTCACAGGCAGCCAGATGAAGTTCCGTAAAATCTTCTCATGGGAAGTGAACGAAGTTGCAAGATACATTGTGGGAGGGCAGCCCGGCAAGCTTACTGTTTGGGATATTACAAATTTCGTCAGCCCGCAGGAAATGGAGACCAGCGTTTCGGGCGGTAAAACAATTTTCCTGTCCCAAACCGATACTTTGCGGCAGTTCATCGCATTCGACGGCTCGGAATATTATACTCCCGAATTTGTTGAAAAAGTAAACAATCAAAATCTTCATGCGATAAAAAATATTGATTATCTGATAATTACACATCCGTTATTTGAAGATCAGGCAAAAAGGCTGGCTGAATATCATCGTGAGAAGAATGGGTTTAATGTATATATCACAAGCCCGCAAAAGATATATAATGAGTTTTCTTCCGGCTCGCAAGACATAACGGGCATACGCGATTTTGTTAAAATGATTTATGACAAAAGCGACTCCGGAAAGGAATTGAGATATTTATTGTTGTTTGGCGACGCCTCTTACGATTATAAGGACATACTGCCCGACAACACCAATTTTGTTCCTTGCTGGGAGCACACAAAATCGCTGAACATAATTTCTTCAATAGCCAGCGATGATTATTATGGTTACCTCGATGACGGGGAAGGCAGCATTGACGGAAACAACAGGGTTGACATTGGAATTGGGAGATTTGTGGTGGCCAATGAGGAAGAAGCCGCGAGAGCAGTAGATAAGACCATAGAATATGCAACTAACTCTCAGGCTAACATGGGGCCGTGGCGCAATCAGATCACTTTTTTGGCCGACGACGAGGATTCGAACCACCATTTGCACGATGCCGAAAAACTTTCGGGCTTCCTGGACGAAAACTACCCTGAATACATTGTTGACAAAATTTATGTTGATGCTTACCCCCAGGTTTCAACACCTAGCGGCCAACGTGCCCCCGAGGTCAATAAGGCAATAACGTCCAAAATCGAAAAGGGCACTTTGATATTTAATTACTCGGGCCATGGCGGGGAGCTGGGCCTTGGCCACGAAAGGTTTCTGGAGATCCCAGACATAAACTCGTGGCGAAACTGGGACAGGCTTCCTGTTTTTATCACCGCCACCTGCGAGTTTAGCAGATATGATGACCCGAAACGCAAATCGGCCGGTGAAGAGGTCTTCCTTAATCCAAATGGGGGAGCAGTAGCATTGTTCACTACCGCCAGGGCTACTTTTGCCAGTTCTAACCTGGCTCTTAACCTGGCTATTTACGAAGACAACATCTTCGAGAAAATCGATGGTGAATTTCCTTGTTTCGGTGATGTGATCAGAAAGTCGAAAAAACTCGGGAATGATAATGACAAGAAATTTGTCCTATTGGGCGATCCTGCCATTCGCTTGGCATATCCCGAGCATATAGCGAAAACCGTAAAAATAAACTCCCAATATGTGGTAGATGGTCAGTACGATACCATAAACGCCTTGTCGCAGGTTAAAGTCAAAGGCGTAGTTACTGATTATGACGGTATGAAAATAACGGATTTTGAGGGACTTATGTATCCAACCGTTTATGATAAGAAACTAGAGGTAGAGACTCTTGCAACCGATGCAGGCAGTTATCCCGAGAAATTTTATTTCTGGAAAAGCATTCTCTTCAATGGCAAGGTTGACATCAACAATGGGGATTTCGAGTTTGATTTCATAGTCCCGCGCGACATATCCTATAACTACGGTCCCGGAAGGATAAACTATTATTTCAATAATGACGAAGTAGATGGAAGTGGCCATTATGATAACTTGATCATCGGCGGCTTCGACGAAAAAGCAATAATGGATGATGAAGGGCCGCTGATAGAATTATATTTTAATAACACCGATTTTGTAAATGGCGGCTCCACCGACGAGAATCCCGTATTGTTTGCCCATGTTGAGGATGAGAGCGGTATTAATACAACAGGAAACGGTATCGGCCATGATATTTTGGCTGTTATCGATGAAGACCCAGTGCAGTCATATACTTTAAATGAATATTATGAAGCAGAGGTGAACAGATATAATAGCGGGATTGTCAATTATCCGTTTTTTAATCTTGCAAGCGGGGAGCATACTCTTAGCCTCCGGGTGTGGGATATTTATAATAACTCCTCCACGGCCACTCTCGATTTCGTTGTCATCGACTCTGAAGACTTGATGATCAGTAATTTAATCAACTATCCCAATCCTGTTTTGGATAAAACGTCATTTGTTTTCGAGCACAACCAGTCGAACAAGGAAATTAAAGTGGAAATCCGGATTTTTAACCTTAGCGGCAGGTTGATACGCACGCTTTCCGCTACATCAAAATCGAGTAATTATAAATCGGAGCCGCTTGAATGGGATTCGACAACCGAAGGGGGCGATAAGATCGGCAAAGGGTTTTACGTATATAAGCTCATCGCCACCAGCGAGAGTGGTCAAACCAAAAGTGAGACTGCGAAGTTGATTTTTGTTAAATAGTTGTTATTCGATATTATTGTATCGTTGCCAACGAAATTATACCGTAATTTGTCAATGAATTTATGAAGAATTATTTACTAATCATACTACTGAGTATCACAGTCTTGGCCTCCGGCCAGGAGAAGATCGGTATGGTCTTGGACTGGGATGGTATTCAAACAAGCCTAACATCAAGGGGCACTAATATAAACTATTTGACCTTCGAGGGCTCCGATATTGATTACCAATATGGGTCATTACCGGTTTTTATTTATGAGTTACAAGCCGAATCATCGGTGTATTCATTTGAAATAGAGATAGTTGACCAGGTTTTTGATACTCTGCCGGAGGAAATGGCCAACTTGGTTTCAGATAGGGATCTTGCTGAAAGCGATATAATCGCAAAATATGATCCACCTCGCCTAAGCTTGCTTCCATTAAAATATGACATCAACACAGGCGAGCTACTCCTGTTAAAAAGTTTCAGCATAAGGGCAACACTGGTGCCGATAGCCGAGACTAAGCAAAAGGCCGCAGCAACGGTAAATTATACTGAGAATTCAGTTTTATCGCAAGGAAGCTGGTTTAAAATGGGGATAGTCAAAACCGGAATCCATAAAATCGACAGGGATGTTTTATTGGGAATGGGAGTCGATCCGGATGGGATTGATGTAAATAAGATTGGTGTTTTCGGAAATTATAACGGTATGTTGCCCGAAGGCAACGACAAGGAAAGGGCAGACGACCTACAAGAAAACGCAGCCGAATACATCGGACTTGACGATGGGAGTTTTGATGAGGGCGATTATATATTGTTTTATGCGCAAAGTCAGGAAAAATGGCGCTATAATCCTTTTACTGCCCGCTTCGACCATTTCAAAAATCTTTATGCCGATACTGTTTTCTACTTTTTCACAAGCGACATGGGAACGAGGAAGCAAGTTTATACCGAGCCCGGTTTAAATGCTGAGCCTACTGCCGTCGTGAAAAGTTTCGTGGATTATTTTGCGCATGAAGAAGATTTGGAGAATATGATGTCCAGCGGAAAAGAATGGTTTGGCGAGCGTCTTTCGGTGGATGAGCCCGAGATAAGCTTTGACTATTATGTTCCCCACCTGAAAACGGACAAACCTTTGTTCATGGTTTTCGATATTATTGCAAGATCGTTTGTAACAAGCTCGTATAAAGTATTTGTGAATGATGGAATCGCTGTTGATTCTACAAAGATTTCAAAGGTGAATCCTGCTGCCGAGGGGATATTTGCCCGTAGGTCAACCAGGAGCGTAACATTTTTTACCGATAGCGACTCCCTCCACTTGAAGGCTGTTTATAATTCCACTAGCTCGTCGGCCAGTGCATGGATTAATTTCTTTCTGTTGAACTACGAAAGGGATTTGATTTTTGACGGGGGCCAAATGAGCTTCAGGCAACCCTTGGCGACGGGCCTGGGCAACAAGACACGTTTTGAGATTGCCGACAACGGAGTGGGAACTGAAATATGGGATATTACAAATGCGTTCCAGCCTCATAAAATAGGATTTAATAAAGGCGATGGACAAATCGACTTTACGATTGGTACTGATTCGCTACGTGAATTTATAAGTTTCGACAATTCAGGGTATTATTCCCCTGTTTCGTTCGAGGCTGTTGAAAACCAAGACCTTCACTCCGTAAATCAGGTTGATCTGGTAATCGTTTGCCCTCCCGGGCTTTGGCAGGGCGCCGAGCGTTTGGCGCAATTGCATGAAGAGCATGATGGAATGATAACATTGATAGTTAGCCCCGAACAGATTTATAACGAGTTTTCGTCGGGCAGTCAGGACGTGGCAGCCATTCGCGATTTTATGCGGATGCTTTATGTTAAAGATGCTTTTAAGAATGGCCCGGGATATCTTCTTTTGTTCGGCGATGCTTCATTCGATTATAAGGACAGGATCCGGGATAACACCAATATCGTCCCTACTTATGAATCGAAAGAGTCCTTAAGGGAAACGCAATCCTATGTTACCGATGATTTTTATGGGCTCCTCGATGAGGACGAAGGAGATTATTGTCAGGGAATCCTCGATATAGGGATTGGAAGGTTCCCGGTTGTCAACCTTGAAGAAGCCGAGGTGTCGATAGATAAGATCGAGAGCTATATTTATAAAGACCAGTACAATCTCAACGATTGGGCAAAGCGTATTTGTTTCATCGCCGACGACGGCGACAACAACCTGCACTTCAAGCAGGCTGATAAACAGTTGGCTACAATAGTCGATACGCTCCACCCCGGTTTTCAGGTCAATAAGATATATTCCGATGCCCATGCCAAGGTTAAAATACCAGGTGGTTACCGATTCCCCGATGTGAATCCGAAAATAAGCTCTCAGGTTGAAGAAGGCGCCCTTATAGTGAACTATACGGGTCATGGCGGACTTATAGGTTGGGCTGATGAGCTTATCCTCGATGTTCCGATGATAAATAATTTCCATAATCTTGATAACCTAACAGTATTTATAACTGCTACTTGCGAGTTCAGCCGTTTCGACAACCCCATGTTTAAATCGGCCGGCGAATATGCCTTTCTTAATAAAAAAGGAGGCGGTATCGCATTGCTGACCACAACGAGATTGGCTTATGCACATGCAAATATTATTCTCAACATGCGGATCTACAATAATTTGCTTGAGCGTGAAGATGGTAAACGCCCCCGGTTGGGAGATATGATCAGGATGGCGAAAAACCCCTCAAGCACGAACTTCTTGAATTTCACTCTTCTTGGCGATCCGGCACTTTTGCTCGACCTGCCCGATCTTGAGATAGAAACAACAGGTTTGAACAATAAAACCATAAGTGTAGATCCTGATACTATAAATGCCTTGTCGGAGGTGAGCATAGAAGGCAGGATATTGAGTGCAAATGGCGAAACGGCAAGTGGTTATAATGGTTATCTGTATCCGGTGGTTTATGATAAACCTACTATTTATTCAACCTTGGGGAATGCGGGCGGTAGTTATCCTGCTGATTTTAAACTGGAGGACAAGATACTTTATGAAGGCAAGACCAGTGTGAGCAACGGAATATTCAGTTTTTCCTTCTTCGTGCCCAAGGATATTTCATATAATTATGGATTTGGCAAGATAAGCTATTACGCTATGGACACCCTTGATAATATTGATGCCTGGGGAGGGTTTGATAATTTTATAATAGGAGGCACCAACGAGTTGGCCGAAAATGACGGTATAGGTCCCGAAATTAACGTGTTCGTCAATAATCGTGGTTTCAACGATGGCGATCAGGTTGAGAACAATATTTTACTTATGGCCGATCTGTACGATGAAAACGGGATAAATGTCTCGGGAAGCGGTCTGGGCCGCGATATTGTAAGCGTTGTTGACGGAAACAGTTCCGGCTCCAGGATATTGAATCAGTCTTATCAGCCGGACATAGATACTTATAAAAAAGGAAGCCTGTCTTACGATTTTGGTTATCTGGAGCCCGGATGGCATACACTGGGTTTGCGCACCTGGGATTTGATGAACAATTCATCGACTAAAACCATCGAGTTTTTGGTTGTTGATGATAATATTGCCCTAAGCGGCGTTTATAACTACCCTAACCCTTTCAGGGATAATACGACATTTGCGTTCAAGATTGGCGGCAGGGAACTGCCCTCGAAGGTTGAGATTGATATTTTTGATATGAGGGGTTCGTTCATTGCCAAGCTAAAAAGTGATTTTGGGGAATACGGTGCTTATGTTACCGAGCTTAAATGGGACGGGACTGACGCAAATGGAAACAAACTAAAACACGGCCTGTATTTGTATAAAATTCTAATTACTGATACTCAAGGAGATACACATGTTATTCAACAAAAAATGATTAAATTGGCCGACTAATGAAAACTAAATAATAATAGTTGATTTTATTCGTTAATTTTGCAGACATTTTTTTAATACGATAGATAATTTTATGAAGATTAAATTTCTTTTAATAAGCGCATTAGTAGTTTTAATGCTGAACCTGAACTCTCAGAATTATAATAACCTTTCAGGTCAGGAGGACGGCATAAATGTAATAACAACAGCGGTGCCTTTTCTTATGATAGGACCCGATGCCAGGGCCGGCGGAATGGCTGACGGTGGTGTTGCCTCCTCCCCCGATGCCAGTTCCATGCACTGGAATCCGGCAAAGTATGCATTTATCGACAAGGATTTTGGTTTTTCCCTTTCTTATACTCCTTGGTTAAGGAATTTGGTAAACGATATCAACCTTGCTTACGTTACAGGTTATGTTAAATTGGATGAGCTTCAAACTATTGCTTTTTCCCTTAGGTATTTCACCCTTGGCGATATTCAGTTTACCGATGACCAAGGTAATTCGCTTGGCACTTACAAGCCTAACGAATTTGCCCTTTCGGGAACTTATGCCCGTAAGCTTCACCAAAATTTATCACTTGCAGTTGCAGGCAGGTTCATCTATTCCGACCTTACCCAGGGACAGAATGTGCAAGGTGTAGAAACAAAGCCCGGTATTTCGATTGCAGCCGATGTTGCCTTGTACTGGCAGAGAAAAGTCGATTGGTTCAGCAATATGGATGCAGAGTTCGCATGGGGCTTGAACATTTCCAATATTGGCAATAAGATATCATATTCAGGCTCTAATATCCAAAGGGATTTCATACCTACTAATTTCAGGTTCGGCCCGCGCTTGACCCTTGAACTGGACGATTACAATAAAATATCATTCCAGTTGGACATAAATAAACTACTTGTCCCAACACCACCTATCTATGCATTGGACTCGAATAACAACAGGATCCCTATCCCTGGCAGCGACAAGTTCGAGATTGCCAGCGGGATGGATCCCGTAGTTCCGGTCATGAGAGGTATGATACAGTCGTGGTATGACGCCCCGGGCGGCCTCAAGGAAGAGTTTCGCGAGTTCAACTATGCCGTGGGGATGGAATATTGGTATAATAACCTCCTTGCCTTAAGAGGCGGCTTCTTCTGGGAAGACAACACAAAGGGAAATCGTAAATATTTCGACCTTGGTGTTGGCTTGCGCTATAACACTTTTGGCCTCGACTTCTCATATTTGATTCCTGTGGTTTCGCAACAGCACCCTTTACAAAACACACTCCGTTTCTCACTGTTGTTTGATTTTGGCAAAACTGCCAAAACATCTGTCCCAAAAGGATAATGAAAGATTTTAGAACGGGTTTTGGTTATGACGTCCATGCTTTTGGCAATGACCGCAAACTTGTTCTGGGAGGGGTTGAAATACCTCATTCACAAGGACTTATTGGCCATTCGGATGCTGATGTCCTGTCGCATGCGCTCATAGATTCGTTGCTTGGCGCCTCTGCGCTCGGCGATATTGGCTCCCATTTTCCAGATACCGACCTAAGATATAAGGATATTTCGAGTATGACATTGCTGGAAATTACTTATTATTTGCTCAAGAAGCACGACTTTGAAATATCCAATATCGATTGTACGCTGGTATTGGAAAAACCTAAGCTCAGTAATTTCATCAATACTATCCGGCTTAGTCTATCGAGTTGCCTGAAGCTCGATATCAACCGTGTTTCCGTTAAAGCAAAATCCAATGAAGGGTTTGGTTTCGAGGGTAGGGAGGAAGGTGTTACCGCTTATGCAAGCTGCTTAATTTATAGCGACTGCTGAAAAATGAAGGCGTTGAGAGGATAAATGGAGTTGCTGAAGAACGCGGGTCCCAAATAAAACAATGGTAGTGGCTCATGGTCTTTCCTGTTGTTGGATGGTATGGTTATTTCAATCTCCAAGACCGTTGCAAAAGACAATATTTTGTTCAAATTCGAGCCTGCCTATCGTGTTTTGCCTGAGAGGGCGGCAATATTTTTAAACCCACAGCAGACTGTTGTCTGTGAGGACTTTAAAAATACGACAACGAAGAAGGTGAGTAAAAGGTTGGCTTAATTCATTAAAAAACCTGGTATTGCAACGGTCTTTCTCCGAGAATATAATTCTATTCCCCTTATCCCTCTTCCCAAAACAACTTCCTTTTTTCAGGAACTTTGACTAGTTTTAATCTTTTCAGGAAAAAAAATCCTCCCTAAAATTAATCAAATATAGTTTTTGAGTTGCCCTGGTAAAAGCAGTATAAAGCCACCTGAGGAATTCGGTGTTTATCATGTCATCTGTTAGCCAGCCTTGATCAATAATCACAGTTGGCCATTGCCCCCCCTGTGTTTTATGGCAAGTCATGGCATAAGCGAATTTTACGTGTAGAGCATTGAAATATGGATTGGTCATAACTTGTGCAACCCTCTGGCCGCGGGAACCATGGCCGGTGTAATCCTCCAATATTGTTTCAAAGAGTCGGTTTCTTTCTTCGATATTCAATCCCGGGCCGTCAGTGTTAATCGTGTCGAGCAGTAATTTAACCCTAAGCACTTCTTCATCGGGGTAATCAATAAGCCGGACATCTGCTTCGGCGAAACGAAAACCATAAATGTCCTCCATATTTATTAGCTTAAGTACCTCTATCATCTCGCCGTTGGCTATAAAACCTGCCTTGGATGTTTCGTCGAGCCAGAAATAGTTGTTTTTGACAATCATCAATCTGTCGCCGGCTTCCAGTTCCTCGTCGCGAAGAAGGATGGCCTTGCGTATTTGCTGGTTAAATATGTTCGCTCTTTTATTTGTCCTGCAAACCAAAACGCTGTTGTTTTGATTGCTGTCGCTGAAGTTTACTTGTAAAACCTCCTCGAAGTCATAGGCCGATTCGATGACCTTGACATCATCTTTAAAGCCATCTATTTCAAGTAAAGGTAAATCACTTGAATTGTTTGTGAGCTTGAGGCGTAACGAAGTTGCTGAGAACAGTATTCCGGAATCCAGAGATTGCCGCATAACCTCTTTCATCTCAAAGGAGTGTGCCGTAACATTATAGGCTGTTTTCAGGAAATTTAAATCGAGGGCAGGGCTGAGGTTCAAGCCCACAGGGGGTAGTTGGGCCGTGTCGCCAACCAGAATAAGTTTGTTGCCCTGTGAAGAGAATACGTATTCAACAAGGTCGTCGAGTAGCGAATGGCCACCGAATCCGCCCTTATTATTAGTGCTGCTGTCGCTTATCATGGACGCTTCATCAACGATGAAGACTGTTTTTTTAAGCTTGTTCTTTCCGAGCTTCACAAGCGGAAGGCCATTTTTGCCCGTTAATATAAAATAAATATATCTATGTATTGTATGTGCTGTTTTTGAAGTGTATGCCGAAAGGACTTTTGCGGCCCTTCCGGTAGGGGCAAGCAGGACGGTCTTTGTATATGTATTGTTGAGCGTTCTTACCAATGACCCCAGGATGCTGGTTTTCCCTGTTCCTGCGTAACCTTTTAATATATAAACGGGATTAGGCTTGCTGCTTGATTGAAACCTAGCAATATGATGAATAGCCGTTTGTTGGTCAGCGGTGGGGTCAAAACCCAGATTCTTTGTTAATTGAGACTCTAGTTCATGGCTTCTCATAATTGAATTTTAAAATGGGAAACCGATTCCGAAATTACCTATAATATCACGTAATTGCAAATAATCGAACCTCCAGCGATGCCCCTCGGGAAATGCCGGGTTTATTATTGGTGCGGCAAAATCAATGCGGAAAATGAAGAACTGGAAATCGAGACGAAACCCAAAACCAAGGTCGGAAGCGATTTCTTTATAAAAACGGTTAAATTTAAATTGCCCGTTGGGAAATGTTTCCGATTGGTTATATGTCCAGATGTTACCGAAATCGACAAAAAAGCCGCCATATAAAAAACTATAAATGGGAAACCTGTACTCGGCATTGAGTTCCAGCTGGATATCCCCTATTTTCTCATAAGAATTGGTCCCGTTGTACGATCCCGGCCCAAGGGTCCTGAAAGCCCAGCCCCTCATGCCGTTTGCCCCGCCGGCATAAAACCCCCTTTCGTATGGTATCTCGTCGGAATTTAAATATGGCAGGCCTGCACCTATGTATATGCGCGTGGCTACTGATGTGTTTTTGTTTTTCAGCATGAAGTATTGCCTGTAGTCGAAATCGACCCTGATATACTGCGAGTAGCGCACACCAAAAAACTCATAGTTTCCGGTACCGGCTTTTTTGGAGCCAAGCAAGGTGTTGAAAGCATAAAGCAAATTGCCCGATGTCTCGATGTTCGCCCTGAAGTACTCAAAATTCTTCAATCCTGTTTTCTCCTGGTTGTTTAGGATAAAACTATAATTGAGGCCCAGGACCATGTGATCGGAATACTGTTCCTTCAACCGTTTGTTGGTCTCGTCCTCCAGCTCCTTCTCGAATTCAGGAGTAGGGTTCACCTTTACGAAATTTATATTGGCCGGAGTTAAGATGTGCTTAATCTGCTTGTTTTGATTCCATGAGTAACCCAGGCTCAATAAAGTTATATTGCGCGAATAATTTGGCCTTAACTGATAGTTGAAACCAAACGTCAGATTGGATGTGGGATTGTAGCGTTGGTTAAAACTATTGAGTCGGACTAGTGAGAAAAATCTTGGAAAATAAACGGATCCTTGTATTCCCGCTTCAAAAGTATTGAATATGCCTGTGCTGCCATTGCTTTCGCTGATTGTTTGGGCTTCAAAACCGCCGTTGAGCATAATTCTTAATACCTCGGCCCGCTGGAATATGTTTTTGTTCAGGAATATGACATTGCCCCTGACGCCCAAATCACCACTTGAATTAGTGCCCTCGGCCTCAACGGTAAACATGTTTAAATTACTCTTTTGAAGACTTATCTTGCAATCAAGGAACGAGCTGTCGTTGTCTGGTTTGCTGATGTCGGTTGTGTCGAAGTTTATGTTGGCCGTTCTGATTATTTGATATGAAAACAGGCGTCTATATGTATTTTGGACGTCAGTGGCCGAATATGGTTTTCCTGGTTTTATCTTTATCGCCTGATTGAAGGCGGAAGGTTTTAAATGTACTTTGTCGGCATATAAGAAATTATAATTAAAGGATCTTTTCTCGTCCCAAAACTCAATTTTATGTTTTGTAGTGTCAAAAGATTGGTTTTCAGTAGGTTTGAAATCAGGAATTATACTAACGTTTTTGATGAAAAATCTACGGTGCTTGTTTTCATTAAACTCCCCGGGCTGATCGGTAGGGGTTTTGATATTGTTGATCTTAACCTGTATGTTCATTTTATGGTTGGTAAAAGAACTATCGACATGAAACTGGATGTAATTGCGGCTAAACAAATAATAGCCCGAATTTCTCAGGATTTCCGTAATGCGGTCGCGTTCGTCGTCCATAACATAAGCGTTATAAACACTTCCGGCTTTTAATAGGGATTTGTCCTTGTTTGCATCAACGAGCCCGCTTATTAAACTGTCGTTTATGTCGTATGATATTTCGGAAAACCTATAGGGTGCTGAAGGTTTAATGATAAAAGTTATATCACTATTAAAATTTCTCGTTTGAATCTCATAATCTACTTCCGAATTGAAAAAACCGATATTTGCCAGGTATATTCTTAAATTCCTGCTGATTTTATTTAAATCATGAGTTTCCGTATATACGGGCTCCTCGCCATAATGCTCGTTTAACCATTTGTTGAAACCCGTTTCTTTTTTCAGGCTACGGTAGTAAAAGTAGAGCTTTGGGCGCATGAAAAACAATTTTGAATTTGCCTTGGGCTTGATGAGGGCCCTTAATTCGGACGCATTGATCGCTTCATGTTTTTTTTCGATGTCCAGCGAATACTTATTTGTGATCTTCTTGTTTTCCGGCACGAATCTTTTTATAGAGCATCCGCTACCCATAACGATAATGAATACAACTAGCAGAAATTTAATACTATGGTTCCTCAATGACTTACGATTAATACCGGTGATAACATTTTAAATACAAAAATATAATTCTTTTTGTTTTAATCGTTAAATTATGAAGGCAGGTTTTTGCTGCTTGCCCTTAAAAAAAGCGATTGCCTGCTAATACCTATAAACAATGGCATTGATGTTCATGCCGGCGCCAACCGATGTAAACATTATCAAGTCGCCTTTGTTAAGCTGGTGGTTTCCCTGGGCAAAGGCTTCGGGATCGTGAGAAACCCTTTGGCACTCACCTTTGCGAACCATATCGAAAAGCGTCGGCACTGTTCCTACTGAACTGTTCCCTAGCCTGTTGATGCTCATCGGCATTATATATTCCGGGATGTTCCTCTCCTTGTAAATACGATAGAAGCGCTTAATTATCTCAAAATCCATTTTTTCGTTTGCCTGGTGTATGAATATCTTTTTCAAATCATGGATGTCGGCATCAGCCCTGTCCATGGCAGTTTTCATTGCGTCAGGAACGTTTGTCAAGGCAAATTCGTAAATTTTTCGCCCATGCATTTTAAGATATCTGAGCTTAGGGTCGGCACCTGGCATATTGCTTTTCCCGAGGAAGAGATAATAGGCCTCGTTTTTTGCATAAGTCGCAGCATTAAAACTAAGGATACCTTCCTTTTGGTCGCTTACAACTCCCTCGACAATTGCTGCTCCGGCACCATCTGAATAAATCATCGAATCCCTGTCGCTCATATCGAGGACCCTCGATAAGGTTTCGGCGGAAATTACCAGGCAGCGTTTGGCAATTCCTGATTTTATATATGAATATGCCTGTATCACCCCCTGGATCCATCCGGGGCAACCAAAAATAATATCGTAGGCGACGCAAGCAGGATTCTCGATTTTAAGGTTATGTTTTATCCTTGAGGCGACACTTGGAAGCGTATCGGTTTGGATGGTCCCTTTTTTCACGTCGGCAAAGTTCTCGGCTACGATTATCTGGTCTATGGTCTCCGGATCGATACCGGCATCTTCAATTGCTATTCTTGCTGCAATGGTTCCGATGTCCGATGCGCACTGGTCATCGTCGGCATAGCGCCTTTCCTCAATTCCGGTAATTGCCTTGAACTTATCAGTTAGCTCTTTATGTGAGGCATCGAACGGTTTCCCATTGGTATCATAAAAGTTGTTTTCGGCAAAATCGTTGTTTGTAACTATATTGTCGGGAATATATTTTCCGGTTCCTGTTATCACTACGTTGTAAAAACTCATAATGCTTTGGCCTTGATATAAAATTTTGGCTAAATTATATATTTTCACAAATCTTGAACTTAATTTACGTTATAAATTAACATTTATTGAAAACTGTTGATGCATATATGGTTTGTAATGTGTTTTGAAGGCATTACAATCGTTAGCGGGACTTAACGGAGTCTAGTATCTTTTGCTTTAGTTAAAGCAAATAACTTGTGTGCGAAGGCACTTGCAAAAAAATATATTTTTGATTTTTTTGTTGTGTGAAAAAAATATAGGTGTATATTTGCAGCCTCTTTTTAGGGGAGTTTAGCTCAGTTGGTTCAGGGCATCCCGACTAACAGTCGGGAGGGCCACGGACGAAAGAGCAGGAAAAGGGAGCTTAGCTCAGCTGGTTCAGAGCATCTGCCTTACAAGCAGAGGGTCACTGGTTCGAATCCAGTAGTTCCCACCACAGGGCCGACCGACCAAAGGGTCGGCTTTTTTCTTGCCATGTACAGTTTTTATATACTCTATTCACCTACCCTGGATAAATATTACGTCGGCCACACGAGCGGCCTGGCGGGGCGCCTTCGCAGGCACA
>JAJRQZ010000168.1 GCA_024279935.1 Bacteroidota bacterium
AATGTTTTTTATTGATGCCTTGTAGTTTAATATCTGCAGTGTTTGTTCAAGAATGCTATTTACATTAATTAATTGCGGATTGAATTCCAGGGTGTCGGTTTGTAAGCCCGCCCATTGGAGAAGGTTGTTCAGCAGGTCGTAGGTGTCCCTCGAAAGGTTGTTGATTATTGAGGCAAAACGCTTAACTTCATCAATGTTGTAGTCGCCGGCCTTGTCCTCCAGAATCTTGCTAAACCCCAGCAGGGTATTAAAAGGACTCCTTAAATCATGTGCTATAAGCTTAAAGAACGTGTCTTTTATCTCGTTCGATGATTTCAGTTCCTTAGCAATTACTTCGATCTCTTTCATTTTCCTGCTTATGCCCTCATTGCTTTTCTTCTTGATGAGGAACATCCTGTATGTTATGAATAAGAACAGGAAACTAAAGCCAAGCAATGTCCCTATTATTGAGGTTATTAAACTTCGGTTCTTAGCTTTTATCCTCTGCAGTTTTAATTTGTTTTCCATATTTTTTAAAACAACGATTTTTTTCTCGGCATCCATTCTGGCGGCTATGTTTTCCAGCTCGTTCTTAAGTTGCTGTTTATGAATAGTATCTGATAGGCTGATGTATAAGTCGTTGTACTTAAAGGCGTTTTTGTAGTTGTTCAAGCCCTCATAGGCTTTCCGGAGAATGGCGTAGGCGTCCAGCTCCGTTTTGACGTCCCTGTTTTTTCTCGAAGGGCCAATTGTCGGTATGCACAGATCAACGGATTTGTTCAGTTGTTTTACCTTCTCCTTTCCCTTGAGGGAGTCGCTTATTTCCAGATAAATTGCAGCCAGGTTAATAGATGTGGAATGATACAAGCTCGATTTATTTTGTTTTTTGCTAAGGCTCACGGCATGTTTAAAATATTTTTCCGCTTCATTGTAATCTTTTTGGTTCTGATAATAATATCCAAAGTTGTTTAGTAAAACTGCACATTCGCTAAAGTCTTTTCTCTTTTTTGTTATTTCGATCGCATTGTTCAGGCACTCCAAGGCCTTGTCGTTTTTCCCCTCGTCTATGTAAATCGAGCTTATTGCAAGTTCGCAATTATACTGGATTTCATAATTCTCGTGCTTAACGGCCAATTGCTTTGCCTTTGCGAGATATTCAAGGGCTTTTTCATGATCCTCCAGAGTTGCATATAAGGCCCCTAAATTACCGTAATCGATTGCCAGCCCTGCGCTATCGCTAAGTGCCTTGTCTATTTCAATTGTTTTCAGATAATATTTTAGGGAGATGTTGTAAGCTGCCAGTTCATCATAAACAACGGCAAGGTTATTATACGATTTGTTTAGTTTAATGCTGTCTGACAATTTTTCTGCTATACGCTCGGCTTCCAAGAAGCGAACCAAGGCTTCTTTGTTGTTGCCGTAATTATAATACCAGATGCCCATTAGGTTGTTCGTGTTGAAGGAGAAATTATCCAAGTTCACTATTTTGGTGAACGAATCTGCCAAAGCATAAAATTTGATGGCATTGCTGTCGAACTCCAGGCTGAGCTTTTCGGCTATTTCAATAAGCCTGTCGATCTTAGCGGTATCATTTATTTTTTTGTTTTCCAGATAAGTTTGGAGGGTGTCCCCTGGCATGCTTCTGCCCTGTGCCGATGCAGCAAGAAGAAACAAGCCGACAAGTATAAGTTTAATATCAAAAACAGGCCTCATATTACAACGGTTTACCATAATAATTGATTGGTCCTATAAACTTATATAGGTTTGTCCCGCAATTTAAAGAAATAAATCAATAATTCCTAACTATTTCGGCAAAACTATAGATTTTTTCGGGGGTTTTCTCAAATGAGTTTCCGACCACTGCAATATCGGCGCCGGCATCAAAAACGCTCTTGAGCTTTTCGGGGGTTTTAATGCCCCCGCCAATGATAAGTGGTGCATCGATAGACTGCTTGACAAAAGAGATCATTTCTTCGGAGACGGTTTTGTCGGCGCCGCTGCCGGCATCCATAAATATAAGCTGCAGTCCCAGCATCTCACCGGCCATGGCCGTGCATGCGGCTATGTCGTTCTTGTCGTAAGGTATTGGCAATGAGTTGCTCATATAGGTTACCGAGGTTGGTCTGCCGCTATCGATAAGCATATAACCAGTTGCAATAGTTTTCAGCCCGGCAAGTTTAATATAGGGTGCTGCCAGGACATGCATGCCGATAAGCATATCCGGGTTTCTTCCCGAGATCAAGGACAAGAGCAATAAAGCGTCTGCATTGCGACTTACCTGATAAGTGTTTCCCGGGAACAAAACTACGGGTATGTCGCAGTTTTCCTTCAGGGTCCTGACTGTTCTGAAAAGCTCGTCGTTGGTGAGCAGGCTGCCCCCAACAAAAAGGTAGTCTATCAAGCTTTCCTTTGATATCGCGGCTGTTTTTATTAACTCTTCCGTTCCCTGTTTGTCAGGGTCGATCAGCACAGCAAGTTGTTTTTTGTTTCGTTTAAAAAGATCTATTGTTTCCATATTATAAATTTAGTATTTAAGCTTATCAAGCGTTTTTTCAATAATTACCGGAAAATGCTCATGTTCCAGTTTATGGATTTTTGCGGCAAGCATCCCCGCCGAGTCGCCATCGTCAATATTACATAAGGCCTGAAAGATTATCTGACCATCATCGTATTTGCTGTTCACATAATGAATTGTAATGCCCGATTGTTTATCGCCCGAGGCGATAACAGCCTCATGCACTTTTTTGCCGTACATGCCCTTTCCGCCATAACCGGGCAACAATGCAGGATGGATATTTATGATTTTGTTTTGGTACTTTTGAATCAGGAAATCCGGCACCAGCCATAAAAAACCTGCCAAAACGATAAAATTTATTTTATGTTCGCTGAGCGTCAAATCTACTTTTCCGCCTTTAACAAAGTCGTTTCTTGAAAAAACCATTGACCGGACGCTCAGTTTTTCGGCCCGTTTTAGCACACCCGCCGAAGATTTGTTGGCAAGTATCAAGCTAATCTCCACCTGTTTGTTGCCTGCAAAGTATTCCACAATCCTTTGAGCGTTAGTCCCGTTTCCCGAGGCGAAAATTGCTATCCGTTTCAATTGCATCGATTATTTTTTTAAGGCCATAAAAATAAGTCAATTAAATATAATAAACTGTCATGCATGTATTTAATTTTCAAAAAAGAAATAATTCGGCTCACAGCCCGAAAACCAAGATTGATAAAATTTTTATTTTTTTATTGTTTTTTAATGCATTAATCTGTTTCTTTGCAGCAGTTTAAACATTAAAATTTTTTAATTATGTCAGAAGTAAGTGCAAAAGTAATAAGCATCATTGTTGATAAATTAGGTGTTGAGGAAAGTGAAGTTACTAACGAAGCAAGTTTCACCAATGATTTGGGTGCGGATTCGCTTGATACGGTTGAATTGATCATGGAATTCGAAAAAGAATTCAACCTTTCCATTCCTGACGAAGAAGCAGAAAAGATAGAAACTGTTGGTGACGCAGTTACTTATATTGAGAATAATCAGTAAGAAAACCAGAAAAGTTATATGGAACTAAAGCGGGTAGTTGTTACCGGCCTTGGTGCTATTACTCCAATAGGCAATAACGTAACCGATTATTGGGATGCGTTGTTGGACGGAGTTAGCGGAGCGGCTGAGATAAGCAGTTTTGATATTGAGAAATACAAAACCAAGTTTGCTTGTGAAGTAAAGGACTTCGATCCTTTGGATTTTTTCGACAGGAAAGAGGCTCGTAAGCACGACAGGTACTCACAACTTGGAATGGTCGCTGCCGGTCAGGCTATCGAGGATTCAGGAATAAATACCGAAGGTGTCGATAAAGACAAGGTCGGCGTTATTTGGGGCTCCGGTATTGGAGGGTTAAATACTTTTATGCAAGAAGTGGGGAATTATGTAAAAGGGGATGGGACGCCGCGTTTCAACCCTTTTTTTATTCCTAAAATGATTGCTGATATTTGTGCAGGGCATATTTCAATTAAATATGGTTTCAGGGGCCCTAATTTTGCGACTGTTTCCGCATGTGCTTCATCGGCCAATGCACTTTCCGATGCCTTCAACTACATCAGGCTGGGAAAAGCCGTCGCATTTGTTGCAGGTGGTTCCGAGGCTGCTGTAAACACTACCGGTGTTGGTGGCTTTAATGCCATGCATGCTATCTCAACACGAAATGACGACCCCTTAACGGCATCCCGCCCATTTGATAAGGACCGCGACGGTTTTGTCATTGGCGAAGGCGGTGGCGGCATGATATTCGAGGAATTGGAGCATGCGCTGGCCAGGGGAGCGAAAATATATGCCGAAGTTGCCGGTGCCGGCCTCTCAGGCGACGGCCATCACATGACGGCACCGCATCCGGAAGGCGATGGGGCCAGAAGATGTATGCAGGCTGCCATTGAGGATGCAGGGATAACTATTGAGGACATAGATCACATCAATACTCACGGCACCTCGACCCCGGTGGGGGATATAGTTGAACCGAAAGCTATTGTGAACTTATTCGGGGAACATGCTTATAAAATCAATATCAACTCTACAAAGTCGATGACAGGACACCTTTTGGGCGGAGCCGGCGCCATTGAGGCCATAGCCACCTTGCTTGCTGTTAAAAATGATATAGTGCCCCCGACAATTAACCATTTCACTGATGACCCGAATATTGATAGCAGACTGAACTTTACTTTTGGCAAAGCTCAGAAAAGAACGGTTAACATTGCTTTGAGCAATACTTTTGGTTTTGGAGGCCATAACGCATCCTTGATATTTAAGAAGTTCGCCAAATAAATAAAATCAATTTGTTTTTAAAAAACACTTATCGGGTTCTCTTTTCGGAGAATAAAGACATTTATAAATCAATTAAAAACATTTTCGGGTTTTATCCCGGAAATGTTTTTTTGTATAAGCTGGCCTTGCGCCATAAATCGGCAACAAGAAAAAAATTAAAAGGCCTTAAAATCAACAACGAACGTCTTGAATATCTGGGCGATGCCGTAATAAGCGCACTCGTGGCCGACTTTCTGTTTAAAAAATACCCTTACGAATCCGAAGGGTTCTTGACCGATATGCGATCTAAGATCGTAAGCCGTGCCGCACTTAATAAATTATCGATCAAATTAGGGCTCAACACCCATATTGTTGCAGGCAACAAGCAAGGTAAAAACTCGCGCTCTGCCGGAGGCGATGCCTTTGAAGCATTTATTGGTGCCCTATACCTCGACAAAGGATATAAATTTACTCGTAAAATACTGGTCAACAGGATTATTAAATTACATTTCGACTTAGAGATGCTTGAGCTGAGCGAGGTGAATTATAAGAGTAAACTCGTTGAGTGGTCTCAAAAAAATAAAATCGAATTAAGCCTGGATGTTATTAACCAAATTGGTCAGAAATATCAAAAACAATATGAGGTCGCAGTGGTCGTCGATGGCAAAGAGGTATCGAGGGCCAAGGATTATTCCATTAGGGGAGCCGAAAAGCTAGCAGCCGAGAAAGCATGGTTCGTGTTAAGCAAGGATGTGTCCCTGAATGAGTAATTCCCGGTTTTGTTTTGATGGTGCCAGGGCTTGCTATCCACTGATCATGATAAATATTAAAATCACTGAAGTTTCGCATACCAACACTTGGCCTTAATATATTTGTTATCAGATGGCTATACATTATATAAATTGCTTAGCGAAACTTCGTGCCTTAGTGCCTTCGTGGCAAGGTATTGATAATTAGCCACTAAGACTCTAAGACACTAAGGAGATACAAAGTATGGTATTACTTATCATGGACTATTGATATTCAACATGTTAACATATTTCAATATTTGTTACTACTCAGCAGTAGAGAAAAATATTGACTCATTGGTTACCTATCCGTTTTGTCACAATTTTTGTTTGAAAAACACAAAATTTCCGCCAAAACTACTGAG
>JAJRQZ010000001.1 GCA_024279935.1 Bacteroidota bacterium
AAAAAATTTCTTCATAATTTTGGTTTGAACCGGTAACCTTAAAAGCGAATTTGTGTATAACCTTTAAATTTTTACTTGGCCTTATTTTAGAGTTGTTATTATGGGTAAAACGAATAACTATCGCTTACGTCTTGATACTGAAGTGAATAGCAATATTGAGAAATATGTTGAAAGCTTATTTCAACAATGGCTGATTGATGAAATCTACCTTGGGAACATTCTCACTTCTTTTTCTAATCTTCTTTTTTTATTGTTAGAATATTCACGGAATGATTATCTCGGAATTACTGCTCAGTTGACCGATGAAGTTATTTCGTTTGAATTTTCCCATGTTGATTTTTTTGTCCTAAAGCTTTTTTTAAAGGAGCAATTTATCCAGGATATTCAAGACAATTTCACTCAATCAGTTTTTTTAATACAAAAGATTACTGATGAAGTTGTTGTGGAGGGTGAAAATTTGATTTTTCGTTTCAACATTGGTATTTTACCCGAATCCTATTTTTCACACCGGAGAAAGCTTCTTGAAGAATATTTACATGATCTTTCTCAAACTCAAAAAGCCTCAAATGCTTAAATATCAAATTGATGACGAGTGTGGGCTTTCTTTAGATCCTCAGGAATATTTTCCATGGATAAAACAGGTTATAGAGTTAGAAAATCATCAGACAGGGGATGTTTTTTATCATTTTTGTAGCGATGAGTTTTTACTTAAAATTAATAAGGATTTTCTAAATCACGATTTTCTTACCGATATCATTACCTTTCCGCAGTCCACGTTACCTGAAATTATTTCCGGCGAAATTTTTATCAGTGTTGATCGTATTGTGGAGAATTCCTCAATTTTAGATGTAGAATTTGAACAGGAGTTTGCTCGTGTTATGGTACATGGCATTTTACATTTAATCGGGTACGATGACCATACTGTCGAAGATAAGCGACAAATGCGTGCTAAAGAGGATTATTACCTATCTTTGCTGCCGCAAAAATAGTTGTGTTTCACGTGGAACATTATGGAGATATTTGAAAAATACGATGTCATTGTTGTTGGTGCCGGTCATGCCGGTGCTGAAGCTGCCGCAGCTGCTGCTAATCTCGGTTCATCCGTATTGCTCATAACAATGAATCTGAATGCCATTGCACAAATGTCGTGCAACCCTGCTATGGGAGGAATCGCCAAAGGACAGATTGTACGTGAAATCGATGCTCTCGGTGGTTATTCAGGTTTGGTTACTGACAAATCGATGATTCAATTTCGTATGCTGAATAAATCAAAAGGACCGGCTATGTGGAGTCCGCGTGCACAAAGCGATCGTATGCTTTTTTCAGCAACATGGCGAAAGATGCTGGAAGATACACAAAACCTCGATTTTTGGCAGGATACCGTTACGGAACTACTTATTAAAGGGGATATGGTTTACGGTGTAAAAACAGCCATGGGGTTGGAAATAAAATCGAAAACCGTTATACTCACAAATGGTACTTTTTTAAACGGTATCATTCACATTGGAATGAAACAATTTGCCGGTGGCCGCATGGGTGATCCTCCGAGTTACGGTCTTAGCGACCAAATAAAAGCTCTCGGATTTGAAACAGCACGATTGAAGACCGGTACTCCGGTTCGTGTGGATGGCAGAACTATCGATTTTTTGAAAATGGAGGAGCAAAAAGGTGATGAAAACCCGGAGAATTTTTCTTTTCTTGAAAAAACCAAGCTCACCAAACAACGAAGTTGTTGGATTACTTACACCTCACCCAAAGTACACGATACACTTAGACTTGGATTTGCAGATTCCCCTATGTTTGCCGGCAGAATTCAGGGTGTTGGTCCACGATATTGTCCTTCTATTGAAGATAAAATTGAACGCTTCTCCGATAAAAGCAGACATCAGCTTTTTGTTGAACCTGAAGGCTGGAATACCATCGAATATTATCTTAACGGCTTTTCTTCCTCGCTCCCGGACTACATACAGGTAAAAGCATTAAGAGAAATTCCCGGCTTTGCAAATGCAAAAATATTTCGTCCCGGTTACGCCATTGAGTATGATTATTTCCCTCCTACGCAACTAAAATATAATCTTGAAACCAAAAAAATAAATAATCTGTTCTTTGCCGGACAAGTCAATGGTACAACAGGTTATGAAGAAGCCGCCGCGCAAGGGCTGATGGCAGGCATCAACGCAAGTCTGCTTCTCAATGACGATGAACCATTTGTACTGAAGCGTTCGGATGCATACCTTGGTGTTCTAATCGATGACCTTATTACAAAAGGCGTGGACGAACCCTATCGCATGTTTACTTCGAGGGCCGAACATCGGATTTTGTTACGGCAGGACAATGCGGACAAAAGGTTGACTGAAAAGGGCTATAAATTAGGTCTTGCTTCAAAACATCGTTACGATACTTATCGGCAGAAGGAAGAAAAGGTTAAAAAACTAACACGGATTATTTACGAAGAAAGCATTAGTCCGGACGAAGTGAATGCCACTTTAACAGAAAATAATACCGCTCCGCTTAAACAAAAGGTGAAACTTTCCACCGTATTACTACGTCCTCAGGTCAAACTCAAAAGTCTAATTTCTGTTAATTCCGCACTTCAAAATATTGTTGAAGAAAATGATATATCCAATGAAATTATAGATTCTGCGGAAATTCAAATTAAATACGAAGGCTACATAAAAAAAGAGGAAGATATAGCTCAAAAGCTTGGTAAGTTTGAAAATATTATGCTAAAAGAGGACTTCAATTATAATAAACTTACTTCCATTTCCTACGAGGCGAGGGAAAAACTTACTAAGATAAAACCGCGAACGATTGGTCAGGCATCAAGAATCAGTGGCGTATCACCTTCTGATATCAATGTTTTACTGGTTTATTTAGGCCGATAAGAATGAATGTTCCACGTGAAACAACCCCCATGAAAAAATTAGATACCTGTCCGGTTTGTCAGTCTGAGAATATTTTAGTAACAATGGATGTAAAGGATTACTTTCTGTCGCAGGAACATTTTTCTATTTGGAAATGCCAGGATTGCGACTTGCTTTTTACAAATCCAAGACCTGAAAACGAATACTTAGCAAAATATTATGATTCGCCGGATTACCTCTCTCACGATACAAAAGATAATGGGGCCATTGGGAAGCTATATTTCTTTTTACGCGAAATAAACATTAAACGAAAATATAAAATCATCAGTGCTCTTCACGATACTGGTAAGATTTTGGATATCGGTTGCGGAACCGGTGAACTGTTGAATTACTTTCAGAATCGAAAATGGGAATGCTTTGGAATTGAACCAAATGCTTCAGCACGAAATTTTGCAAAATCGCATTATCAATTAAGAGTAGAGGAGGAGCAGAACCTCCAAAATTTGCCGGTTGCATCTTTTGATATTATCAGTATGTGGCATGTACTCGAACATGTGCCAGATGTGAATGAAAGAATGCAAGTAGCTAAACGTATTCTCCATGATAACGGTTATTTTATCATCGCATTACCCAATCCAATATCGCCGGACGCAATGCATTACCAAGAATACTGGGCCGGACTGGACGTTCCGAGGCACCTCAGTCATTTTTCTCCAAAGGCCTTTAAAAAGCTTGCAAAGCTACACGGGCTACAGATCATTAATATTTTACCGTTAAAAATGGATGCTTATTATGTGTCGTTGCTGAGTGAACGTTATAAAAAAACAAGTTTGCCTCTTATGAGGGCTTTTCTGAGCGGTTACAGGTCGAATCGCTCTGCTTCCAAATCGGGAAACTATTCCAGCCTTATTTATGTTTTAAAGAAAATGTAATCTCGAAGTAAAAATTATCGTTCTATTTTGGGGTAATAAGGTAATTTAATTTTTTCAAATAAGTCATTCAATTATTATTACTTTTACGTGTCCTACTTTTTAAAAAGGATTCACATGGAAAAATCTGACAGACATACCTCTTTTCAACAATTCCTCTCTTATTCGGGCCTGTTTTTCCTTATTCTCCTTGCCTTCTTCTCGCTCAGATATATTGCCAAAACAAATTATCGTCAGGAATCACTGGTTAAAAATACACAGAATACGCTATATAACGTTGGAAATCAGTGTGTTAAATTAACAAATAAAGTGTTCAGCTTTCTTCATCAGAAAAATTCGCCTGATTGGAAACAATTAAGTGGACAACTTTCTGATAAACAGGTTGATATAATAATTAAACAACGAGATTCAATCATTTATTGGAATAACAATAAAATTCCTGTAGATAAATTTTCAACCATGTTGGTTGGGAAAAAGGAAATTCTTTTTTTTGGCGACCAGCCGTACATGTCTTTAAAGTCGGTTTTTGGTAATTATACCGCAGGCGTCTTTATTCCTTTGACAAAAACAATACTTCCTTATGGAGTTAAAATAGAGAACCATCCGACAGCCGGCAAAAACGAATTTTCCATTAAATATTTTCACATTACATTGAAAATAAAACAAGGAGCGGTTCCGCCGTATCTGTTGACCGCTATATTTCTTTTGTACCTATCCATCATCCTATTCCTCACTCTTATTCTTTTTTTCTTATATAAGAAATTGGAGAATAGAATTGCCTCCCGATACTCTTCTCTTATGTTGTTTTCGTTTTTTATAGATTTAGTTCTCATTAGGATAATTCAATATTATTTTGGGTTTCCACACATTTTTAAAAATTCGTTTTGGGTTTCCGGACAGATCACAAATCTTCCCACATTTACTACGCCGGGAGATATTGTGTTGAATCTTGTCTTATTTTGTGTTGGTTTGCTCGTTTTGGTACGCTATTTTAAAAAACAGCAAAATCACTGGAGAAATCATGTATTGTTAAAATTGCTGCCTCTGCAAATTATTTTGTTTTCTCTTCCTGTACTCCTCTATTTTATTGCTCAAGACTTTTTGCAAAACGGGGGATTGATTCTCTTCCCTGAAAATGTTTATTTCAGTATTACAGGTTTCGTGTGCCTCTTCCTGCTATTGTTGGTTAATCTTCTGTTGTATTTGTGGTTTGATACTTTTCTTGGTTTTTTTGAACGAAAAGGAGTTTCCTTTTGGCAAATTCTAATAACTTTGACTGTTGCGGGTATCCTTTTTCTGTTATTCGCTGAAGTTGAAAAGACGATTATTTTCCTCGCTTTTGTCTTAAGTGTTTTGCTGTCATCTGTCATTTGGTTTATCAGCCGGAGCAGGAAACCCTATTTTCACAGCATACTGACTATTCTTTTGTTATCGCTTACTGCCGCTTATTTGCTCAATATGAACGAACAGGAAAATCGTAATGAACACCAGCGATTTACCGCCAATATGCTTACGCAAAAACAGGACCCGTATTTGCAATATATTCTTGAGAAAAAATCAAAAGAAATATTGCAGGATACAAACATCATTCATACAATAATGTCGGGAGAGGAAGACAAAGAGCAACGAATTTCCGATTACCTGACCAGAAAATATTTTCACGGCATGCTCTCTTCATACAGCAGGCAGATAACCATATGTGAGCCTGGGCAACAACTTGAAATCCAACCGGATAACAAAGTTGTCGGTTGTGATGCTTTTTTCAGACAATTACAGGGCAGGATAGTTGATAGCAGCGCAGATTTTGAATTATCGTTGATCAATAATACCAGCGAAAGCATTTATTACCTTGCCCGGTTTCATTATCCGGGGGCAATAAAAGGTAATTACCGGACAAATCTTTACATTGAATTCTATACTAATATAATTCCTAAAGGGCTTGGCTATCCAGAGTTGTTGCAGGATGCCGGAGCATCCGAATTGCATTTATCAGGTTATTCATTTGCTTTTTACGATCAGGGAAAACTTGAATATAAATTTGGCGATTTTCTCTTTCCCATCGATCTGTCCAATTTTAAAAATGCACCCTTACGAGCATTTTTCAACAAAGAAAGTTATACACATTACATGCTTCCGGTCAACAGCAAAGAAGTACTTATTGTAAGCAGAACCCGTCAAACACTTTCGGGATGGTTATTACCGTTTTCGTTACTTTTTATCCTTTCGGGAGTTTTTTTATTAACATATATTTCGTTTAAATTTGGAAAACAAATTATCGAAACATTCAGGCATTCATTTAGTACACGGTTGCAGCTCACTATTTTTTCAACGATGTTAATTGTCTTCTTCACATTGACGGCTATCATTTTGTATTATTTCAATGCTAATAACCGGCAAACCATTAGCAATAATTTAAAAGAAAAAACCCACTCGGTGATAATTGAGTTACAAAACAAATTATCACCTTACGGTAATGATGCGTTGCAGAATAAGCAGCAGATTCAAACATATTTGCAGAAGTTTTCCATGGTTTTCTTCTCGGATATAAATTTGTATGACAATTCGGGGAGACTGATTGTTTCCTCCCGTCCCGAGATTTTTAGCCGGGGATTACAATCTGATCTTATGAATCCGGTTGCGTACACAGAAATAGAGAAGAAACACAAACTGTTTTATTTGGGTAAAGAGAAAATACAAAATGTGGAATTCTATTCATCCTATGCCCCTTTTATTCTCGATGATGGTGTAGAAGCCGGTATTATCAATCTGCCTTATTTTGCCCGGCAATCGGAATTGCAGCATACCTATTACCAAATGCTGGCAAATCTCATAAACCTGTTTGTTATAGCCGGCATGTTGGGCATGCTTTTAATGGTTTATTTGTCGCGGTTACTGACGCGTCCACTTAACATTTTACAGGACAAGATTACCTCGGTGAGTATTGACAGGCAAAATGAAAAAATAGAGTGGAGTCGAAATGATGAAATCGGTAAACTCATCGAAGCTTATAATCAAATGGTGGAGAAGCTGGAAGAAAGCGCCCGGTTGATAAAATACTCGGCACGTGAAAAGGCCTGGCGTGATATGGCTCGCCAGATTGCTCATGAGATAAGAAATCCACTGACACCCATGAAGTTAAATGTGCAATATCTGCAGAA
>JAJRQZ010000169.1 GCA_024279935.1 Bacteroidota bacterium
CAAAAGGCGTTACCTTTGTGTTTGTGTTTTTGTACATACACCTAAATAGGTGAAAAAACACGAGACCTGCAAGTGATTGCAGGTCTTATTTTTCAACAACTTAAAGTGAATTGTTAATAATTACTTGCGGATTTAAGGTAAAAAACTATATTTGTATAAAATCAGGTTAATGAAAAATACGGTTCTTTTATTTTACTTGCTGCTTGCAATAATAACTGATTCGTCCGCACAAGAGATTAATTGGCACAGATTAACGCCAAATCCTATTGAGGCAGACCTAAAGGACATAGAACGAGTGCCAAATTCAGAAAGGTTTATTGCAGTTGGTGGGAATGCTGTACTGATGTATTCAGATGATTATGGTGCTTCGTGGGTGATAACTTATAAACCTGCAGGAATTAATGCTTCTTCTGATATAATAGCCCTGAACTGTATCGATGGAAATAATGTTTATGCATTAAGTAGCTTTGGGATAATATTGAAATCGAGTGATGCGGGTTTGACATGGGCACAACTTGACAGCGGAATACGCGGCGGGCTGCTCGACATCTTCTTCTTGGACGAGGATGTAGGTTTCGTATCAAAGGTTGACACCGTGTTTAAAACTACGGACGGAGGAAACACCTGGGTGGCCACCGGCTTTTATGCCCAACCTTTCTATAATCCGCGGGGAATACATTTTATTGATGATAGCACAGGGTTTTTTGGTTCGGTAATGTTTGATGGATATATTATTAAGACCACAAATGCCGGAGAAACATGGGACAGTATTGGAGTAAACCTTGGTTCGGAGGATATAATACCCGGCACAGTACTCTTTATTGATAAAAATACGGCTATTATGTCGGCGGAAAAGTATCTTTACTCAAACGTGGATTATTACATTTTTAAGTCGCTCGACGGAGCTCATAGCTGGGATCAGGTATATGCCCACAACTTTAATAGCGTACAATTCTTGTTTTTTACAGATAGCCTGAATGGATTTGCCCTCGGACAGAGGGTAATGTACGACAATATGATTTTGCGCACTACCGATGGCGGCGACAACTGGTTAGAAACCGGAATGTGCCCAAATTACTGGAATTTAAAAAGTTTATGTGTTGATCCCGACGGATATGGGGTTTGTGTCGGCGACCACGGACAAATAATTACCAGCAATAATTGGGGTGAGACATGGGATAAATCATGGGAATCGCTTGGTAGTGTTTATAAGTTTGGTTGTAGCGCAATTGTAAATGATAGCATTGTTTATACAGGAAGTGCCGATTATGGCGGAGGAGTTCCCAGTGGTGCTGTTTATAAGTCGGTTGATCACGGACTTAACTGGCAAAGACTTTGGTCGGATGATGATATTTGTGAGATATCGTTTTCCGCTGACAATGCAGGGGCGGTTTTTTCATCCTACGGTAGTATTACTTATACTCCTGACGGGGGGCAAACGTGGATGGGGAGGCAACAGATTTTTGAGACTGTTTTTTGTGGATATACCCTCAACGATAGCGTTGGTTTTGCTTATACTGAATTAAATAACGGTGCTTTGATAAAAACTACCGACGCCTGGATCAACTACGACATTATTAGTATTCCTGATAATTCTTATAATAGTATTAAGCAAATCGAGTTTAAAGACCAAACCGAGGGATTTGCTGTTTTGCAAGATCAGGGAATTCTCCTGCGCACAGAAGATGTCGGTGAAAACTGGTTTTACGACAGCATTGGATATAATTACTATGTGAACAATATAAAATTCCTTGATTCCCTAAGGGGGTTCTTGAGTGCTAATGGTATTATCCTGAAATCAACAGATGGAGGTGATTCTTGGTATGAAACAGCAATAACTGATGCCTCAGGGGCGAATTTCTCAAAGTTCAGCTTTCCTTCCACAGATACATTATACGTTATAGCGACTAATTCCGATAATAATGTTTTTCGCTCTGTTGATGGAGGTGAGAACTGGGGGCCTGTACCGCTGAACTGCACCTCCGGCCTTAGGTCAATTGAGTTTTTCAATAATGAAAAAGGACTTGTCTTCGGCGATGGAGGCATGATCTTTACTTCAGATAGTACGATAACCACCTACATAGACGACATTGATGGTATTAATGAAAGTTTTGAGCCTAGAGTGTTCCCGAATCCTGCTGCC
The DNA here is from genome assembly GCA_024279935.1 of Bacteroidota bacterium. Lineage (GTDB taxonomy): Bacteria > Bacteroidota > Bacteroidia > Bacteroidales > F082 > BM524. The sequence goes on from JAJRQZ010000169.1 coordinate 2,144, forward strand.
AATTATATAAACATTGATTTAAGGCGAGTTAAGGGCGGAATGGCGTTGAGGATTGAGGTTAGCTCGATTAACGGCGTTCATCAGAACACAATACTTGTAAATGGTTCTCCCGACAATATAAAATACGATTGCAGCACTTTAAGGCCGGGAGTTTACCTTCTTGGCTTTTATATAAGAAACAAACTCCTCGGTACTAGGAAATTCATCAAGAGATAAGCTACTTAGCCGAATAAAAACACCTCTTGGGAACTTCGATTAAGCCTTCGGTTTTTAATGCCTTGATGGCTTTGTCAACTAGTTTTTTCCCGATACCGCTTTTTTCTGCTATTTCGCCTCCTTTTAAAGGTTCAGCCGAATTCTTTAGTGTTTGTAAAACTTTTTCTTTTATTTCCATCTAATTTAATTTTTGAAGAATCAGGAAACAAGGGATACGGGATTGAGATATATTTCCCAATTCCCCTTATTTCCTTACCACGATAATCTAATCCAGTTCGTGCACAACCAGGCCGGAGCGCAGCTTAGGCTCGAACCAGGTTGTTTTGGGGGGCATTATGGCGCCGCTGTCGGCAATGTTTATAAGTTGCTGCATGCTAACAGGGTAAAGGGCGAAAGCCACTTTCATCTCACCGCTGTCAACGCGCTTTGATAGTTCGCCCAATCCGCGGATTCCCCCGACAAAGTCGATACGTTTGGAAGTGCGTAGGTCTTTGATGCCAAGCAATGGGTCCAGTACAAGATTTGTCAAGATGGTTACGTCCAGGACACCAATTGGGTCGTGGTCGTCGAAAGTGCCTTTCTTGGCTGTCATCGAATACCATTTGCCGTTCATATACATGGAGAAGTCATGGAGCGAACCGGGCTTGTAAATATCCGTGCCCATTTCTTTAACTTCAAAACCTTCCTTGAGCTTGGCCATGAACTCTTCATCGCTTAAACCGTTCAAATCTTTTACGACCCTATTATAGTCGATTATAGTCAACTGATTGTCAGGAAAATGGACGGCAAGAAAGAAGTTGTATTCTTCATTTCCTGTGTGGTCGGGATTGTTCTTTTTCTTCTCGTTTCCAACTAATGCGGCAGCCGCTGTGCGGTGGTGGCCATCGGCAACATAGGTTGAGGGCAATTCGGCGAACAGTTGAATAATCCTATCTATGGTTGATTTGTCATGAATAAGCCAGAAATGATGGCCTACTTCATCCTCACCTGTAAAATCGTAGATCGGTTCATTGTTTTTCACATACTTCTCAACTATTTCGTCTATTTCGGGAACAGCAGGATAAGAAAAGAAAACAGGTTCCATATTGGCATTGGTGATCCTAACGTGTTTCATGCGGTCTTCCTCCTTGTCGGGGCGGGTAAGCTCATGTTTCTTGATTACGTTGTTCATATAATCTTCCACGGCGGCACAACCAACAATACCATATTGGGTTTTGCCCCACATTGTTTGTGCATAAATATAAATATACTCCTGCTCGTCCTTTACCAGCCACTTATTTGCTTTCAAAGCCTCCAGGTTCGATTTGGCTTTGTCATAAACTTCCCGGCTGTAAAGATTAATGCCTTCCGCCAGGTCGATTTCCGGTTTGATGATATGCAAAAGGGAGAATCTGTTCCCCTCGGCCTCTTTTCTTGCTTCTGCCGAGTTTAATACATCATAGGGTCTGGAAGCAAGGTCTTTAACAATATTTTGCGGAGGCCTTAATCCTCTAAATGCTTTAAGAATTGCCATAAGCTTGATTTTTTTTGATGTGTGAAATAATCTTTTGAAACAAAAAAATCCGGTCAGGAATTAACCGGATTCCTTTATCTTAATTTACTAATTACATTCCATCGTTAATATGCTGCTGATATTGATCTGATTCATCGGCACTATGACTTTCGGAATGATTCCCGTAATTAGCGTGGTTGTTGCTGTTGTTGTGATACCCGTTATTATGATATCCGTTAGAGTTGTTTGCTCGCTGCAGCGAGGAGATAAGAGCACCCGTCATCTTGGTCAGCTCCATTAAAAACTGACGCGATTCTTGTTCATAAGTATCCGTGAGGAAATTAGCACGATATGCTATGCTCGTCATTACCAGGCATTCGCGGATGGCAGTCTTGGCCATTTTAAGATAGTGAACGAACTGGCTTTTGTTGCGAGAGGATCCTTCGGTAATGAAGAACGCAATATTTCTGGCTGAAGCGTTTAAGCGCTGAACTAGTCCGGTGGTGTCGTTTTCTGGAAACAACATGTTTACATCGTTAAGCCAGTTAATGTAATCCAGTGATTTGTGATAGATTCTCAAGTCCTCAAATCTAAAAAATGATACCTCTTTCCCGGTATGCTCCGTCTTCTCTTCTTCTGTATTATACATGATCTACACAAAGATTTAGTTAAAAATTGATTTTGGTTGCAGCCCGAAAAATACCGGACTAAAATTATAATAGTATTTGGTTTAAAAATATGATATTCAATTATTTATTAGTTTACCTTAAAAGTGGCAACGCCCTTTTCAAGATAAGCGATAATTTGTTTGGCAGCGGCAATGCCGGCATTGATATTTGCCTCGGCTGTTTGTGCGCCCATTTTCTTAGGCGTGAAAAACACACGTCCATCGAATTTTTCCTCAAGGGCAAGCCTGTTGTCGGGCGCAATATCGGAAACATATTTGAAATTGGTTTTTTCCTCCATTATTTTCATTAACCCGTCCTCGTCTATAACTTCTTTACGTGCCGTGTTAACAAGAACTGAGCCATCCTTCATCTTCGATAATAAGTCGTAGTTGATGGATTTCCTGGTTTTATCGTTGGCAGGTATGTGAAGGCTTAGATAATCGCTGACGGAATAAAGTTCATCAACAGTCTCGCAAACATTTACTATTTCGGCTTCCATTGTCTCTCTCGCCACAAAGGGGTCGTACGCATATATTTCCATACCGAAACCTTTTGCGATATTGGCTACCAGCCTACCCACGTTCCCATAGGCCTGAATTCCGAGTTTCTTGCCTTTAAGCTCGCTTCCTGAAGTACCGTTGAAATGGTTGCGGGCTTGAAAAACCATCATTCCAAGTGCCAGTTCGGCCACTGCGTTGGAGTTTTGCCCGGGTGTGTTCATGACCACGACATCATTGGCGCTTGCAGCCTCAAGGTTTACATTGTCGAACCCGGCACCCGCCCGAACTACAATCTTCAGTTTTTTTGCAGCACCAATCACCTCGGCCGTGATCTTGTCGCTCCTCACGATCATTGCGTCTGCATCTGCAACGGCTTCTATTAAATCGTCCTGAGCTGCGTATTTCTCAAAAAACTCAGTTTCGTACCCGGCTTTGTCCAGGGTGGTTTTAATCTGGTCAACAGCAGCCTTTGCAAAGGGTTTTACTGTTGCTATTAGTACTTTAGTCATTGTTTTTTTTTTAGTTCCTGCCTAAGCAGAAATATTATTTATTTTCTGATTCAAAATCCCGCATAGCTTTCACAAGTGCTTCGACGCTTTCGGTAGGAAGGGCGTTGTAGGTACTGGCCCTGAAACCCCCTACGCTTCGATGGCCTTTTATGCCCACCATGCCGCGCTGGCTTGCATATTCGAAAAATGCCTTTTCCTTATCCTCGAATCCTTCGTTCATTACAAAGCAGATATTCATTAAGGAACGGTCTTCTTTGTCTGTAACAGTTCCTTTAAACAATGGGTTTCTGTCGATTTCATCGTAAAGGAGCCCTGCTTTATGAAGGTTGACCTCATGCATTTTTTCGATGCCGCCATTTGCTTTTAACCACTTAAGTGTTTGAAGCGCAGCATAAACCGGTACAACGGGAGGCGTGTTGAACATGCTGTCCTTGTCGATATGTGTTTGGTAGTTGAGCATTGTTGGAATGTGACGGTCAACTTTTCCTAGCACATCCTGGCGCACTATGGCGAAAGTAACTCCTGCAGGTGCAAGGTTCTTTTGGGCGCCGCCGTAAATAATTGCATATTTCGATATGTCGATAGGACGGCTGAAAATATCCGAGGACATATCGGCGACCAATGGGACAGGGCAGTCGATGTCATGTTTTATTTCGGTGCCGTAAATAGTGTTATTTGTTGTTATATGAAAATAATCAGCATCCTTAGGGATAGCATAACCTTTTGGTATGTAGTTGAATACAGCGTCCTCGGAAGAAGCGACAACATCAACTTCGCCAAAGGCCTTGGCTTCTTTGATGGCTTTTTTCGACCATGCCCCTGTGTTCAGATATGCTGACTTTTTGTTCATCAGGTTGAAAGGAACCATCGCGAACTGGGTGCTCGCACCTCCCCCAACGAATATTACCGAATATCCCTCGGGAATGTTTAGCAATTCCTTGAAAAGCTGTTGGGCTTCTTCCATCACTGCAACAAATTGCTTGCTGCGGTGCGAAATCTCCATAAGGGACAAACCCATGTCTGCAAATTCCTTAATCGCATTTGCTGTGTTCTCTATTGTGTATTGCGGTAGAATTGAAGGCCCCGCATAGAAATTATGTTTTTTCATACGTGAAATTTTTATACGTTTTACGATGCGCAAATATATAATTTAATTGTCTTTTAATTAGTTAAATTCTTTTTTAGAATTATTCTAATTTTGCCGAAAAAAAAATAGTGGATTTACAAAGACGTATTACTGCTTTCGCCCGTTTAGGTGAATATTTAAGGGGTTTTGATGAAAGCAAAATATTTTCAGTTAGCAATACAACAAGCCCTGCCTTTCAAAGCCTTAAAAATGAAGTTGATAGCACCGGGCTCAAGAACAGTTGGTTCGTTCCTGAAAATGTGGGAGACATGCTTTTCTCGCTTGGAAAAAGTCTTGAATTATCGAAACTCGAACAGTGGATATCTAAATACGATCATGATAAGCTTGATAAATATGATAAAGATCATGTAAAAACAATTGCCGTTGTCATGGCCGGCAATATACCTGCTGTTGGTTTTCACGATTTTTTGAGCGTTTTAATCAGCGGGAACCGCATTTTAGCCAAACTTTCTTCCGATGATGATAAATTAATTCCCGCCATTGCGGATTTGTTGATTGAAATTGAACCTGGATTTAAGGGGCATATTACATTCGAGAAACAAAAAATCAGCGGCTTCGATGCCGTAATTGCCACGGGCTCGGGAAATTCAGCAAGATATTTCGATTATTATTTCGGGAAATATCCAAATATAATTAGAAAGAACAGAAATGGCGTGGCCGTGTTAACAGGTTTGGAAACCGAAAAGGATTATGAAAACCTGGCAGAAGATGTATTTATGTATTTTGGATTAGGATGCAGAAACGTGTCGAAACTATTTGTACCTCAGGAATTTGACTTCACGCCAATGTTAGATGTTTTTTGTAAGAATGAAGCCATAAGAAACCATAGTAAATATTTTAATAATTACGAGTACAATAAGGCTGTTTACCTTGTAAATTCCCGGCCGCATCTCGACGCAGGCAATCTGTTGCTAGTGGAAGACAAAGGCTATGCATCCCCTGTAAGTGTTTTGTTTTATGAGTATTATGACAACATTGACCAATTGAACAACAAGCTTTTATTGGACGAACAAAGCATTCAGTGCATAGTAAGCAAAGATAAAGATGTAAAAAACCGCTTTGGTCTAGGGAAAAGCCAGCAGCCGGAACTATGGGATTATGCCGATGGCGTGGATACTTTGGGGTTTTTACTTAACATTTGAGTCTAATTCCTATTTTGATATGCTTGCAAAACAGAAATAACCTAAAGCACTATTGAGCTTCGACAGGGTATATGCCCGGTGTCGGTGATATCTAAAGAAAATATAGTCGAAACAGTCAAAATATAATTGTTGCTACTCAGCAGGTTTATCAAGTTGATTATCAATAGCCCCATGCTTCAGCGTGGGGCTATATATTTGAAATCTCAGTAGTTTTAGCGGAAATTTTATGCTTTTCAAACAAAAATTGTGACAAAACGGGTAGGTAACCAATGAGTTAATATTTTTCTCTACTGCTGAGTAGTAACAAATAATTAAAATGATTTAATACTATATTTGCAGCCTAATTTTTTATCAGATTTTAGCATATAAACAAATTATCATGGCTCTAAACTGCGGAATTATAGGATTGTCAAATACAGGGAAAACAACCATTTTCAATTGCATGTCGAATACCAAGGCCGAAAGTTCCACTTATGCGTTCAGCGCAACAAAATCCAATATCGGTATTTGCAATGTTCCCGACCCCCGCCTTTATGAAATCGATAAATTTATCGATTCTGACAAAGTAGTTCCCGCCACAGTTGAAATTGTCGATGTTCCTGGTCTCGCTAAAGGCGCCAACAAAGGCGAAGGCGTTGGAAATAAGTTTCTTGCCGATTTGCAGCAAATGGACGCACTGATACATGTGATACGTTGTTTCGACGATGAAAACCTTGCCCATATCGAAGGCTCCGTAGATCCTCTCAGGGATTTGGAAATAGTTGATTTTGAACTGCAGGTCAGGGATTTGGGTTTGGTTGAAAGAAAAATCGCACGTTTGGAGAAACTTATCAAATCAGGCGACAAAAAAGCAAAAAAAGGTATCGAGGCGCTTAATAAATTCAAGTATCATCTGGAGAATTTTGGCAATGCAAGGGATATTGATGCCACCGAAGTCGAAAAAGAATATACCTCCGACTTGCTTCTGTTGACAGCAAAGCCGGTAATCTACGTTTGCAATGTCGATGATTCATCGGCAGTTGAAGGAAACGATTATTCAAACAAAGTAAAAGCGCATTTAGCCGGACAAAACGCTGAGGTAATTGTAATTGCCGGAAAACTTGAGGAAGAAATTGCCGAGCTTGAAGATGTAGGCGACAGGATGGAGTTTTTAACCGACGCAGGACTTGGCGAGCCCGGTGTGGACAGATTGGTCAGGGCGGCATACGATCATTTAAACTTACAGTCTTTTTTCACGGCGGGCAAAATGGAAGTGAAGGCATGGACCATAAAAAAGGGGATGAAGGCGCCTGAGGCTTCAGGGACAATACATAGCGATCTTGAAAGAGGTTTTATCAGGGCCGAGGTGATGAAGTACAAAGACTTTATAGAACTGGGCTCGGAGCAAGCCATAAAAGACAAGGGCAGGTTTCATGTTGAAGGCAAGAACTATATTGTTGAGGATGGTGATATAATGCACATCCGCTTCAACGTTTAATCAAGGTCTGCTGAAAAACGCCTAACAACGTGATATATATATTGTTACACGATTTTTATTAATCACCAACGCAAGCTTTTTTCAAAGATTCGTTAAAAAAGCCAGCATTTTCTCTAAAAATCTTGTTTGCTTGCCCGTAGTTCATCTTCTACTTCATTGCGGCGACTCGAAGTATTATTCCAAATCCAATAACACTCTTTTTATATCATTGATTTTAAATGGTTTGGCTATAAACTCATCCATTCCTGCACTAAAGCATTTCCGCTTTTCCTCCTCAAGGGCATTGGCTGTAAGCGCAACTATCTTTGTCCTGTCGAGTTTCTTCTCCGACTCGATACGCCTTATTTCCATAGTTGCATGAAAACCGTCCATAATGGGCATTTGTATGTCCATTAAAATCAAGTCGGGATGGATTTCCTCGAATCGCTCAACGGCTTCAAGACCATTTTCGGCTAAAGTAACATTATAATTAAATGGTTTTAAAACGCCGATTCCAATCTTTTGGTTTATTTTGTTGTCCTCTACGAGCAGGATATTCAATTCCCGTGAAGGAAGCTCGGAGTTTTGAATTTCATTTCTTGGGCTGTTGTCGATAACATCCTGTATTTTAGCCACTTCCAAATCAATAGTAAACGAAAAGGTTGAGCCAACGCCAACTTCGCTCTCCACAGTGATATTTCCTCCCATCATCTCCACCAGGTTTTTGGAAATTGCAAGCCCCAGGCCAGTCCCGCCATATTCCCTTTGCGTTGATTTGCTTACCTGGCTAAACGTCTTGAACAGTTTCTCTTTCCCTTCCTCCGAGATACCGATTCCCGTATCTATTATGCTAAACTTCAGTTTATGTACATCATTGATTTTAGCGGTATTCTCCAATTTTACGACAACTTCGCCATTTTCGGTAAACTTCAATGAATTATTCAGCAAATTGGTAATGATCTGCTTTAGGCGAAGCGGGTCCCCATAATAAAATGCGGGCATATCCTCATCAATTTCGCAAGACAGCCTATCGCCCTGATCTTTGGCCTTAATAGTCAACAGCTCAACCGTTTCGTGTACAATTTGCAGCAGGTTGAACTTGATTTTTTCCAACTTTATCTCGCCGGCCTCGATCTTGGATATATCAAGAATATCGTTAATAATGGACAGTAAGTGATTACCCGATATGGACATTATCTTCAGCAGGTCCTTTTGCTCCTGCGTCAGTTCTGTTGTTTTCAGGAGCTCGGCAACACCGATGATACCGTTCATGGGAGTTCTAATCTCATGAGACATCGTTGCCAGGAACAGCGATTTGAGGAAATTCGTCTTCTCGGCCTCTTCCTTTGCTTTCTGAAGCTCGGCATTGGAGGTCTCCAATTGCTTTTTATGCTCATAAAGATCGAGGAATACTTTTACTTTTCCCTTCAGGACGGATGGAACGATAGGTTTTGAGATAAAATCCACGGCACCTGTTTCTATACCTTTCACAACATAGAATTCATCTTTATGGATGGCCGAGACAAAAATGACAGGGAAATAAGTTATGCCGGGGTCGTTTTGAATCAATTCAACGGTTTCATAGCCGTCCATATCTGGCATCTGAATATCGATTATACCAAGTGCAAACTCATGCTTCAGCGTAGCCGCCAAGGCTTCGTTGCCCGACAATGCGCGAACAAACTCTACATTACTATCTTTTAGAACTGTTTCAAGAGCAATTAAATTCGGCAATTTATCGTCAACAATAAGTATTTTCGGTTTATCACTCATCTCACCATTATTTATATAACCAAACCCTCATCAGGGACAGAAGCTTATCAACATCAATCGGCTTTGCCATATAATCGCTGGCGCCGGCGTCGATACATTTTTGCTTATCCCCTTTCATTGCTTTCGCCGTTAATGCTATAATTGGTGTTCTTTTGAGGTTTTTCAGTTTCCTGATTTTGGTCATGGCCTCAAAACCGTCCATCACAGGCATCATTATATCCATTAAAATAATGTCCATGTCGCTTTCTTCAGCCAGCACGTCCAGTGCTACCCTTCCGTTCTCCGCCCTGAAGACCTTTAACCCATTTTTGTTCAGCACGCTCGAAAGCGCAAAAACATTTCTCATGTCGTCATCAACCACAAGAACTTTCTTTCCTTTGAAGGCATCTTGTTTCTCATAAAGATTGTTTATGATATCTTTCTGTTTATCAGGCATTTGAGCAACAACCCTGTGCATAAACAAGGAGGTTTCGTCCAATAGCCTGTCGGCGGATTTCACTCCTTTTATTATAACTGTCTCGGCATATTTCTCAAGCATCTCGTTCTCTTCCTTGCTTATATCCTTACCGGTATAGACAATTATCGGCGGTTTATGGATATTCTCTTTTTGAATCTTCTCTATCAATTCGAAACCAGACATATCAGGCAAGCCCAAATCCAGGATCATGCAGTCGTAACTTTTGCTTGCCAGCAATTCAAGAACTTGTTGCCCATTGTCGGCATCGGTAATTTCTATACCGTCCACTCCAATAATTTTCTTGATGGCATGCCTTAGATTCTCATCATCCTCAACAATAAGAAGGTTCCTAACATCCTTGCTGATATAATTTTGGATTTTGTCGAAAGCACTATTTATGGATTTTCTGTCAACCGGTTTTTGCAAAAACCCAATGGCCCCGCTCTTATTCGATTCCGACTTTGCATCGTCGCCCGACATTATATGAACGGGGATATGCCGTGTTCCGGGATTATCCTTTAATATTTTCATCACCGCCCAACCGTTTATTCCCGGAAGGTTGATGTCGAGGATTATTGCGGCAGGGTTCATGCTCTTGGCAATCTCAAGGCCTTGCTCGCCACTTTCCACGGCAATGCACCTAAACTTGTTGGAGTTGCATTCCTTCACAAGTATCTTGGCAAATTCTGGATCGTCCTCAACAATAAGGATAAAGGAATCCCCCTCTTTTATTTTTTCCCTGTCGTCCGGTACATAAACGTGGTTTGCATTATCATGAACCGACATCTTGCTTTCCTTAACAGTTTCCGTACTAGCGTTTTCGGATATTGTCACCTTTTTGTTTTTCTTTGCCTTATTCGATTTAGCCCTTGTTGCGACCCCATCCCTGGCATCGAAATCCAGGGGCAGATAAACGGTAAAGCTGGAACCTTGGTCGAGCTTACTGCTAAGCCCGATCTCGCCGCCCAATAGCTTTGCCAATTCTTTTGAGATAGACAGGCCTAAGCCTGTTCCCCCAAAGTTCTTCGAGATGCTCGTATCGGCTTGCCTGAACGCCTCGAATATCTCGGACTGCTTTTCCTTTGGGATGCCCAGGCCTGTATCTTCAACAGAAACAGCAAATGCATTCTTGGCCGATAAACCGCTCTGGTTTAAAACGATGTTTCCGTCTATTTTATGGAATCTTACAATTATACCGCCCTTGTTGGTGAACTTGATCCCGTTCGAAACAAAGTTTTTAAGTATCTGTTCCAGTTTTTGTTGGTCGGTCCTCACCACGGCCGGAACGTCATCCTCAACGATTACTTGCAGTGAGATTCCTTTTTGATCCGTTAAATGCTTAAAATACCTTACAACGGTATCGCCGACCCCGGCAAGTTCCACATCTTCGATATTGACGGTCATTTTACCGGATTCGATTTTTGAGAGGTCCAGGATATCGTTTATCATCGACAGCAGATCGCTGCCGCTCTTGTAGATAATCTCTGCGGCCTCGGTTTGTTCCTTAGTCAGGTTTTTTGTTGAATTATCAGCTAAATCGCGCGACAAAATCAACAGGCTGTTAAGCGGTGTCCTTAGCTCATGCGACATATTTGCCAGGAAATCAGACTTATACTTACTTGCAACACCCAGTTCGTCGGCTTTTCTTTCCAAATCTTTCCTTGCGTTTTCAAGATCAAGGTTTTTCTCGCTTATATAGGCTTTTTGTTTTTCCAGATGTTTGGTCTTCTCCTCCAGTTCCTCATTTGTAACCCTAAGTTCCTCTTGCTGTTGTTGCAGTTCCTCCTCGGAAACCCTCAATGCCTCGGTCTGCGATTTCAGGACGCTGTTGGCCTCCACCAGCTCTTCTTGCTGAACCCTAAGCTCCTCAGCCTGTTCCTGGGTTTTGCCAAGTAATTCCTCCATCTTAGTCCTTAGTGAAATAGACCGGAAAGCAATGGCTACATTCTCCGATACCTGACGGATAAAATCCATTTTTTCCTCACCAAAATCATAAGAAGTCCCAAGTTCAACAACTCCTACTACCTCATGCTCATAAATAAGGGGGATGATGATAATACTCGACGGCTTGCTTTCCCCCAAACCGGATTTAATGCTGATATAATCGTCGGGGAGCTTATCGAAGAGCAATATTTTCTGTTCCAGTGCCGCCTGGCCAACAAGTCCTTCGCCGAGCTTGAAGCTGTTTGAGCTTGATTTACGTTTGTTGTATGCATACGAAGCCGTTAACTTCAACACTTTGTCGGTATTTACATAAACAGCACCTATTTGAACGTTTAATATTTCGGCCATGGCCGATAAAAGATCACTGCCCAAATCGTTGAAGGTCTTCTCCCCCTGAAGTACGGCACTAATCTTAACAATTGATTTCTGAAGCCACTGGTTCCGGGACGTCATTAAATTATATTCTCGTAGTTTATCCCGCATCTGCAACAAAGAGTTTCCGAGAATATCTTTTTCACCCAATGATTTATACTCCGAGTCCAGTTTTCCCTCACCTATGTTATTTGCGAATATCGCACTCGACTTAAACGTTTTCATGACCGTATTTACGGCCTCGGCCATAACTGCCAACTCGTCCTTTGTCCTTATGTCAAGTTCGTGCACTTCGTCAACATTCCCTTTGGCAAGCAGTTCAAGAACTCTTGTGGTGCTTAGCAAAGGAAAGGTAATTGTTCGAGCAAGCCACCAAATAACGAGGGCAACGACCAGCAACCCAAGAAAAGCGATTATCAGCGAAATTACCGTTTCGGCCCTGGCATCGGCAAGAATGGTCTTTACAGGTACAACTATGCCCAGATACCAGTATTTGCCTGACCTGCCAAGTGTTAGCGGCGAAAAAGTTACATAATACTCGTTTTCGTCCAGTATAGTCCTATAACTGAAATCATTGCCCTCGGCTAATTTCTTCTTGATATCAAAATCGAGGTCAGCAGCTATTGGCATGTCCCCGATACTAACGTTCTTCTTTAATTCCTTACCCCCTGAATGGTTGAACAACATTCCTTCGGAAGAAATCAAAAGTGAATAGCTGCCGTCGAAAGGGCTGATGTCCTGAAGGATCTTATCGAACCTCTCGAGCTCGACATCGGCGCCGACCAGGCCGATATATTTACTTTTTTCAAACATTGGGATACAGATGCTGGCCTCAAGTATTTCGTCGCGCTTGTCTCCTGTATAGGAATAATAATAGGGCTCTGTAAGTATCTCGGTGGGATTAGCCTTAATATCATAATACAAACCGGTGGGCGTACCGGTGGTATCGATTATCTCGTCTTTGTATTTTATTTTGTTGCCTTCTTTATATATTACAAATGATTCACGCCCGTCCTTTTTTTTATAGGACTTGTCAATATTTGAAAGCTCCCATGAAGTCCATACCGAAATAAACTGCTTGTTGTTCTCCAAAACAGCTTTCATTGTATTATTATACATTTTGGCGCGCTCTTCCCGGCTATAACTGCGATAATCGGAATATGACAGCTTTATGGTCCTGCATATCGAAAAGTCGCTCTCCAATTGCGACTTCAATAAGTTAGCATGTTCCCTTGCGCTTGCCTCCACATACCTGAAAGCCCTCAAGGAGGAGATTTTCTCGTTTTTGATTATTATATAAGAGAACACTGTCAAAAAGGCCAGCAATACTATTGACAAAATAGAAATAAGAATCTTATTCCTGAGTTTTGAATTATAAAAGTTCGGTTTTGGTAATTTCATTATATTTTGGTTTTAATCACAATAAACTTTCCATCGTGGCGAACAACTGCTGTATTTTAACCGGTTTTGCCATAAAACCGTCGCATCCCGCATCGAAGCTCCTAATCCTCTCGTCATTAAGCACATAGGCCGTTTGAATTATTATCGGTACTTGTGGGGCGAACTCCTTGATCTTCTTCGTTGCATCGATTCCGTTCATGACGGGCATATTGATATCCATTAATATCAAATCGAAGCTGCTTCCGGATTCAATGAGCTCAACCGCAGATTGCCCATTGTCGGCATATACAAGCTTTACTTTTGTCTTCTTCAGTGCTGCCCTATAATACATGACCGAAGTGTCCGTATCCTCAACGATTAATATGGTTTTATCCGACCAATCGTAACTTTTATTATCAGTGCCCATTTATATAATTTAAAGTGAGTATATAATCAGGTAAATATATATAAAAAAGCTTATTCTTGCGGATGCTGATTTTTACAGTTAATCAACAACATAAAAAAGCGGATTACATTTTACTATAATCCGCTTTATCAATGCTTTACGAAGATGAACTATTTAGTTTTAAACAAAAGCCCCTGATTGTCGGAATCAATGAATATATTTGCTTCATCCTTAATTTCACCGCTTAACAATAACTTCGACAACTTATTCAAGACAAGTTTTTGGATCAGCCTCTTTACGGGACGTGCCCCCAGCTGAGGGTCGAATCCCGTTCTTGCAATAAACGAGATTGCATTATCGCTAAACCTCAAGTTAATGTTTTTTTCTGAAAGCTTATTCCTTAGATTGTCCGTCAACATTTTCACGATATCGATTATTTCATTCTCGCTCAGCGGTTTAAACATAATTATCTCATCTATCCGATTCAAGAATTCAGGTCGCATCCTAGATTTCAGCAGAGCTTCCAGCTCCCTCTTGGTTGCATCGGCAACTTCATCTATCTTATCCTTGCCAACACCTTCAAAATTTGCTTGGATTATCTGGGACCCTATGTTCGATGTCATTATTATGATAGTGTTCTTAAAGTCAACGAGCCTGCCCTTGTTATCTGTCAGCCTGCCATCGTCGAGCACTTGCAAGAGTATGTTGAATACATCGGGATGTGCTTTCTCTATTTCATCGAGCAATACTACGGAATAAGGCTTTTTGCGAACAGCCTCCGTAAGTTGTCCGCTCTCGTCATAGCCCACATAGCCCGGAGGAGCGCCCACAAGCCTTGAAACACTGTGTCGTTCCTGGTATTCCGACATATCGATTCTTATCATGGCAGCTTCGTTGTTGAACAGGAAAGCAGCAAGTGATTTCGCCAGTTCCGTTTTCCCCACACCGGTTGTCCCCATAAAGATAAACGATCCTATTGGCCGGTTTTCGTCCTGCAGTCCTGCCCTGCTTCTTCTAATAGCATCGGAGAGTGCCGAAATCGCTTCTTCCTGACCAACTACGCGTTTATGGAGCTCGTCTTCCAGGTGGAGAAGTTTATCTTTTTCGCTTTTCAGCATTTTACTCACCGGGATGCCGGTCCAGCGCGACACAAGTTCGGCTATATCCTCATAGCCTACTTCCTCATTGATCAAGAGCGAGTCCCCTTGCAGCTCTTTCAACTTGAGCTTGTTTTCTTCCAGCATTTTACGAAGCTCAACTATCTTTCCGTACCTCAGTTCGGCAACTTTTCCCAAATCGCCCTCGCGCTCGGCCTTTTCTGCCTGTATTTTAAGATCCTCAATCTCAGCCTTGTAGTTTTGGATAATATCGACCAGTTTTTTTTCGCTTTGCCACTCGGCCCTCAGGCTCATCCTTTTTTCGTTGAGGTCGGCAAGCTGCTTGTTTATTTTGGAAAGCTTCAATTTATCCTTTTCCCTTTTTATGGCCTCCCGCTCAATCTCAAGCTGGGTATATGCACGTTCTATTCTCTCAAGTTCCTCAGGCACGGAATTAACTTCCAGCTTTAATTTGGAGGCAGCCTCATCGATCAGGTCGATCGCCTTGTCGGGCAGATACCTGTCGGTAATATATCGAGTTGACAATTCCACGGATGCGATAACGGCCTCGTCCAGTATCCTAACCTTATGATGGGTCTCATAGCGTTCCTTTAAGCCCCTAAGTATGGAAATGGCAGCTTCCTTCCCGGGCTCATCGACAATGATTTTTTGAAACCTGCGCTCCAGGGCTTTATCTTTCTCAAAGTATTTTTGATATTCCTTTAATGTCGTCGCCCCGATTGCCCTTATCTCGCCTCTCGCAAGAGCGGGTTTCAGAATATTGGCGGCATCCATTGCCCCTTCAGACTTCCCGGCTCCCACCAGGGTATGTATTTCATCGATAAACAGAATCAGGTCGCCATCAGCATCAACAACCTCCCTGATGACGCTCTTTAACCTTTCCTCAAACTCGCCCTTATATTTGGCCCCGGCGATCAAGGCCCCCATATCCAAAGAATAAATAGTTTTATCTTTCAGGTTATCAGGAACATCGCCATCAACAAGCCGGCGGGCTATTCCCTCGGCAATGGCTGTTTTCCCCACGCCCGGCTCGCCTACCAAGATGGGGTTGTTCTTTGTCCGCCTGGATAAAATCTGAAGCACCCTCCTTATTTCGTCATCCCTGCCTATTACAGGGTCGAGTTTGCCGTTGGAAGCCATCTCGTTTAAGTTATTGGCATATCTCCGCAATGAATTGTATTTGTCCTCAGCTCCCGGACTGTCCGATTTGCTTCCCTTCCGCATTTCCTTGATTGCCAATTCAATTTGTTTTACATTTACTCCCGAATCCATCAAGATATCGGCAGCCCTGCTCTTCACTGTCATCAATGCAATTAGCAAATGCTCCACAGAAACATATTCATCACCGTATTTCTTCAATAACGTAAAAGATTTTTGAAACACCTCTTTTGTCTCGTTGCTGAAATATGAGTCTGCCCCCCCGCTTACCTTTGGCTGCGACTTCAGTTCAGCATCAACGATATCTGATACGGCCTTGATGTTCACACCGGTTTTCTTCAAAAGAAACGGCACCACATTTTCATCAATACTCAACATTGCTTTAAGAAGATGAACATTATTAACTGATTGGTTGTTATACGAAACGGCAATCTGTTGCGACTGCCGGATTACCTCCTGCGACTTTATTGTTAACTTATCTAAATTCATATTTTTTTGTTTTTTATGTTTCCCATGGCTATATCAATCATTAATCCAAACATGAATTTCAGCAAAAGCATGAAAATATGACAGCACAAGGCTTTCGATTTATGTCATTATGGCCTGTTTTTCAGATAGTTACTGACACTACAACAGTATTGTGGGCAAAATTAATTACAATAAAAAATACTTCTCCACGTTGGGGAAATAAGTTATTTTCGCAGCGTAAAAATATAGTATGGCAGAAAAGAGTAAAAACACACTGGTAATCGGGGGAAGCACCAAACCTGAGCGTTATTCGAATAAAGCTATTAAGAAGTTGTTGAAATACGGGCATAAGGTATATTCAATAGGACTAAAACATGCAAATGCGGAAGGTGTCGAGATTCAAGTCGGACAACCTGAATTCGAAGATATTGATACCGTTACAATGTATATCGGGCCATCGCGTCAAAGCGGGTATTTTGATTATGTTATAAACTTGAACCCCAAGCGCGTAATCTTCAATCCCGGCAGCGAGAACAATGAATTTGCCGAGACCTTGAGGGCCAACGACATTGAAGTAGTTGAGCACTGCACACTTGTTATGCTTGATTATGGATTGTTTTAAGCGGATAATGAGAACGGATTTTTATATTTTGCAATTATTATATTAGGCATGCTAAAAAATAAACTTGAATTGAACACTTTAAACTGGAGCCGCTTTTTTGTTGTCTTTGCAATATTGTTGTTTACGGGCAATATGTTAAAAGCCCAAGACTGCACTATTAGCATAGATACGGACATACCGGTTTGCCGATACCAAACATTCGAACTAAGCGTACCGGCATGCGAGACCTGTTCTTTTGAATGGAAAAAAGATGATGTCACAATAGGCGGTTCAACAAGCTCGATTCTTGTTTCTATACTTGACCAAACACTGTTTACCGTTACGGTAACGGATGAAAACACGGGGCAATCGTGTAGCAGCGAAGCATTTCTTGTAACCACCCTGCCTGAAATTTATACTGAACTGGAACAACTACAGCTTACCTGCACCAACGGCGACAACGACAACGGGAACACGGCCAAGGTGAGGGCGAAGGCAAGCGGGGAATACGAGTCTGACGAATATCATTATTTTTGGGATGTGAAACCCATACAAATAGCACCGGGCGACTCGAGCGTTGCCCTGGGGCTTAAGGCGCATCAGCATTACAGCATAACCGTCAAAGACGACCATGGCTGTTTCGAAAAGGACACTATTTGGACAAAAGCCTATTATAACCCTGACGTTGAATTGTTTGCCGATCCCGATACGGCTTTTGTCCAACGCCCCCATATTGAATTCTCGTTTATTAATAATTCTGTTGACACTATTCCTTTGTCTAATTTCTTCTGGGACTTCAACGACGACAAGGATACGGCCAATTCTTTCTTGCCCACTCCTACGCACAGCTTTATCCTTAACGATAAGGAAATTGAGGACGGCGGAAAAGATTATTTAGTAATGTTCACCGCATTAAACCCTGAGGGATGCGATACGATTTTTACGCACACCGTAAAAGTGCGTCCTTTAAAGCTTGATATCCCAAATGTTTTTACGCCTAACGGCGACGGCATTAACGATGTGTTCAGGATCACCGAGCCCCAATCAGGGCAAGGGGATGCAGGAGGCACCTTCAAGGCAAAGGATACGGATGGTTTTTATACTGTAAACCATTATTATGAGAGCACTAAGCTTGTTGTGTTCAACCGGCAGGGAAGGGTGATCTTCAGGAGCGAGGATTACCAAAGCGACTGGGACGGCGATAACTTACCGGAAGGCGTTTATTATTATGTTTTAAAAGCAACAGGGCCAAGAGGCACCGAAGTATATAAAGGATCCGTGAGTATTATCAGGGGATCAAATTAAAAAAATCATAAAATGAAGAACTTAGTATTTGTATTATCAGTTTTTGTTATTGTTTCGCTCAACGCATGCGACAATAACAGCGGAAAAATCTCAACCGATGTAGTTAGAAACAATAAAACCGCAAATGGTGAAGTAGGCCAAGGCGATTTGCCCGTAATTACTTTTGAGGAAACGGAACACGACTTCGGCAAAATAATCCAAGGTGAAAAAGTCTCATATAGCTTTAAGTTCACCAATACCGGAAAATCAGCCCTGTTGATTTCCAGGGTTAGCACAAGTTGCGGATGTACCGTGAGCAGTTACCCCAAAGTTCCTGTGCAACCCGGCCAAACCGAGTATGTCGAAGCCACTTTCGACTCGAAGCACAAAAAAGGCTTCCAGAACAAGTCGATAACGATCATGGCGAACACTCAGCCAAACAAAACAGTAATAAGAATAAAAGGTCAGGTAGTATTACCTCAGAATAATTAATATAAAACCGTAAAAAAATGAAATTTTCACTAGTACTCTTAGAAGCAGCAGCCGGAGGAGAAAATCAATGGATGTCGATGCTCCCCCTATTTTTAATTTTAATAGTTTTTTATTTCTTCTTCATCCGTCCGCAGACAAAGAAAAACAAAGAACAAAAAAAGTTTAGGGAAAACCTAAAAAAGGTGATAAGGTTGTTACAATAGGAGGTATCCACGGTAAAATAACGGAACTTAAAGAAAAAGTGATCGTTGTTGATGTTGGTAACCAGCAAAAGCTTACAATAGAGCGCTCTGCCGTTGTTATGGACACCACTGATGTAGGTCAAACTAAAAATTAAGGAAAAATCAAAAGTTCCGGAGCATTTGTTAATTTTATGCTCCGGGATTTTTATGCGACAAATGGCTAAAAGAGATAATATAGGTAATGGTTTTGCTTCCTCCAAGAAAGAGAAAACAAAAAGGAACAATCATGTTATTTTTATTATTTGCATTTTTATAGCAGCCTTTTTCTGGATATTGATAAAACTGTCCGACGTTTATACCGACATATATACTTTCGGCATTTCTTATGTTAACCCTCCTGATAATCAGCACCTTACAACTTTAGTCGACTCTGTCGTCAAGATCAGTGTCAATGCCACGGGTTTTGAGATGCTCAAGCTTAACCTCAGGAGTGACTCAAGGAGGTTCAACATTGACCTGAGCCAATGCGACATCAACAACAGAAACAATAACGAATACTTTATTAACACCTCAACGATAAAAGATAAAATCGCGGACGATCTTGGCATCGCCACTGAGAAAATCGACATTTCGCTGCAAAAACTAGCCTTCAAAATGGAAAAGCTTTCTAAGAAGGAAGTTGGAATCTTCAATAACACGGAATTAAGATTCGCGCCTCAGTTCGACCTTTATTCGCCCATAACAATAAAACCCGACAGGATCATCATATATGGCCCGAAAAACATAATCGATACAATAGATTTTATCTTTACAGAGAAAAAGGTCTTCGATAACATAAACAAGAATATTGACGAAAACCTGAGATTGGTCAACCCGCTTGCGGACAAGCTCCACCTTTCTGTTCATTCAACAAATATAAAAGCAGGCGTGGAAAAGTTTACCGAATCAAGTCTGGAAATCCCGATCGACTTGTCGGGCACGAAGTATAACTTAAAGGCGTTTCCGCCAACGGTCAAGGTTTTCTTTACGGTTGCACTGAGGGATTTCTCGGACATCAGGAAGAATCAATTTAAAGTACTCCCAAATATCAAAGGCATTGATGTCTTGAAAGCCAACAAGCTACAGCTTAAAATAGGCAAATCGCCAAAAGCAGCCCGAACAATAAGGCTTCAACCTGCTGAAATCGAATTCCTAATCCTAAAATAATGCTCAAGCTAGGCCTGACAGGAAATATTGGAAGCGGGAAATCTACCGTGTCCAGAATATTCGAAACCTTGGGAGTCCCGGTTTTTTATGCTGATACACAAGCAAAAAAACTTTATGGCGAAAGCGAAGTTAAAAAAATAGTGGTAGCAAGGTTCGGGGGCGAAATACTCAACAAGCTCAACAATATAGATTTTAAAATCCTTGCCCAAATAGTATTCAAGGATAAGTCGAAGCTCGGGGCACTTACGGATATTTTGCATCCCATGCTGCTCAGTAAATATAATATTTGGCTCAAGCAGCACGATTCAGAACCTTTTACCATACATGAATCGGCTATTATCTTTGAATATTCGCAACAAAGGTATTTTGATAAGATTATCTGTGTTACAGCACCTTATGAGCTAAGGTTAAAAAGGGTGCGAAACAGGGACGGCATAGACGAGGATACAGTTAAAAGGAGGATGGAAAATCAGCTTGAAGAACATATCAAAGCCTCCAAATCGGATTTTATAATACCGAATGACCAAGACTCGTTCTTAATACCTCGGGTTATTGACATATACCGGAAATATTCGGGAAAACAATAGTGTTTTTGGTTTCCGTTTTATTGTTTTAAATCAAATATACTGATTTAACCCAAGCCATTAAAAACACAAATAAAATACTTGACAATGAAAATAGCGCACAGACTCAATCCGGGGCATAGGTTCTTTAGAAAAGTGAATCATTGCAGATTACCCAAATACGTCCTATATGTTTTCTTGACAGTATTATTAATTGGAATATCCATATCGTGTTCAGAAAGAGGAAATAAAAAAGATAAAAGCAAAAGAGCCAATATTGTATTGATAGTTGCTGACGACCTGGGTTATGGGGATATTGGCTGTTATGGCGGAGAAATCGAAACGCCAAACATTGATGCGCTAGCAACAAAAGGTGTTCGGTTCAGCAGCTTTCACACAGCCCCCATGTGCGCGCCCACACGTGCAATGTTGCTTTCGGGAAACGACAATCATATAGCAGGAATGGGAGGCCAGGGAACTGTTACCAAGGAGTTCGGCTATGAAGGGAGATTGACAAACAGGATAGCTACTATTCCGGAATTGCTTCGAGATGCCGGTTATCACACTTATATGGCCGGGAAGTGGCATCTTGGAAAAGAGCCTGAATCGAACCCGCAAAAAAAGGGTTTTGAGCGCTCATTTGTGCTCTTGGATGGCGCAGGAAATCATTACACTAACCAAAGCGCGCTGAAGAATGGGTTGTCGGATTACACAGAAGATGGGGATCCAACAAGCTGGACAGACGGAAACTACTCGACAGACTTTTATACCGACAAGCTAATCGGATACATAGATACAAACAAGGATGATGGGCGGCCATTTTTTGCTTTTGCCGCATATACCTCACCACACTGGCCTTTGCAGGTTGACAAAAAATATTGGGCAAAATATAAAGGGCTATATGATGACGGCTATGAAAAGCTGAAAGAACGAAGATTTAACAGCCTCAAACGAATGGGGCTAATACCCATGAATGCCACTCTGCCGCCCAGTCATGAAGAAGTTCTGCCCTGGGATTCATTATCAGCAGATGAAAAAGTGAGGGAAGCAAGAAAAATGGAGCTATATGCCGGTATGGTTGATAACCTGGATTATAA
>JAJRQZ010000170.1 GCA_024279935.1 Bacteroidota bacterium
CCTCTGTTAGTTCGGTACCTTCCTTAAAATCAACACCATTGCGGCTAACAGTTTTCTTAAGTATCCTCGGCACGCGCTCGCCATATCCTTTGGCAATAAGCCTATCAGGTTCTATTCCCCTTATTATCAGATAGTCCACAACCGATTGCGCCCTTCGTTGCGAGAGTATGTCGTTACGCTCGTACGAATCCCTGAAGTCGGTATGCGATGCAAGTTCGATAACAAGGTTAGGGTTGTCGCGAAGTGTTTGTATCAAACCTTGCAAGGAATCCTGATACTGCGGTTTTAGATCCCATTTTGCCAAATCGTAGAGTATGTCGGGCAAAACAACCGGTTCGGCCGGGATAGGTTGAATAACAATATTTTTTTCAAAATCCTTGCTGAACTCAACGCCAACAGTAGTTATGGTTCCCTTATTGTTAAGGTAGTTAGGCTTGCTGACAATAATATCGTAAGTAGTGCTTGGTTTAACCTGGCTTTTTCCAAAACTAAAATATCCTTCGGGGTTGGTGATGGTTGTAACGGAAAGCCCTGAAGACCCTACCAGCTGAACATTAGCATTTTCTACTGCAAAAAGTGTTCTGTCGTCGGTAACGGTGCCCGAAATGGTGAACAACAAAGGAGGTTCGATAAAATAATAGATATCCTCTTTCCCCCTGCTACCTTTACGATTCGAGCTAAGATATCCATACTCCTCTTCCGGATGAAAGATAATTGCAAAATCATCGAACGAAGAGTTAATGGGATATTTCAGGTTAACAGGCTTACCCCAGTTTCCCGAAGTATCTACGGTAGTCATAAAAATATCGAGGCCTCCCATGCCACCATGGCCGTCAGACGCAAAATAAAGTGTTGTATCATTCCTCAGGAAAGGAAACATCTCATCGCCTTTGGTATTGACCACGTCGCCGATATTCAACGGACGCCCAAAGGCTTCTTTTTTTGATTTGCGCAAGGCCACCCAGATATCCTTGCCTCCAAAACCGCCTTTTCGGTCGGCTGAGAAGTAAATTATCAGTTCATTTTCGCTAAGCGTGGGGTGGCCTATTGTGGACATGGTGTCTATGCCATTAATTTCCACCATTTCAGGCTGTTGCCAGTTTCTTCCGCTTCGGCGCGATTTATATATCTGGCATCCCGATTTCTTTTGGATATCGTTGGGGCAACGGGTAAAATATAGTGTTTTGAAATCGCTGCTGAAAGCAGGAGTCCCCTCATTGGCTTTAGTATTTACCGTTTCCGACTTATCGAAGAGAACCGGTGCTGACCACTCGTTCTTCCGGTCGAGCTTAGCAACGAAGATATCGCTGAAGTTCTGTCCTGTCCAATCATCGGTAAGCTTGCCGGTGGCACCATCGCGGGTTGATCCGAAAGCTATCTCGTTATAATTCGCCGAGGTGAAGGCGGCGGCGAAATCCGATTCGCGGGAATTTATTTTCTTAACATTCGTTAGTTCGTATTTTGATGGGTTCGCTACCCATTCGGCTACTAAGGCAGCGGACTCGGCACCTTCTTTTCCTCGGGGGTCGTCGGGAACTTTCTCTGCATAAGCATGGTACTGCGCAATGGACTCGTCGTATTTTCCGTTTATCTTCAGCATTTCTGCATAGCGCAACAATATTTCAGGGTTCTTTTTGTCCCAGCCGCGTCTTACCAGCTGCTTATATGAAATCTCAGCCCTTTTATAATTTGAGGTAAGCCTGTAACACTCTGCCAGTTGTGATGTTATCCGGTTTTTCTCTTCTTTGTTTTTCTTTATCTTGGTATATGCTTTTTTATATTTATCTATTGCGATGCTATATTGTAAAGCGTCGAAAGCATCGTCGGCAGATTTTGCGGGATTGCGTTGGGCAAACATCAAAGACGGCAGCAATGCCAGCAAGAAACTGATAACTAGAGTTAATCTTATTGATTTCATCGGCATCTATTTAAATGTTTTAATGTTTTATAACGCATAAATCCTTGAAATATGATAATTATGTTTTAGAATCATCCACAGGCTTTTCAGATTCGGGGTTTGGCTTTTCATCTGTTTTAACATCATTGTCCTGAAGAGCGATCTTGCTTTTATACTCTTGCAGTCGTTTTTCCCTGTCTTTCCTGTCGGCTTCTTTGTTTATTTCTGTTTTAATATCTTCCGACGCCCTCTTCACATCGTTGATGACCTTACCTATACTCCTTGCAAGCTCAGGTATTTTATCGGGTCCGAAAATTAAAAAAACCACCAATAGTATTAGTAGAATTTCACCCGACCCAAAATCAAAGAATAGTAAAGCCACAGAATTTTGTTTTAAAATGCAAGGCAAAAATAATAAAAAAAAGCCCCATACTAAAACTAATCGGCATGGGGCTGGAAATTTTATTCAGATAGACTATCTTTTACGCTTGGCTTTTGTTGCGGTCTCTTTTTCCGCATCCGATTTATCGCCGCCAAGCAAGTCGTAGACCACCGGACTGGCAGTAAACAGCGATGAATAAGTACCAATCATGATACCGATAAGAAGTGCGAACACAAATCCTCTGATCACTTCCCCGCCGAAGATAAATATCATCAACAATACAACCAGGGTTGTTCCCGAGGTGTTCAGGGTACGGGCCAATGTCGAGTTGAGCCCGTTGTTTATATTGTCGATCAACTTATGTTTAGGGAACAAACTGTTGTTCTCCCTGATGCGGTCGAAGATAATCACGGTATCGTTAATCGAATATCCGATAATTGTCAGGATGGCCGCAATGAAAGCCTGGTCAACTTCCATGCTAAACGGCATTATGGAATAAAAGAGCGAGAACATGCCCAATGTAATTATTACGTCGTGGAACAAAGCGGCAACACCTGCCAAACCATATTGCCATTTGCTAAACCTCAATGCGATATAGGCAAATATGATGATAAGCGCAAAAGCAATTGCGAACAAGGCTTTATTTCGAATATCATCCGCAATGGTAGGCCCGATTTTCTGCGAGCTCAATATCCCGAGTAGCTTATTCTCGCCTTCGGTGTCGCTGGAGAATTCCGAATAGTCAATCTTATTCGAATAAAATGAATTCAATCCCTGGTAAAGTCGGCTTTGAATTATTGAGTCAACCTCTGTTCCTTCGTCCTGGATAAGAAATTTAGTCGTAACCTTTATCTGGTTCGAGGAACCGAAAGTTTTAACCTCAGGGGCTACATTATCAAAGGAAGCGGTAAGGGATTTCCTGACATCAACAGTATTTACGTTTTTGTCGAAACGAACAAGATAAGTACGGCCTCCAGTAAAGTCGATTCCGAAGTTCAATCCGTGGATTGCCAACGAGCCAATACTAATGATAATAAGGGCAAGCGAGAACATATATGCTTTTTTGCGGCTTCCGATGAAGTTGAACTTTGTAGCAGAAAGCACGTTGGCAGTCTTCTTGTTGGCGAAGGTGATTGGTATATTTTTCTTTTGCATCCATGTAAATGTCATCCTTGTGATAAAGATGGCAGTAAACAAGGAAGAAAGGATACCGATGATAAGGGTAGTTGCGAAACCCTGAACAGGGCCTGAACCGAATACATAAAGGACTATACCTGTCAACAAGGTAGTTACGTTACCGTCAACAATGGCGGAGTAGGCGTTTTTATAACCGTCAACAATTGCAAGTTGCAAGCCCTTCCCGGCCCTGACCTCCTCTTTAATACGCTCATAGACAATTACGTTGGCATCGACTGCCATACCCAGGGTAAGGACTATACCTGCCATACCCGGCAAGGTTAACACCGCGCCTATTGATGCAAGAACACCAAAAAGGAAGAAGATGTTGGTGATAAGGGCGATATTAGCAACGACGCCTGCGCGGCTATAATATACTATCATATAAGCCAATACAAGGAAAAACGCTAGGATGAAAGAGTTCATGCTGGCTTTTACCGCCTCACGGCCCAATGATGGCCCGACAACACTTTCTTCGACTATGCGCGCGGCTGCTGGCAATTTACCTGCCTTAAGAATGTTCGCAAGGTCTTGTGCTTCCTCAATGGTCATTCCGCCACCTGAAATTGTTGAGCGACCGCTTGGTATTTCATCGTTTACGACAGGGAACGAATAAACATAATCGTCGAGCACTATGGCAACCTGTCGGCCAACATTTTCCCCTGTCAGCCTTTTCCATATTTTGGCTCCCTGTGAATCCATTTGAAGATCAACGGTAACTTGTCCATTCTGACCGTAATCCTGACGTGCATCAGAGACAACATCGCCGCTCATGGCGGCACTTCCGTCTCGCGAGCTTGCTTTTAAAGCAACCAGCTGGAGGAAGTTGGGAGTCTCGGGCTGAGGCTTGACGCTCCAGACCAGGCGCATTTCCCTTGGGAAGACATCCCTTACCTTGCGCAGCATATTGTTGATGCGCGCAGTATCTTTAATGGCAGCCATACCCATCCTTGCGGTTTTAACAGCATAAGGCCTTCCATTCTGGTCGGTGCTGTACGATGGCATCAAATAAGCATATAAAGGATTGTCCTGTGCATATTTTTCAAAATTTGCGTCTTTGGAGGCTGCACTGGTATCTGTTTCGATTTGTTCGAGTAACTTATTGGAAGAAGTATCGGCAGCATTGTCAACAGCCTCGGCAATTTCATTATCCTCAACTGCTTTTACAGTTTCTTCCTGCGAATCAATATTTTGTGCTGTTTTATCGGCACCTTCGGCTTCAACGCTTTTCTCAATTACTTTTTCTGAGCGTAGTTTTTTGTTTGCCTCGTCGAAATAAGTATAAACCTCGGAGAAATTATATGTTTCCCAGAACTCTAGCTTCGCTGTTCCTTGCAGGAGCTTCCTCACGCGCTGCGGGTCTTTGATGCCAGGCAGCTCGATAAGGATGCGGCCCGAAGTTGCAAGTTTTTGGATGTTTGGCTGCGCAACCCCGAAGCGGTCGATACGAGTGCGAAGGATCTGGAAAGACCTGTCGATGGCACCTTCGGCTTCTGTTCTTATTACCGCCAACACTTCAGCATTGGTCGAGTTGGTCGTAATGCCTTTGTCTTTAAACTCGAACAGGAAGATTGAGGCCAAACGCGCGTTTGGGTCGATCTCGTTGAACGACTCACCAAAAAGAGTTACAAAGTCCTGTCCGCTGTTTTTTTGTTTTTGATGCGCAAGTGTCATTGCCTGGCGAAAAACAGGATCCTGGCTTTTACCCGACAAGGCGTTAACGATATCGGCAACCGAGACCTCAAGGGTAACGTTCATCCCGCCTTTGAGGTCAAGGCCTAAGTTGATTTCGCGCTCTTTTACGTCCTTGTAGGTGTATTTCGCAATACCAAGATTATAAACAACGACATTTGCTATACTGTCGGTATAGTAACTTTCTCTTTTTTTGGAAATGGAATCCATATAATATGATTCCAAAACTTCATTTCCGTTGGCCAGATCTTTTGCCAATTGCTGAGCAGTTTCGTTTACGGCATATTCCTTAGCCTGACTTTCAGCACGATAAGCGAAGAAAGTAAAACTAAGCTGATATAAACAAACCAATGCAAAGGCGATTGCAAAAAACTTTATAGCTCCTCTGTTCTGCATTTGTAAATTTTATTAATTATTTTAATCAAATTTTTGAGGGTGCAAAATTAGAATAATATTTGACATTTAACAATTTTAATATCACTCATTTGTTTTAGGCATGCTATTGAATATTCTCAATACAAAACCATGTCTTTAAATTTGGCTGCCAAGCAAGTAGTGCTATCAAAGACATTCCATAAACAGCCATCAACGGACACTGGGGGTTTCAACGCTTTTGCCTCAGCCACCTCCACAAAATGGTATAATTAACTTTTTGGCCGTACATTAATATTCCTGTTCGATAAATCTTTCCGGCCATCCAGGTGGACGCGACGAACCCGGCAACCAATAGGCTCATGGACAAAGCAATTTGCCAGACAGGCACACCGAAAGGTATGCGTATCATCATGATAACGGGTGAGGTAAGCGGTATCATCGATAGCCAAAACGACAAACTGCTGTCAGGTTGGCTGACGATTACGCCCGACATGGCAACTGAGAAAATCAGGGGAATGGAAACCGGGAGCATAAACTGCTGGGTATCGGTATCGTGGTCAACAGCGCCGCCGATGGCCGCAAAAAGTGACGCAAACAGCAGATATCCCGCCAGGAAATAAAACAAGAAGCTAAATATCATTATCTTGAAGTTAATCCCCGAAATAACCTCTGTCACCATGGCAAAGGGATCGGCAGAAGCCACATCCGGCCCTGCGGCCACAACTTGGGAAGTAGTCCCGCCCTGCGACAGCATGCCCAGCATATCGGTATCGCCCCCAAATATCCCGGACTGGAAAATGCCGAGAAATACCCCGGTAAGGATAATCCACAACAAAAATTGTGTCAGGCCTACCATAGCAATTCCTATTATCTTGCCCATCATAAGCTGGAATGGCTTAACCGATGAGAGGATAACTTCGGCGATTCGGCTTTGCTTTTCTTCCATTACACCTTTTAGGACCTGGGCGCCGAACATGAAAATAAAGAAGTATATCATTATCCCGGCGAAGATTGCCAGGCCAACCTCGACTTCGGTATTGCTTTTCTTTTCTATGCCACCTTCCTCAACACGGATAGTGGAGAGCTTGACATCAACTTTTGAGGACTTTATCACATTGGGGTCGATGCCCGAAGCAAGAAGCTTTTTGTTCTCTGCTTCCTTTTTCATCACCGATTTTATGTATGATGTTATGTTTAAACCCGCTTGTTTGGTCGAAAACAACTCGGCATAAACAGGAATGTTCAATTCGGTCTTGGGGATGTAGAGAAACAAATCGCCCTTTTCGTAAAGTGCCTTTTCCTTGTCTGCGTCGAGATCGTCATGAACCTGATAAAAACTAATGTTGTCCTGATCCTTGAATTTCCCGTAATACCATCCGCTCTCGTCCAGCACGGCCACATTTTTATGGGTGGCCTCGCTCCAATCGGCCAGAAAGGCCGGAAGTATCATCATGGCGGCCATCAAAACAGGGCCCAAAAAGGTCATAATGATAAACGATTTCTTTTTTACCCTGCTCAGGTACTCCCTTTGTATTATCAGAAAAATTTTGTTCACAATAATAGATTTAAAATTTCAACGAGATGCAATTTATCATTCCATGACAATAAATATCAAGCCTTTACCTCTTTTATAAATATATCGTTAATGCTGGGCAATATTTCGTTAAACGATTTTATTTCGCATTGTGCGATGAGCGCGTTTATCAGGTCGTTTGACCGCGAACCGTTTAAGAGCCTTATATCAGCCGCCTTAACTCCATTTTTGCTTTCGTCCGATACGATCTCGAATCTTGCTTCATCAACATGCAGTATGTTTTCAGCATTGTATTCTACCTTGAAGATGTTTGGTTTATACCTATTCTTGATCT
This sequence comes from Bacteroidota bacterium, assembly GCA_024279935.1. GTDB lineage: Bacteria > Bacteroidota > Bacteroidia > Bacteroidales > F082 > BM524. The sequence continues at coordinate 7,391 of JAJRQZ010000170.1, forward strand.
CGTTTATTTCACCCGAGAGGATTACTTTGGAGTTGTTTATCAAAGCGATATGATCGCAAAGCTCTTCTACTGAGGCCATATTATGTGTAGAGAAGATAACCGTTGCACCCTCATTGCGCAGATTTAATATTTCCTGTTTAAGGATATTGACATTAATGGGGTCGAAACCGCTGAAAGGCTCATCGAAGATAAGTAATTTAGGATTGTGCATCACTGTTGCTATAAACTGCAGTTTTTGCTGCATCCCTTTTGAAAGCTCTTCAACTTTTTTGTTCCACCAGCCGGCAATCTCAAACTTCTCGAACCAAATTTTCAGTTGCTTTATGGCATCTTGTTTCTTAACACCCTTTAACTGTGCAAGATACACCGCCTGTTCCCCGACCTTCATTTTTTTATAGAGGCCTCTTTCCTCCGGAAGATATCCTATCAGGGCAGTATCGGCGGGTTTTATTTTATGTCCGTTCAGCAATATCTCCCCTTGGTCCATTACGGAAATCTGGTTGATGATCCGGATAAGGCTTGTCTTGCCTGCGCCGTTGGGCCCAAGCAGGCCAAAAACGCTTCCCTCCTCAACCTGAATTGAGACATTGTCGAGTGCCTTGTGGTTAACATAGGTCTTGCTTACATTTTTTGCTTCGAGGGCGTACATCATCATGTATTTATGTTAGAGTTGCATAATTCATTGTTATAATGACACGAATTTAGCTGAAGAACTCCCTCATCCTGTCAAAATAAGATCTATCCTTTGCCGTAGGCGCAGGCCTAAAGTTTGGGGAGTGCCGTAATTTCCCCAACAAAGCAGCTTCATCTTTCGACAAGCTTTTAGGCGTCCAGATATTTACGTTCACCAGGATGTCGCCCCTGCCGTAACCGTTAACATCGGGTATTCCCTTGCCTTTTAACCGCAGTACTTTGCCGCCCTGTGTCCCCGGGGCGATTTTTATCCTTGCTTTTGAGTCAATAGTCGGCACTTCCACTGAAGTTCCAAGTGCAGCGTCGGCAAAATTTATATAAAGGTCATAAAGGAGGTTGTTCTCGTCGCGGATAAGATCCGGGTGAGGCTCTTCCTCTATCAGCACCAGCAAGTCGCCCGGGACACCGCCCCTGGCAGCTGCATTTCCTTTACCGCTCACCGAAAGCTGCATGCCTTCGGCAACGCCGGCAGGTATTTTAATGCTTACGATGTCATCGCTCTTAACGATTCCGTTTCCATGACAAACAGTACATTTACTTGTAATTATCTCACCTTCACCATTACAAGCGGGGCATGTCGAGGTTGTTTGCATTTGCCCCAGGAACGTATTTGTTACCTGCCTTACCTGTCCATGGCCGTTACAAGTAGTACATGTTGACTTACCGCTACCGTTGGCGGCACCGCTACCGTGGCATGCACCACAAGGAACATACTTTTTTAGTTTTATCTTTTTTTCGACACCGTTGGCAATTTCCGACAAACTAAGCTTAACCTTAACTCTTAAGTTAGAGCCTCTGTTCACCCTTTGTCGTCTTCCGCTGCTCCCAAATCCGCCGCTACTGAAGCTCCCTCCGAAGGCGCCACCGAAAATATCACCGAAATGGCTGAAGATATCGTCCATTGACATGCCCCCACCTCCACCGCCAAATCCGGCGGAACCTGACATACCTGCATGGCCAAACTGATCGTAGCGGGATTTTTTCTGCGGATCGCTCAGCACCTCATAGGCTTCGGCAGCTTCCTTGAACTTTTCCTCGGCCTCTTTGTTATCGGGGTTTTTGTCGGGATGATATTTAATGGCCATCTTCCGGTAAGCCTTTTTCAGCTCATCGGCAGATGCGCTTTTTGAAACTCCCAATATATCGTAATAATCCCTTTTGCTCATGTAAATTCTTTAATGTTAATTCCCTACTACAACTTTAGCAAACCTGATGATCTTGCCGTTCAACAGATAACCTTTCTGAACAACGTCCACAACTTTTCCCTTCATCTTCTTGTTCGGGGCAGGAATGTTCGTTATCGCCTCATGATAATCGGTATTAAATTCCTTTCCTTGCGCTTCCATCGGCTCAAGGCCTTTCTGCTTCAGCAAAGTAAAAAGTTTATTGTAAATCAGCTCAACCCCCTTAACCGACTCCTCCTGTGCATTATGATCCGTCATCGACTGCAAGGCCCTGTCAAAGTCATCCAAAACCGGCAGCAGCTCTACCATGATATCCTGTGATGCTGTTTTTAACAGATCCAGTCTTTCCTTGGACGTACGTTTCCTGTAGTTGTCGAACTCCGAATAAAGCCTTAAGTATTTATCGTTGAGATCTTCGCACTTTTCCTCATATGCGGCAATAATATCCTTCCCGCTTTTCTTTTTCGACCTTGATTTCCTTGTTGTCTTAGGTGATTTGCTTTCTTCTTCAACAATCTCATCTCCATCGATATGGTCTTCAAAGCTTACGTCTTCCATCTGCTTGTCGTCGGCAGCAATATTTTCTTTATCCTTTTTTCCCATGTTATTTTCTAAAATTAATTAGGTATGACTGCCTATCAAATATATTGCCAAGCAAAAATGTTGTCAATTTGACAGGGTTTTAAATAATATCCCGAAACGTGCATGCAAGGCTGGCATTAAGGCAATGTCCCATACTGGGGAAACACTAAATGGGGCTTCTGCAAAACCTGATTGTGAGACTTAGACCCTCACTATATCGGCGCCAAGTTCCCTTAAGCGCAGGTCGATGTTTTGATATCCCCTGTCAATTTGCTCAATATTGTCGATCACGCTTGTCCCGGTGGCTGAAAGGGCTGCTATGAGCAGTGCAACGCCAGCCCTGATATCGGGCGAGCTCATCTTGATGCCCCTGAACGGAAACTCATGGTTCAAGCCTATAACAGTGGCCCTATGAGGATCGCAAAGTATTATCCTGGCACCCATATCTATCAGTTTATCAACGAAAAACAATCGGCTTTCAAACATTTTCTGATGGATGAGCACGCTGCCTTTTGCCTGGGTTGCCACCACGAGCACGATACTTATCAGGTCGGGTGTGAATCCCGGCCAGGGCGCATCGGCAATGCTCATTATCGAACCATCGATATAGTTCTCTATGCTATAATGATCTTGCCCGGGTATAAAAATATCATTTCCCTTTTGTTCGAGCTTAACGCCCAAACGCTTAAATACAACGGGTATCAAGCCCAGGTCGTCAAGCTTGACGTTGGCAATCGTTATTTCGGACTGTGTCATGGCTGCTAAACCAATAAAGCTGCCCACCTCTATCATGTCGGCAAGCATGACATGATTCGTGCCGTGAAGTTTATCAACTCCCTTTACTTTGAGCATGTTTGAGCCAATGCCCTTAATATCAGCACCCATATTATTAAGCATCTTGCTGAGCTGGACCAAATATGGTTCACAGGCGGCATTAAAGATTGTTGTTTCGCCCTTGGCCAAAACTGCTGCCATCAATATATTAGCAGTACCGGTAACCGATGCTTCCTCTAATAACATAGAAGTGCCTTTAAGTTTACCAGCCTTTATATGATAACACTTTTCTGTTTCGTCAAAATTGAATTCGGCACCAAGTTTTTCGAGTCCGGTAAAATGGGTATCAAGTCGGCGGCGGCCTATTTTATCCCCGCCGGGCTGGGGCAGGAATCCTTTTCCAAACCTTGCGACCATAGGGCCCAGCAGCATCACGCTCCCCCTGATACTTGCTGCGCTCTTATAATAAGCATTGGAATATACTTTCTCTATATCAACTCTCGATGCATTGAAAACATACTGGTTGTCAGCCGTTTTTACAGCCTTGACACCAAGGCTCTCAAGCAAGCCTATGAGCTTGTTGACATCTCTTATATCGGGAATATTGGAGACTGATACATCTTCATCGGTAAGCAATACGGCACTAATGACTTGCAGGGCTTCGTTTTTTGCTCCCTGGGGACTTATGGTCCCCGATAATTTTTTACCTCCTTTTATTCTAAAAGAGCCCATTTCAACTACCTTCTTCTACGTTTTCTTTTATTGGCCTGGGCCAAGGCCATGGCTTTTTTGTTTACGATGTTTTTTTGCTTTTTAGGCTTTGACAATGCCTCGGAGTTGGATATCAAGCTGTATTCTTCCTTTAGATGTAATTTCCCGTTCGACAAATCCGCAAGATGTTTTAAAACAGTTTCATCGTTTACCGAATCCCTGTTCCACGTCAAATATGATTTTTTAAGGTAATTGGCAATAGCCAGGACAATAGCATCTTTTTGATCGCCATCAGGAATCTGCGAAACGGAATCAATTATTTTCTCGATATGTTTTCCGTAATGGGGAAATGCCATGGTCTTTTGCGAGTATTCCAATTTCTCGGGTTTGCGACTAATTTCTTCTTTTTTCGGCGCAGGAAAAGGAGCGTCGATATCGAGGTTAAAACCGGAAATTATATGCAGATGATCCCAAAGCTTATGTTCAAAATCGTGGCTTTTGGCAGAAGAGGGGTTCATTTGCCTCATAACCCTTACGATGGTCTCAGCAGTTGCATTGCGCTTCTCCCTGTCCTCGATGCTGATGCAGTAATCTATCATTTTGTGGATATTCCGTCCGTATTCGGGAATAGCCATGCTTTCTCTTTTAGTATTATATTCCATATTATTTAAGTTATTGAGATAACTAGCTTATTTTAAAAATTATTGCGCAAAAGTACTGAATATTTGCTTATAGGGCTTATAAAATTTCACCTGTGAGATATCTCACGATAGAATTTTCAATTTAGCAAAGCGAAGCAACAGGCTTTTTTGCCCGACTCCGTTGAAGAACACTGTTGCTTTCTTGTTGGGTCCGTTTCCTTCAACTGACGTAACCTTGCCTTTCCCGAATTTCGGATGCTCTACTTTCATGCCTGTTTGCAAGATAGTGGTGTCCGATTCCTCGAAACTTGTATTCGTCGTGGCAACTGAAGAAACGGCTTTCATGTTCTTCTTTGGCAGCGCGGTTGTTCTGTCGCCAAACAAGTCCCCGCTTTGCATATTGTTTTTTGATGGTCTGTGGGGCATATCGACAAGATTCTCGTCAATTTCTTCCAGGAAGCGGCTGGGTTCGGTAAGCGTAAACTGTCCCCAGCGGTATCTGCTTTCGGCAAAGCTAAGCGTAACCTGGGTCTCCGCCCTGGTGATGGCAACATAAAACAATCGGCGCTCTTCCTCCAGGTCGGAGCGGGTGTTGATTGCTTGTATCGAAGGAAAAAGGTTTTCTTCGAGGCCGACAACGTAAACATAAGGAAATTCCAGGCCCTTGGCCGAGTGAATGGTCATGAGCGTTACCTTATCCTTGTCTTCCTCATCTTCGTTGTCCTGGTTGGTGAGCAAGGACACATCCTGCATAAATTCTTCCAGGGTTCCCTGATTTTCCAGATCACCTTGGCTTTCTTTCGCGCCTCGATCAACGAACTCCTTGATGCCGTTCAAGAGCTCATCAATATTCTCAACCCTGCTTATGGCCTCGGGTGCATCATCCTCGCGATACATTTTTAATATCCCGGATGAAACGGCAATATGACGGGCGGACTCATAAGCATCTTTTTTGCGCATCTCGGCGGCAAAGCTTTTTATCAAGGTAGTAAAATTGTTTATTTTTGTTAACAGACCGGTATTGAGGCTAAGCTTGTATTTTCCCGGGTCATTAAGCACCTCCCACATATTAACCCCATTCTCGTCAGCGGCAACAGTAATCTTCTCCATGGTAGTCTTGCCGATCCCGCGGGCAGGCGTGTTGATTGTCCTTTGCAGCGAATCCTCATCCTTATTATTAATGACAAGTCGGTAATAAGCAAGCAAGTCCTTTATTTCCTTACGATTGTAAAACGACAGCCCACCATAGATCTTATAAGGGATATTCTATTTGCGAAGTGCCTCCTCCATTGATCGGGATTGGGCATTGGTACGATAAAGTATTGCGAAATCACTATTTGGCAGTTGGTTGTTCATTTTATATTCAAAAATGGAATTTGCCACCAAATTACCTTCCTCGGTATCGCTTGACGCATGAATATATCCTATTTTATTCCCTTTTACATTATCTGTCCAAACCTTTTTCTTAATTTGATTTTTATTATACGAAATCACCTGATTTGCTGCTTCAACAATATTTTTCGTGGAACGATAGTTTTGCTCCAGCTTATGTAGTTTGTAATCGGGATAATCATTTTTGAAGTTCAGCATATTGCTGATATTGGCGCCGCGGAAGCCATAAATACTTTGGGCATCATCGCCAACGACACAAATATTCTCGGTATTGGCGGCAAGTTTCTTAAGTATCAGATACTGAGCCTGATTGGTGTCCTGATACTCATCGACCATAATATAACGGAACTTTTTTTGGTATTTGAGGAGCGTAGCGGCAAATTTGCTGAAGAGCAGATAGGTGTTGAAGAGCAGATCGTCGAAATCCATAGCATCGGCACGGCGAAGCCGCATATTATATGTTCGATAAATATTCTTGATCTCAGGTTTGCGGGCGCTTTCGTCGGCAGCGATAACCTCAGGGCTGTTGGCATAATCCTCAGGTGATATCAGCGATGATTTAGCCATGGAAATGCGGTTGGCAACATAGGAATACGAATAAATCTTGTTGTCCAGATCCATTTCTTTGATGATGTTCCTTATTAGCCTTTTGCTGTCGTCGGAATCGTAAATACTATAGTTCGACGGATAGCCCAGCTGATGGCCTTCGATACGCAGGATCTTGGCGAAAATGGAGTGGAAGGTGCCCATCCAAACATTGCGCCCTTCGCGGTCGCCGATAAGCTGCATTATCCTTTCCTTCATCTCCCTGGCAGCTTTATTTGTAAAGGTTAAAGCAAGCACGTTAAAGGGGTCAACACCAAGGGTGAGCAAGTTGGCAATTCGATATGTAAGCACCCTTGTTTTTCCCGACCCTGCCCCTGCAATTACCATTACAGGGCCTTCAACAGCCTCAACAGCAGCGCGCTGGTCCGTATTTAGTTGATTTAAAAATTCTTTCACTCTCAATAGTTTATAATTGACAAAAATACTCAAATGACGCAACTGCCATCCATTGAACAGGACAATTAATCAACAATGGTTAAATTTATTTTTGCTGGGCAATGCCAAATTTTATTCCTTGACGGCTATTCATCTCCAACAACCTCTTTTCTATCGCATTGCTTACTTGGTCATATCTTATATTCCCCCAACCTTCGCTGACAAGAAATCTTGGCGGCACTTCCCCGGCAAACCGTTCTACAACAATTTCAGGCCTGAGCCTCTCAAGAAATTCAACAACGAAGTCGATATACTCATCTTTTCCGAAGAGGTTGAAGTTTTCGGGATTGTTTTTGTACTCTTTGGCCATTGCCGTTCCTTTTATTATCTGCAATTGGTGGAACTTGATGTTGTCGAGGGGCAAATCGTTTATGACTTTAACCTGGTCCATCATCTCCTTGCGGCTTTCGCCGGGCAACCCAAAAATCAGATGTCCGCCTGTTTTCAGTCCGTATTCCTTGCTAAGGTGCAACATGTCCACAAGGTTCCTAAAATCGTGACCTCTGTTAATACGCTTCAGGGTTTTGTCATAAGTACTTTCAATGCCGTATTCGATAATCACATAATGTGTTTTTTGGACATCGGCAAAATATTTCAGTTTTTCCTCGTCCATACAGTCGCTGCGGGTACCTATCACCAATCCTACCACATTCTCTTTTTCGAGGGCCGGACCATAAATTTCCTTCAATTTTTCGAGCGGGGCATAAGTATTGGAATAGGCCTGGAAATATGCAAGGAATTTTTTTGCCCTTCTATAACGCCTTGCGTGAAACACAACACCTTCCTCAATTTGAACTTCGACAGCTTTTCCCGAATCGTTGTATGAAGGGTTGAAAGCATCGTTATTGCAGTAAGTACAACCACCGCGAGCCACCTTTCCGTCGCGGTTAGGACAAGTGAAGCCTGCATCTATCGTGGTTTTTTGAACCCTCTCGCCAAAGTTGCGCTCAAAGTATTGCGCATACGAGTTGTATGGTCTTTTATGACCCCAGGGATAAGCTTTATCTTCGATGATCAAACAGTTTAAGATCGTTATATAAAAAAGGGCGTTGAACTTACCGTTAGATAGTGTTCAACGCCTTGCAAAAACATATTATTTATCCTTAATGGTCGGTGGCGGTTTCCAGTGTCCTCATAATGCTGAAGATGAACACTGCCGAAAGCATGAGCATAACGACCAGAAGAAGGAAGAATTGCCACATCTGCCATCCGTCCCAGAAGGCGCCGATGAAGCCGGCAAGCAAATTACCAATTGCGGTTGAGGCAAACCAACCACCCTGGGCAATACCGGCCAATTTTGGCGGAGCAACTTTTGAAACGAAGCTAATCCCGATAGGACTGTAGAACAATTCGGATATCGTCAAGCTAAAATAGGTGCCGATCAACCAAAAAGGAGTAACCCGGAGCGCATCGTCAACCGGGTCGTTGGAGTTGCCGAACTGCATGGCCGCAACTACCATGATCCCGAAGCTAAAGGCGGCCAGAACAAGGCCGATACCGATTTTCCGAGGTGATGACGGCTCTTTCCCTTTTTTATTCAGCTTAGTGAATATCGCTATAATTATCGGTGTGATGAAAACAATGAAAATAGGGTTGAAATGCTGGAATTTTATAGGGTTGATAGGCATTCCATCAACATTATAGCCACTAATAACATAATATGCCATTACCAAGCCAGCAAGCGTCAAAGCACCTCCGATTAATTTCTTTGCTTTGTTTGCAGTTTTATCGAAAATGAAAACAAGGCCGATAATTGCTGCAATGATCGGGAGCAAGGATGTTAAATCGAATAACGAGTATGTTGCAGGAGAAACCGTTGTTACGGTGAAGTCGCGGGCAAAAAGGGTTAGGGTAAACCCATTTTGATGAAACGACATCCAGAAGAAGATGTTGACGAGGAACAGCAATCCAAGTGCCACCAGGCGTTTTTTATTTTGCTCAGGCGGAAGGTCAGGAATAACTACAGCATCGCTATCAGAGTCCTTCTTGCTCACTTTTACATCAATTTGCTTATATGTTTTCCTAAAAGCAAGGAAAATAATCATGGAAAGCAAGATACTGATTGCCGCTATACCAAAGCCATAACTGTACGATTGGCTGACGGAATTAATATAATCGGCACTAAAGGCTTTTAAATCAGTAAATTGATATCCGCCAGATATGATATTTTCTTTGGCGTATTTCATCAAGTCGCCTGCTTTTTCAAAAGAATCACCTTTTATCAAATATTCGTTGGCCAATTCAGGGATTTTGCCGCTATAAGTGAAGCCGTCTTTTTTCATCATGAAGTTGTTCATAGCCTCGGCTGCACTTGGCGCGAAAAACGCCCCTATGTTTATTCCCATATAAAATAAGCTGAAAGCCGCATCCCTGAGCTTCCCCATTCCGCTTTGATCGTAAAGCCTTCCTACCATGGCCTGCAAGTTGCCTTTGAAAAACCCGGTACCAACCGATATTACTGCCAAGGCAACATAAATCCCGATCAGTCCGTTACTGGTGTTCGACAGCAAGGCATAACCCACTATCATTAAAATAATACCCAAGGTTATGGTTTTACCGAATCCAAGCACCTTATCAGCCAACAGCCCCCCGATTAAAGGGATAAAATAAATCCCGAACAGAAACAATCCATAAACATGGCCTGCTTCCTTGGATGTCATTCCAAACTTAGCCTGAAGAAACAATGTGAAAATAGCAATCATGGTATAATAGCCGAAGCGTTCCCCCATATTCGCAAATAAAAAGACATACAGTCCTTTAGGATGACCTTTAAACATAATTATTGATTTTAGTTATACATACGTTTTTTACGTGAGCGACAAAAATAGATAATTTTTTCCCCTGAGCAAGTTTTTGTTTTTCGCTTTGTAAAATCTTTATCCACAAATCAAATATGTGGTTTAAGCACGGGAATGATAATGCCAGTTTAAACTTATGGGAGCCTAAAGGCCCATCTCCTGTTCATCAAGAAATAAATTATCGGTATTTTTCGGTTTTAAGGATTAGCCTCCCCGGGCAAACACGCATTTTCCACCCGATAATATTGAACTAACAGGTGATTTGGGCGAATCGGCGCCCTATCACAAATGTAAATAAAAGATCCTGTTCATATCCGGGGCTTTGATGCTAATGTGTGAGTTTGCCCCCTGGCGGCCACCGCTTTTGAAACTATCGTATGTTGCCGGCTTTTCAAATCTGTTTTTTCCTATTTTTGCAAACTCAAAAAAAATTGAATTAAACATGGAAATTGCCAGTAAATATAATCCTGTATCAATAGAGGAAAAGTGGTATTCGTATTGGATGGGGAAAAACTATTTCCATTCGGAACCCGATGAGAGAGAACCATATACTATTGTCATCCCACCGCCGAACGTTACAGGTGTTCTTCACATGGGGCATATGCTAAACAACACGATCCAGGATGTTCTGATCAGGCGGGCACGCATGCAGGGCAAAAATGCGTGCTGGGTCCCGGGCACCGATCATGCCAGTATTGCTACCGAATCAAAAGTTGTTGCCAAGCTTATGGCCGAGGGCATCAACAAAAACGATTTAAGCCGTGATGAATTCCTGGAGCATGCCTGGGAATGGAAAGAAAAACACGGGGGCATCATCCTCGAACAGCTAAAAAAACTGGGCGCTTCCTGCGACTGGGACAGGACTAGCTTTACCATGGACGAGGCTTTATATGATTCTGTAATACAGGTTTTTATAGATTTATACAACAAGGGGTTGATTTACAGGGGGATACGTATGGTCAACTGGGACCCTAAAGCAAAAACAGCAGTTTCCGATGAGGAAGTTATCCATAAAGAAATCAAAAGCAAGCTCTATTATTTAGACTATGAAGTTGAGGGCGAGGACAACCATATCACCATAGCCACGACACGTCCGGAGACAATATTGGGCGACACAGCCGTTTGCGTCCATCCTGAAGATGAGAGGTTTGCGAAATTCAAAGGGAAAAAAGTAATCGTTCCGTTGGTTAACAGGGCAATCCCGGTAATACAAGACGAATACGTTGACAGGGAATTTGGAACCGGGGCACTTAAGATCACTCCCGCGCACGATATCCACGACTATGAAATCGGCCTCAAGCACAAGCTTAAATCCATCGATATATTCAACGATGACGGGAGCATGAGCGAAAAAGCCGGATTGTATATAGGGAAAGACAGATTCGATGTTCGCGACGAGATAGTGGAAGATTTAAGGAAATCAGGCCATTTGAACAAGATTGAGGATTATATAAATAAAGTTGGTTTTTCGGAGAGGACGGACGAGGTCATCGAGCCTAAGCTTAGCCTGCAGTGGTTTTTAAAAATGTCGGAATTTGCCAAAGAAGCGCTCGAAGTTGTTGAAAACGGAAGCATACGGTTTCATCCTGCAAAATTCAAGAACACCTACCGGCACTGGATGGAAAACCTTAGGGACTGGAATATCTCCCGCCAGCTATGGTGGGGACAGCGCATTCCTGTTTATTATCTGCCCGGGGGCGAAATACTTGTTGCGAAAAACCTGGAAGAAGCATTGGAAAAAGCAAAAACCGAGTTTAATATGCCGGACATAAAAGCCGGGGACCTGACACAGGACGAAGATGTCCTGGACACCTGGTTCTCGTCGTGGCTATGGCCGATAAGCGTTTTCGACGGAATAAGACATCCTGAGAACAAAGATGTTAATTATTATTATCCGACCAATGATCTGGTAACAGCGCCGGAGATTATTTTCTTTTGGGTAGCCAGGATGATTATGGCCGGTAACGAATACCGTAAAGAAATACCTTTTAAAAACGTTTACTTCACAGGTATTGTTAGGGATAAGCTGGGTCGTAAGATGTCGAAGTCACTAGGCAACTCCCCCGACCCCCTCGACCTGATCAAGCAATTTGGTGCCGACGGGGTTAGAGTAGGGATGCTACTGACCTCACCTGCCGGAAACGATCTGCCCTTCGACGAATCGCTCGTTGAGCAAGGACGAAACTTCTCGAATAAGATATGGAATGCATTGCGCTTGGTAAAAGGCTGGCCGGTTGACGACAAACTGGCCCAGAGCGAAAGCAATAAAATGGGCATAGAGTGGTTTGAGGCCAGATTCAACCAGGTTTTAAACAAGATAGAAAAAAGTTTTGACAGCTACCGGATTTCCGAAGCCCTTATGGCCACCTATAAACTTATATGGGATGATTTCTGCAGCTGGTATCTTGAGATTGCAAAACCTGCGTATCAACAGCCTATCGACACCCGAACTTATGACAAAACAATAGAGTTCTTCGAGAAATTGATGAAAATCCTGCACCCATTTGCCCCATTTATAACTGAAGAAATATGGCATCTCATAAAGGAAAGGGAAGCCGGAGATGATATAATCGTTTCACGTACTCCCGTTTCCCAAACCTTTGACGAGTCTGTTATTAACAATTTCCAGACTGCCGAGAATATTATTGTTGGCATAAGGACCATAAGGCGGGAAAAGAACATCCCTCAAAAGGAAAGCCTTAAGCTACTGCTAAGAAAAGCTGGAAAATCAGATTTTGCACTTTATCCTTTGGTACAAAAGATTTGTAATATCGAAAAGGTGGAAATTGTTGACGACAAACCCGAGGGCAGTATTAGCTTTATTGTTGGTTCCCGGGAGTTTTATGTCCCCCTGACCTCCTCCATCGACATTGTAGCAGAAATAGCAAAACTCGAGGCCGAAATAAAATATATCAGGGGTTTTATACTTTCTGTCATCAAGAAAATATCGAACGAGAGATTCGTAAACAATGCCCCAAAAGCGGTGGTGGATAAGGAACGCAAGAAGCTATCCGATGCAAAAGAACGGATCGGCCTGATCGAGGAGCAACTGAAAAACTTCAGGAAACAATTTTAGTGTTCAAGATAACAACATCAGGACATAAGTGTTCAGAACATACTCCTTCGAAATCAAATTATAAAATTATGACAAAAACCTATAAACATATTTTTTTCGACCTCGACCGTACATTATGGGACTTCGAAAAAAGCGCATTGCAGGCTTTCGACATCATTCACGACAAGTACGAACTTGTATATCAGGGCGTTGAAAACGCAGGTGCTTTCCACGATGCTTATACCATTCATAACAACCGCCTTTGGGACCTTTACCGGCTGGGCGAGATAAGCAAAGAGGCTTTGAAAGGAAAGCGTTTCCACCTGACGCTGCTTGACTTCGGGATCGACGATAAAAAAATGGCCGAACAAATCGGCGAAGACTATACTGTCATCAGCCCGAAGCTTGTAAACCTTTTCCCTAATGCAATAGAGATACTCGAATATCTATTCCCGAAATACCGAATGCATATTATCACCAATGGTTTCAGCGAGGTACAGGAACTTAAACTGAAATCCTCGGGCATGGACAAGTTCTTCGACAAGGTGATAACCTCAGAGGAGGCCGGGGTTAAGAAACCGGATTTAAGGATTTTCAAATATGCCCTGGAGAAAGCCGGAACAAATGCCGGAGAAAGTATAATGATAGGAGACGATTATAAGGTGGATATCATAGGGGCGCAAAATGCAGGGCTCGACCAGATTTTCTTCAACCCCCAAAAAGAAGAATTTTTGAATGGCTGCACCTTTGAAGTTGCTGATTTAATCGAGATAAAGGGGTTTTTATAAATGGAAAGGCATTCAATATTAATTGATAAATATTGAATGCCTTAATGTCAAAAAGAAGCCTTGAATGCTTCTCTATCTGCGTATTTTACAAAGGATTAGCAGTTACCCTGGTGGAAATAGTAATTTGAAGGCTAAACTGAACATCGTCCTGGTCTGTTTCGCCCGAGGCAGAAACCGTGAACACATCCTTGTCGCCGAGTATGCTGTTTATTGTATCCCATTGACCATCATCGTTTGAGAGAGTGAGCTCGGTACCTTGCGTAACTGCGACGCTCGGGAAATTCCAGGAAGCATTCATAGTGGCAGAAGCAACAGCTATATTAAAGTTGCTTATGTTTACATCTTTGTTGATGGCAACAATCTTCCCTGTAATGGCAGTTACCTCAAAGCTCTTGATGTTATCGGCATATTTGGCGACATTCGGGTCTCCCATAGGATCGATGGTGGCACTTTCTGAGAAAGACCCGTTGATATCGGCTTTGGTTCCTGCAGGCACGTCGATGTTCAGGTCTGATTTAAAGCTAGTGTCAAAAGTAACATCCAACGCATCGTTGACAGTTTTGCATGATGAGACAATAATAGCGGCAAACAACATTGCCATGGCAATTTTAGTAATTTTCATATTATTTATATTAATTAGTTATTATTCGTGTTTTCTTCGCAAAGAAAGTCATTTTTTTAATAGAACATCTTAGCGGCATTTTTTTCCTTACCTTTTGTTGTTTCTCCATCCTCGATAATTACCGAGCCCTGCTCAATAAGCCTCTCTGTTTTAGGGTTGACGAACGACACCTTGTCCAAAACTATTTTAGCAGGGCCGTACTCAGGTTTTTTCTGGAGGAGGACCAATCCATAATTGCAGTCAACAATCTTTGTATCAGAAATATCCACCACCGATAAATCCTTGGAGGCAATGCCGATATTAGCATTTTCGATGAAACAATTTTTAACTGTAAGATACGATTCCTCACCGCCGCTTATGCCTTTGTCCTGTGCCCCGGAAATCCTGGTGTCAAGTATTGTTATCTCGCTTCCCGAGAAGTCGATGGCATCGTTGCCAATGTTTGTAAACTCAAGATTATCGACAGTTCCGGTGCAGAAATCCGAGTCGAAGGCATCGCCGAAGATATAGTCGAAGGAAGAGTTTTTGATATAAAAATCGGAGCGCTTTATGTTAAGTGCATCCTCGCATTGGTTACGATAAAAACTAGCGTTGTCCAAATCCACATCCGACTCGTAAAAAGTTACCGAGCCCGTTAATGTCCATCCTTTATAATCCAGTGTATTCATATTCTCAAACCTAACATTTCGAAGCTTCGACCTTCCCCCTGCTTGCAGGACGGTAAAACCGTTCGCGCTAAAGTCAGAAGACTTTATGACGACCGGCTCGTCCTTAGTCCCATTAATAAAAACCGGCGAATAAGAAATTATCATGGCACTGTCTATAAGGTCGATCGTGGTTCCTGAGGGGATTATCAGCTTATGGCCTGGGGGGATGATAATGTTATAGTTTACAATATGCTTGCCATTTTTAAACGCGACCTCATTTCCTTTTATGGATTCAATAATTTTATATGATTCGAGTTCTGCGGTTTCAACCAGTTGCTGTTGAGCAGTCAGGCCTTGAGGCGATGGCCACTTATTGATACCAACTTTATAAGTCTCAAATCTTCCATCAAGCATGAAAAATAAATAGTTACATCCAGTATCTGTTTCAACATCAACAACTTGCACCGTATCGCCATTATAAGCCCCCATACTTATAGCGGGTTGCTGGTAACTGCTAACGTATTTCCTTTTTACACCCGTGCCAAGGATGATTATTTTCCTTGAGTAATAATTAAACACTTTCACGACAACACTGTCGTCATCTATGGATTCCAAATAGGCATTAACAAAAAATTCCGGTGTATCCTCAAAAACAGTGGTATCAGAATAAATTGGGCTTTCTACGTTTAAATCAGCATTTCCGGCTAAAAAAACCTCGATTTCCTTTTCTAAGGAAGGAAGATAATTTCGTATTTCCTTGGCACTCTCATTATAAAAGTTAAAATTGAAGTCGTAGTTGTTAAACTCCTTTCTCAAGAGCGAATCGTATAAAACAGCCTCACCATTAATGTTTTTAGCAAACTGGTCAACAAAGCCCTCATCGGAAAACTTTTTAAGAAAGTACAAATATTTATTCACAAACTTAGTCTGCTTAAAAAACCTATAATACATATATTGCTCGGGCTCAACTAATTCCTGATTAATAACAACATGGGCAAAATTGTCATTTATCGACAGATCGGGTTTGCTATGATCAGTATAGCCGTCGTAGGCTATTGGCTCTAACTTTTCAATTATAGGATTATAATAAAACCTTTGGTTGTGCCATGCCATGCCATGCCGGGCGTGCGTGAGATCCAAAACCGCATAATAAGCAGCAAGCCTATCTATATCGAATATCTGATCAGCATCTTTAAGCCCCTTTTTATATTGGTTCATTAATATCCGGGCATTTAGGAACTGCTTGTAAAGGGTTGGGGTTTCAATGATCTTGGATGCAGAAAACGGTCTGATAACAGCAGCTTGGTAATAAGGGAAGGATGGCCATCCCGAAGTCTTTATGCCAATTTTCTGAACCTGCCAAAATGCATCTTCGTTAAATTTCACTATTGGGCCTTCTTGTCTTTTTCTGCTTTCCAATAATTGCTTGACAAAATGCTCCTCATAAGCATAAAGGCCTTTGTTTTGGTTATTTATATAAACAGGGACGAAGCCGTAGCGCGTGCTAAGCACACCGCAGTTATCATAAAGTTTATGCGAGGTCCATTCCATAAGGAAATTTCTTGCAAAAGGTGTTTGAATTGAAAAAGTGCGCATTCTCTTCCATGCGTTGTTCTTCCTCATTTTTATGCGAAACGACCACTTATCGCCTTTTAGGTGATCCAACCAATCGCCCTTAAGCCGTAGTTTAGCCTTCATCATTTTGCCGTCCCCAAAAACAATAGCCTTGACCCAGTCGTTATCAGCCGTTTGAAGGATGCCATTTGACAATGCCCGTTTACGTTTTTCGTATAGTTTCAGATATTCATTAGTATCAAGAGTGATAATCAACGGGCTTTCTTTATAAACCGGATATGTTTTCGATTTCAACCTTTCAATACTAAAATCATCAAAATAAACAGTATCCTTACTATTGTTCCAAACATAAAAGCTGAAAACATCCCGAAAGTTGTCCAATGGAGGAATAAAAACCTCCAATTCAAGTCTTTCCCATCCATTTTCTCCTTTTTCAACTGCATAAGAAACAGCGGAGTAATAATCCTTAGGTTTTTTTGCGGAAGCCACTAATGCCCCCTTGCCATCTTTTGATTTTCTCCAAACAGATAGCCTCAAATAGGTATCGGCCTTTAAATCAGTTAATTTAAATCCAAAGGCAAAAGCTTTATTTCCGGGAAAAGTATAAACGGAATATTTCCCGCTCCTTGCTTCAACACTTGTTTGTTTATTGCCACTATCGAAGAAAAAGGCACTATCGTTATTGGCTACGAATTGCCTCTTGTTCTTGCTGACCAGTTCAGCGTCACAGCTTACTTTTTTACCAATTTCGAATTCATTATTCCTAACACAAGAAAACAACATTACTCCTGTAAAAAACAGGTGAAATAACAAAAGAGATTTATAATAGATTCTCACTTCAATGATTTTTGTGATAATAGTTTGCAAATTTAATTATTTCCTTTTAAGAATATTGCTGAAGCCAAAAACATATAGGGCAAACTCACACTTATCCTACTGACAATTTCTACTTAATCGGTGATTTGAATAGCACAATGCAATGTTTTTTATAATATTGAACTTATTTCAAGCATGGCAACTTAGAAACAACATATTGAGCGGCGACAGGATGACTTTTGAATATTACATAAAATCATTCGGCAAGACCAAAATAAACACGGCTGATCAAAAGTTACTTTTAATTAACAGGTTTTTTGGTGGCATAAAAGAAACAATGACAATTGAGCATGAGCTCTAAAAAAAATTGTTTATACAAATAGCTTTGAAAAAAGAAATCTATTTTGATGATAAGGAGGCAATTACCTTTGACTAATCGAATAAAGCTCTTTTTTATCGCATTTATATTAACTTTTAATTTGGACTTCATAAATATCATATATACAACATGTTAGAAGTCTGGTTTATTGTATCATTTACAGCATTATCGTTCCATATACCTGTATAACAACGTGTTGCAAGTAATTTTACATTTTTGATTATCATGCAGCTTGGTTTTCTTTTAAATTTTTAAAAAAGACAGGGTTATGAAGTCTTATTTTATCGCATGCTTGTTCATCCCTGAAAATCGACCTTGTCACTTCAATTATGTCCACACCGGTAAAATCACTGTATATTTCAAGTATTACCCAAAACATTTTTTGCAATTCACAAGCGATACTGTTTTGCAGGGCATCTTCAATGGCAGAAGCAAATATTCCGTCAAATGAGCTGTAATCTAAAATTCGCCGGTGAAACGACAATATTATATATTGGGACAGACTAATTGTCGCATCAGCAATTTGCGCATCGAAACATGTTGATCTGCTCTTGCCCAGATTGAGGTATTGCTTGCTTTCACGAAAAAACTTATGGAAAGCTTTGCATAAGTTTTTCAGGGAAATAAAGCAACTGCTGCATATCAAATCTTTTATCGGAACAAGTGAGAATGCGGTTATGATACAGATATGGACTGCGCTGATTACCATATTGATGTTAAAAGCCCTTAAAGCTCTGGCGAAATATAATTGGCATCTATCAAATCTGGTGGCATTTATCAGATTAAACATGTTTGCAAAAATTGACCTGCAAAAATGGCTCGACAAACCTTTTGAACAAGAGGAAAGTCCTCCTCAGAATATTGTACAGGGGGTTCTTTTTTGAATTTCCTGGGAAATCATCTGTAAAGCCAGTAAATACGTTGTATTTTTATTGCCTGAAATTTATTTAGGACAGTATTGATATGAAATAACAAAATATTAAGTTTGTAAAAAATATTATTTACAGATGTTCAAAAAATTATCGATAATTATACCAGTATTTAACGAGTCGAAGACCATCCATTTGATTCTAGATAAAATCCTTGCTGTTGAATTGATTAGTGATTTTAAAAAAGAAATAATAATAATCGACGATTTCTCCAGCGATGACACCGTAAATACGGTTAAAAAATACATTTCGGAACATAGGGATTTCGCCATTAAACTTCTTGAACAAGCCGTGAACACGGGTAAAGGTGCTGCGCTCCATAGGGGCATCAAAGAAGCGGAGGGTGATTACATAATAATACAAGACGCTGATCTGGAATATGACCCGCAAGAATACAACTTATTGTTGAAACCTGTTGTTGACGGTTTTGCCGATGTTGTTTATGGTTCGAGGTTCATGGGGGGCAATCCGCACAGGATACTTTTTTTCTGGCATTCATTAGGGAACAAGTTCCTGACCACGCTTTCCAATATGTTCACCAACTTAAATCTTACTGACATGGAAACATGCTATAAGCTGTTCAGGTCCGATATCCTTAAAAACCTTGAGCTGAAGGAGCAAAGGTTCGGTTTTGAACCGGAGGTAACGGCGAAAATGTCGAAAGTCCCGAAGATAAGGGTTTATGAAGTTGGCATATCTTATTACGGCAGAACATATTACGACGGGAAAAAAATAGGGTGGAAAGACGGCTTGAGGGCGATATATAGTATTTTTAAATATAACTTCTCAGGTTAATCGCCTTGAAATAGTCGCCAATTATACAACTTCATGCATAAGGAGTCGATAGTTGTATTTGCTTTAAGATTATCAAGCCCAAACGTTTCACAATTCCCGGGGCTCAAATGCATACCGATGACGTTGTTGTTTTTATCGCTATAACAGTTTATCAGCTCAATAGTGGAATTCTCATTATTAACAAAATCTTCCTCTTTCGATCCGTAGAACAGCGAATTGGTGGCAACAATGCTATTGGCATCGGTTATTTTAGTCCATTTCTCGTACTGACATTTGAGGCCCACCCTATTGTTGTAAAAAATATTCTTGTCGGAGACAACATCGGATCCCCCTTTGACCACGATTCCCCTAAAGCAGTTTGAGAACAGGTTATTGTTGATGTATATCCTTCTAGACGGCCCATATTTATCATTCCCTATCTCGCAGCCGTAATCAATTATATTATTAAATGAGTTACCTTCGATATAAATTGAGTCACAGCCATTAAAATCAATCCCATCACCTGTGGGCAGACTGATATCCGAGATTTCATTATCGATAATCCTCCCCATTCTTTTTACGCCTAAAAATTCAATGGCATCGGAAACTCCCTTAAAAACGCAACCTTCAACTATTGCCGGACTATCTACAATGTAATGGACTAAAAAACCTTCGCCGGTATTATTGCCCACAACCCAACAGTTTTTAACAAGAAGGCTTCCATAAAACACCCTGACAACAGCATCAAAAACGTCGAGCATCAAATTATTTGTGAACCTACATCCTAAAATCTGCAAGTTGACATTTTCACCATGTATCCTGCCATTGTTAAGGATGGCAAATCTCAGGTGGCAACTATCGCTTGGATTGTCAAATATTATGCCTCCCCACCCTTTCAACGAATCTTGCGGACGGAATATCACAGGTTTGTCAACTTGGCCTGCAACCAACAGCCCTCCTTTTACTATTATTTTAAAAGTATCGGTAAAAACATATTCCGTGCCTGCGGCTATTTCCAGAATCTTGCCCGAGTCTACGGTAATGTCCTTATCAACGTACAGTATATCAGCTTGGCCAAGGTTTACTAAAAGAGTATTGTATTGGCAGGATATGAGCCCTGCCGCAATAATTAATATATAAAGCAAGATTTTGTACATATAATTTTACTTTTGCCAAAACTAAAAAAGTTTTTGCTAAAACATGTTTTAATTAAAGATTAATTTTGCCGACGACATCATGGGCTTTAATATTACAGAACACATCCAGTCGATCATTTATTTGCTTTACCTGGGCATTATATTAGTTGCACTTGGCATCATAAATATCAAAGTGGGCAAAAATAGTTTTTCGAGCCTCTTATTGCTTGCCTTTGGAAGTTTCGCAATAAGTCAGTTTGTTAATTTGGGAAACCCCTTCCTACACATGTGGGACGAGCAGGTTCATGCGGTGGTTGCCAAAAACATGCTCCACAACCCATTCAAGCCCATGCTAATACCCGACCCTGTCTTACCTATCGATTTCAAGAACTGGACAGGCAACCATATTTGGGTCCACAAGCAACCCCTGTTCTTATGGCAGATAGCACTCTCGTATAAATTATTCGGCATTAATTTGTTTGCCTTGCGCTTTCCCAGCATGCTCATGTTTTCGCTTATGGTATTCCCTGTTTATAGAATAGGCAGAATTATCTCGACTAAGGAAACAGGCATTTATGCCGCGGCCTTCCTCATAGGCTCCAACTTCATTTATCAGCTTGTTGGCGGAAGGATGAACACCGATCACAATGATGTGGCTTTTTTATTCTATATAACATTAAGTATCTGGGCATGGTTCGAGAGGGAAAATTCAGGGAAGCGATACTGGATAGTCCTTATCGGGATATTTTCGGGTGCGGCAATATTAAACAAATGGCTTGTTGGCTTGTTGGTTTATTCCGTTTGGGGCCTTAATATTTTGATTTTCAGGAAAAAAAGGAGGGATTTGATTTCATGGGCCGAAATGCTTGTGTCATTTCTTATAACACTTGTGGTTTTCCTGCCCTGGCAGATATATATACTCAAAAACTTCCCTGTGGAGAGCCGATATGAGTTCAATTATAATTCATTGCATTTCTTCCAATCGATGGAAGGCCATAGCGGGGACATGCTATACCATTTCAACAAGATAGAAACCTTATATGGTACTGATTTTCAATACGTAATTATTGCATCAATAATAATATTCCTAATCTCTAAAATAAAACCGGGGCATAAACTGGGAATGCTGACACCGATATTAGTAGTTTATTTTTTCTTTTCGATGGCAGCTACCAAGATGCCTGCCTTCCCGATAATTATCTCCCCGCTGGTTTATATTATAGTTGCCGTCTCGGTTACGACTATTATAAAATGGCTTATGGCGAAAAACCGTGTTTTATCAAAAAACAAGATTTTGGGCCCTTTTATCGGTACTGCAATTGCTTTGTATATTTTCTTCCACTTTCTCAACCACGACTACCTATGCCTGAAGAATTCCGATTTGAACAGAAGAATCTCCCAAAAAGCCGTTACCCTAACTGAGGTTTATAAGGATCTGCCCCTAATTATAGGGGACAAAAAAACAATGGTATATAATGCGAGGAATTTTGACAAGCTAAAGATCATGTTTTATACCGATTATATGGCAAGGTCAGGTTTCCCGAGCAAACAAGACATCAAATCCTTAAAAGAAAAAAACATAGGAATATTCGTATTCGACAACGACAAACTGCCTGATTACATCATAAAAGATTCGACAATTGCTAAAATAAAATCTGCTGTTTGGCAAAAGAATCATGAAGGACAACCAAAAGTTTACTACTAAATACTAAATTTGCCGACGTTTTTAAAACGAAATAATGGTTTTTAGCAGCATAACATTTCTTTTATATTTTCTCCCGCTCTTTCTGTTGGTTTATTATCTGTCGCCACGGAAACTAAAAAACTTCATCGTTTTAATATTCAGTGTTTTCTTCTATGCCTGGGGAGCCCCAAAATTCATTTTCATCTTGCTTGGAAGCACGGTTGCCACTTTTTTTTTGGTAAAATGGATGGATTCGGATAAAAAACGACTTCATAAAAGGTGGTTGTTGGGTTGTTCGATTTTTATCAATATAGGTTTTTTGGCTTTCTTCAAATATGCCAACTTCTTCGTTGACAACCTCAATGATGTTCTTCAATCTCTTGGTTACAATAACGTTGCATGGACAAAAATAGTCTTACCCATAGGGATTAGTTTTTATACGTTTCAAACTTTGACCTATGCAGTAGATGTTTACAGAGGTGTTCACAGGCCGCTTAACAAGCTTAGCAACTATGTCTTGTACATAATCATGTTCCCTCAGTTAATTGCCGGCCCCATCGTGCGTTATAACGAGATTGCCGACCAAATTGTTGACCGCCGCGAAACATACAACGACAGGCTGCTGGGTTTTTACCGCTTCGCAATAGGACTTGCGAAAAAAGTGTTGATTGCCAACGTCATGGGCGCCAAAGCCGACGAAATACTGTCGATGGATTTCACCAGCCTGGACTCCACAACGGCATGGTTAGGCATATTGGCATACACTTTCCAGATATATTTCGACTTTTCGGGATATTCTGATATGGCAATAGGAATAGGCCGTATGATAGGCTTTAAATTCCCTGAGAACTTTGACAATCCATATACGTCGAGAAGCATAACCGAATTCTGGCGGCGTTGGCATATAACTCTCGGCGCATGGATGAAAAACTACTTATATATTCCCCTCGGTGGCAATAAGGTAAAAACAAACAGAAGATTGTATTTCAACCTTTGGTTTGTGTTCCTTTTGTCGGGTTTGTGGCATGGAGCAGCCTGGAACTTCATTATTTGGGGAGGTTTTCATGGCTTTTTCCTCGTTGCGGAACGATTGTTCCTATCGAAGCTGCTAAAAAAAGCCGGAGGGTTTTTAAGTTTGCCCTATACCTTCTTTATAACTGTAATGGGCTGGGTGATTTTCAGGATAGAAAATTATCAGGATGCGTTTATGTTCTATAAACGGCTGTTCGCCTTTGCCTTCAAAGCCTACGATTTTTATCACGAGGCCGAATTTACTTTTTGGCTGGTCGTTTCGATATTGTTTTCCTTCCTGGTAGTTTTTCCTTACGGTAAGAAAATTCAAGAGAAAGCTTTTTACTCTGATTACAACAGGGCAGGCTTGATAACTGGGTTTGTCATCTCGCTCTTGTTGGTTTTCCTATGTGTGTCGGCCATTGCCACATCCGATTTCAACCCCTTTATTTATTTTAGGTTCTGATGAGCAAACTTGCCAAAATATTGTTTTCCTTATTGATGACCTTGCTTGTCTTCGCAATGCTTCAACAGAATTTTAAAATTGTAAAAACCAAAAAGCTTCATGGGTCCATTAAAAAGATTAAGCAACCTGAACTAAACCTTGATAATTGGTTTTCCGAAAAATACCAAAAAGGAACTGAGAAATACATAGCCCAACATTTTGGTTTTGCTAATTGGTTCATAAAAATCGAGAACCAGATACAATTTACTTTATTTAATAAAGCCAAGGCAAACGGGGTTATAATCGGAAAAGAAGACTATTTGTTCGAGAAGAGCTATATAGATGCTTATTATGGTGATGATTTCCTAGGCGAACAAAGGATAAGGGAATTATACACCAAGCTGTCGAAAGTAAATGACGCGCTAAAAAAACTAGATAAAAGGTTAATGATAGTCTTCGCCCCGGGCAAGGCAAGTTTCTTTGCCGAATATATTCCGGACAAGCTAAAACGCAAGAAAAAAGAAACAAACCTGGAATATTGCATCAGCATGGCCGACTCACTGGGAATTGATCATATAGATATGAGTTCGTGGTTTATAAAGATGAAAGATACTGCTTCATATCCCCTATATCCCAAAACCGGCATCCACTGGAGCTATTATGGGGTAAAGCTAGCCGCCGACACTATATTGTCGTATTGCAGAAACAAGCTGAGCTTAAAGCTTCCTGAAGTAAAATGGTCGCCGATTGAGTTAAGCCCCAATCTCAAGGGCCCTGATGATGACATAGAAAAAGGCATGAACCTGATTTTCCCCTTAGCCAACCACCCTATGCCTTATCTAAAGACAAAACCGGGCCCGCAAACAAAAAACACTGCAAAATCGATAGTCGTCGCAGATAGTTATTATTGGCAGTTCTATAATATGGGGTTCTCCAAAAAAGTATTCAGGGAAGGTCAGTTCTGGTTTTATAACAAGCAAGTCTTCCCAAAAAGAAATAAGCAGGATACCTGGACCAAAAACCTGGACCTGCGAAAAGAAATAATGGACAACGACATAATTATACTGTTTGCCACCGAACCTGTATTAAAAAGAGAATATTGGGGGTTTGTTGATCAGGCTTACGATTCCTTTTTTAACACAAGCGACGAATACAAGGAAAGAGAACAGATACTTGAGATTATCGAATCCATAAAATCAAGTCATTCCTGGCTGGAAAAAATAAAAGACAAGGCAATTAAAAGAAATATCAGCCTAGATTCGATGCTAATCCTTGACGCGAAGTATGTTTTATATAAAAAGTTGATTAAATCCACGGTAAAATAAGACATCTGCCCAACATTCTTAATAATTTCTTAATTTTGCCCTTTTTTAAAACGTTATTCAATTTTATGACATGAACGATAAATGGAATTTGTTCCAGAAGTTTTTAATAACACAGGAACAACAAATATCAATAAGTGATTTCCTTCTCAACGCAGCGGTAATAGTTATTTTGGCTATCATTCTTGAATACACTTATATAAAATGTGCCCGGACCATCTCCAACAGGAAACAGTTTGCAGGGGTTTTCCTGCTAATTGCATTCACTACAATGCTGATAATCACCATAGTAAAATCATCATTGGCTCTTTCGCTGGGCTTGGTGGGTGCTTTGTCGATCGTAAGGTTCAGGGCTGCTATAAAGGAGCCGGAGGAACTTGGGTATCTGTTTTTCGCGATTGCCATGGGACTTGGCCTGGGCGCAAACCAAACAATAATTGTTATGGCAGCCTTTGGCGTCGGGATGATCATCCTCTGGGGAAGATTCCTCATAAAAGGCAGGAGCAAGTCGCAAAACCTTTATTTGAACATAAATGCCGAAGCCGGCAAAGTAAGCCTGAACGATATAACAGGAATAATAAATTCTACTTTTGGGAAGTTTTATTTGAAAAGATACGACGAAAACGACAAGTCGATAGAAGCCTCGTTTTTAATCGACAGCCCCAAAACAGAGGCTTTGGCCGATTTTAAGAGAAAAACAGAAAGCCTTGGGAGCAGTGTTAATGTTTCCTTCGTGGAAAGCAAATCGTTTTAAAAAAATCGCGCTAACCAATATACGCAGGACGTTTAAAAACTGCATACCGAAATAATATTATTAAAGTATTAAATCTCAAACCATAATAAAACGCTAAAACCTCACTCCAACTTTAAACACAAAATATATTGTTTCCGGAATTCAACATAGAAAAAAGTCGCTACGAGAGAAAATTCGTTGTCGGTGACATGGATTACCACAGCATATTTCAACAGATAAGGATGCATCCCGCTGCCTTCAGGGAGATATTCCACCCGAGATATATAAACAATATTTATCTCGACAGCAGCGAGATGGATTTTTATTTCGACAACGTATCAGGAAAAGGAAGCCGCAAGAAAGCCCGTATCCGCTGGTATGGTGACATGTTCGGGAATATTTCCAAACCTGTTCTTGAGTTCAAGATACGCGAAGGTTTGCTCGGGAACAAGATATCCTTTCCCCTTTCATCATTTGTCCTAGATGATAATTTCACCCTGAAAACCCTTAAAAAAACTTATGAGACTTCCGACCTTCCCCAGTGGGCTTATGAAGTAATGATGCTTCTTAAACCATCGCTGCTAAACAGATATAAAAGAAAATACACCCTTAACTTCGATGGTGATTTCCGCCTGACACTCGACACCGATTTATCCTATCACCTAATTGGCAGCAACAATAATACTTTCATGCAATCATTTGAAAGCGAGGATGTTATTGTTGAGCTGAAATATGATTTCGCCAAGGATAAAAAGGCAGCGTCGATCTCAAACAAACTACCTTTCAGGCTTACAAAAAGTTCAAAATATGTTAATGGCGTTGATTTATTGCATCCATTGCTGACATAAAAAATAAATTCATTGAAGAAATGCGATGTGCCGATGCTCAAAGCTGGCAATATTAAAACCCTGTTAATAAAGTTTTATTACTTACTTTTGTAACCGTTGGCAAATCACGTGCTTGCTGTATTATGTAAATTCGTTTAAACCAAATTAATTATGAGCACCGAATTAAAAACTATCGGAAGTTGTTTTATCTTAACAATTTTTCTATTAGCAGGTTCCTTGACCCGGGCACAGAAAAGTCCTTATTCTTTTTATATTGCCGGCCACACTTACGGAACACCCGGAACAAAAGGCAATGGGCTTTATCAACCTTTTAAAGAAAAATTTGAGTACATAAAAAACAGGAATGAAATAAAATTTGGTGTACTCCTGGGCGATATTGTTAGTTCCGGCCCTCTTGCCACGGACTGGGACAAAGTGGACGCTGACATTGATTCTCTTGGCTTGCCGGTACATTTTGCCGTCGGCAACCACGATATGGAAAACAGGCCTTTGTTCGAGGTCAGATACGGCAATACATATTACAGTTTTATTTTCAATCATGATCTATTTATAATCCTCGACCCGAACATCGATGGCTGGAACATCTCGGGGCAGCAACTAGAATTTCTTAATAATGTGATAAATACAAATTATCTGGAGGTTGATATTATTTTTGTCATGTTCCATCAGCTTTTGTGGTGGAAAAACAATAATATTTATACGCAGTTTAAACCTAATTCATTTTATGGCAGGGATGACACTATAAATTTTTGGTCAACTATCGAACCAATTTTCGGCAACTTACCAAATAAAGTTATAATGTGCGCCGGGGATGTCGGAGCAGGTTATTGGAGCACCAATTTCATATTCGATAAATTTGCGAACATCTCATTTGTTGCAACAGGCATGGGCGAAGGTGATGGCGACAATTTTATCGTCGTAAATATCGACTCCGCAAAAAACGTGGATTATGATTTAATATGCCTTAACACTCCTATACTTAATTGCTTTGGCGAGTTGACCGATTACGACTTGATGAGTATTCAAAACAATCTCACGCTCAATAGATTACTGATATACCCCAACCCGACAAAAGGTATTGTAAACATGGATTTCTTCTGTAACGACAAGGTGTTGTTGCAAGTGTTTGACACTAGGGGGTCATGTATTCTTGAAAAAGAATACTATGAAACCGAAGAGCATACTCTTGACTTAACACTATACCCCAAAGGCTTGTATTTGGTAAGCATAAAATCAAACAATGCGCAAATATCGTCAAGGCTTATAAAACTATAGAACACATATTACCGAATAATCCTTATTTTTACCCGCTATTTGAAGGCCATGATATATCAGGATAAACTGAAGCAGGAAATCATAAGTGCCGGCTTGCAATTGCTCCAGAAAGGATTAGTGAGCAGAACTTTCGGCAATATAAGCATCAGGTTAAACAACGAACAGATGTTGATCACGCCAAGCGGCAGAAAATATGATGACCTGCGGCTTTCTGATATAGTTGCCGTTAACATTCATAGCGGCAGGTTTGCCGGTAAAATTCACCCGTCATCGGAATATAAGCTGCATGCTGCCATTTACGAGAACCGACCTGAAATCAATGCCGTTATCCATACTCACCAACAGAATGCGTCAACCATATCGGTTGCTCGCAAAACCTTGCCCTCAATACTCGACGATCAGGCCCAGTTGATCGGTGAAGATGTAAGAGTTGCCGAATATGCCGACTCTTCTTCCGACAAACTTGTTGAAAATGTTGTAAGAGCAATTGAAAACCGCATGGCTGCTATGATGGCAAATCATGGGGCGATATGTATCGGGCGCGATATTGAAGAGGCTTTTGTTGTTTCGCAAGTATTGGAAAAGGCCGCCAAAGCCTTCATCGAAGCCTCGTTTATAGGCGGTGCCAATGCCATCGACAGAAATAACGCAATAAAACTTCATCGGGAATACCAAGGGAATTACTCTGCTGAAGCCAGGAAAAACAGGTAAATAAATTAATGTTTAAACATATATTGTTATTAACATTGCATCATGAGAAGAATCAGAAAAATAATACATGCACCATAAGTAAACATGGGCGGCATAATCCTAGGTCAGGCCTTGCCATTTAAAGAGGTTGATATGATAGACCCCCGTTTCTGTTGATCCTTGGGGAAATACCAAGGCCGGATTTAAGGTAAAAGCCGAAATAAATCGCATTGACTGGAACTTGACGTACAATAGCGTTATGGACTCGGGCGGACTGATGATAGGCGAGGAGGTGGAAATTGCTTACACAGTTGACAATGTCTTAAAGACCAGCTTTCAACTCAGATAACCATTTCTCGAGCTCCAATTTATCGCTATCCGAAAGCCTGGCATCTTTATGAATAAATGTATAAGACGAAAGCGGCATCTTGCCATCTTTGATCTGACTGATAATGGATTTCAGCTTGCTCTTTTTCTTTCGGGTTGAATAGTTCCCGAATTCACTGAAATTAAGCTCCTTCTTTGCCTCTTTTATGTGACCTTCCAAGAACCAGCTAATAGGTTGCACTTCGTTATACCAGGGATAAGCCGTGTTGTTGCTATGACAATTATAACAGGAAACCTTTAGCATATTGCCAATGCTTTCAGGCGGCTCAAAAGCCCTAACAAAGTCTGTTGCCAAAACCTCACCACTCTCATTTCGTGTTGTAGGAACAAACTGGATCCCTAAAAACACTATTAATAAGAAAATGCCAATTCTTGTAAAAACCTTCATCTAGTTAATTTGCTTCTGAACTTTTCCGCATTTAAGCATTTTGCTTCCATAGAACGGGTTCTTGATATCTTTGATCTCACTTAACCAGATTGCCCCGTTTCCATCATTTGCCATAGGACAAAAATCTTGATACAATGTTTTGTCAGTTCCCACTAATGCTATTAAATCATTAATATCCGTGCTTAAGACTTCAAAATGCTCTCTCTGGTGATCGATAGGGCTTTTTACGATGTGCTCTGCCTGTTCTTTAGCATCCTCAAGTATTTCCATATACTCTTTATGCTGATCTTCTGTCAATCCTGACATATCGAACTCGGAAAATGCGGTTAATAATGCTTTTCCTCCTTCTGCGGCCCCATCATTGCTGTCCTTTACCAATGCGTTCTTTATTTGCAGATATGAATCAATAATTCCTGATGTAGCCTCATTTTTCTGAGTGCTTGCTTCA
Source organism: Bacteroidota bacterium (assembly GCA_024279935.1). Lineage (GTDB taxonomy): Bacteria > Bacteroidota > Bacteroidia > Bacteroidales > F082 > BM524. Next base: position 37,159 of record JAJRQZ010000170.1, read on the forward strand.
ATGTTTCTTTCTTCGGCTTCGGAAGAGTTAGCGTGGTGATGGTCTCCATGGTCATGGGAATCCATATCCGTACTGACCTCTTTCGTCTCTTTTTGCTTATTGTTGCTGTTTTGAGCACAGCCAACTGTCAGAAACATTGCGGCTATTGCCATACTAAAGATTACTTTTCTCATTTCTATCCTTTTTTAAATACTACTTCTTAACGTTGTTTCCTCTATTTTATTTTACTCAAGTTTCGCATTTATAAATGAACGGTTGACAACCTGCGACTTATTAAATATTGAAATGTGTTAACATGATGAATATCAATAGTATATAAATTCCATAATAAGTAATATCATACTTTGTGTTTCCTTAGTGTCATAGAGTCTTAGCAGCTAATTATCAACACCTTGCCACGAAGGCACTTAGGCACGAAGTTTCACTAAGTAGGGTCTGCTGAAAAACGCCTAACAACGTGAGATATATATTGTTACACGATGTTTGTTAATTACGGATGCGAGCTTTTTTCAAGGATTTATAAAAAAAGCCAGCATCTTTTCTAAAAATCCTGTTTGCTAGCCCGTAGTACATCATCTACTTCATTACGGCGGCTCGAAGTATTATTATACATCTTCACCTTGCGGCTTCGTATATGATGCAAACAGACTTTTTCAGCAGACCCTAAGCAATTTATATAATGTATAACCATCAGATAATAAATATACTGGGGTATGCACATGTCACATACGCTTAATAGATTTATATTCAACAGGTTCATGTAAGACCCCTTGTTCAATTATTCTTTGAAAAAGTAGTCCACTGCTATTTGATTTTCGTCTATTGTACCTAAAAGTGTATTCATCTAAATAATGCGATAGATATTCCTCTCCGATATAATTTTGGTGAGTTCCCAAGAGCCACCTCTTAAGCAATGAAGCTATTCGATGAACGTTGGGTAATATTTCTTCCCCATCAAGCAACTTGGTTTTATCTTCAATTTCATGTTGGTATCC
>JAJRQZ010000171.1 GCA_024279935.1 Bacteroidota bacterium
AAAGGCGTTACCTTTGTGTTTGTGTTTTTGTACATACACCTAAATAGGTGAAAAAACACGAGACCTGCAAGTGATTGCAGGTCTTATTTTTCAACAACTTAAAGTGAATTGTTAATAATTACTTGCAGATTTAAGGTATCAGGCAAACTGCAAACGGTTTTGTAAATTTCATCCCCACAAAACAAAAGATTCAAATAAATCAATTCGGTTTAATGGTGTAAAAATACAATTTGTTTTTGATTTTAAGACCGAACTTCAAAATCAGCCATATATTGTTTCGGTTTAATCCATGTTTATTTTTTCAAGACCCTATGCACACTTTAATCTAAAAAAGCTACTTTCGTTGCTCAGTCCTTAAATTGTTTGTCCATTGAAATAATCAACACACTATAAACACGGCCAGCCATGAAAATACTAAACCACGATATTGTCTTGTTTACGATGATAGCTATTTCCGTTTTATTTAGCCGAGGCTCAACTGCACAGTTATCAGGGGAATACAGCCTAGGCAATCCCGAATCGGATTTTAAAAGCTTCGCAGATGCCATAAGCGCGTTAAAATCCGAAGGATTGGGAGGCGATGTAACATTTAATGTAGTAGCCGGTAATTATAATAATGTTTCAGTTATCGATGTTGAGAATCCGGGCAACAACAATATTGAGTTCGTTTATTATGGCCCCGAAAACGACTCTGCTGCTATTGTCGGACGGCTGAAAGTGTTCAGGACGGCTCATGTTACTTTCAACAACTTCACGGTATATCCGTCGGAGAATCAGGATTATTCGTGTATCTGGTCCGATGAGTCGCCATACTTCCAACTGCTGAGCTGCAATATATTGAACCTGTTCAATAATAGTTTTGATTATGGCGAGGCATTGATAAAGATCGAGTATCCATGGGAAGGGCCTTATTTGGTAACGAACATAGATTCATGCATAATTGTCTCGGAGCAACAAACTTTTTATATCGGCGGGAACAAGGGAAGCACATGGTTCAGGCACGACACGATTTATGGGGGCATAGTCAATAAAACGCTAAAGAACCGCTTTGGCCAGCACAGGCATTATATTGATAACGTATTCTATGCCAGCGACTACGACTTTGAGGAGACAGGACAAAGTTTTCATTCGAACACATTTTATTATGATGGGATTTACACATTTAAACTGCAGGGGAACGTCTATTTCAATACTTTTTATTGCAATGTTAATGTCAGGGCTGGCGACATTATAGGCAATGTTTTTAATGGTAGCGTGGAACTAGATTGGCTGAACAATGCAGATTTTTATAATAACTTTGTCCATGGCCGGTTTTCTTCCACTTTCAGTCATGGCATTAAAATCATTGGCAATCATCTGTACGGGAACTGCGATATCAACAATGACAATACCGTTTTCGGGAACAACTTTGTTTTTGACACTGTTGATTTCTCCCATGGGCCGGGCCAATTGATCTTTCATAATAATTTTAGCGAAGAAGCTTATCTTGAGATGAATTACACCGGTGGGACCATCAAAAACAACAACATAAGCAATATGAATATTTGGCAGCCTAGCGTTACTACCATTGAAAACAACAATTTTATCCGTTTGGGTCACGGCAACGTGAGCACTTATGGCAGTTCGGCACATTTTTATGATCCCTTATATCTGTCAGACAGCATTCTTTATGCGTCCAGCCCGGCATTAATAGGGAAAGGAGGGAAAAAGAACTCTAATTTCAAATACGACATCGACAGCGTTTTACGGAAAAGGCCATCCACTATCGGCGCCAATGAGATTTGTTTTAATTGGCAGCTGAGCGATATCGAGATAAAATGTTCCGATTCGCTCCGCCTGGACTTATGCCTTGACACTCTCGAAAACATGTATTGGTCCCCGTCCAGTCTCTTCAGCGATTCCACAAGCACAAACCCTATAATTTATCCAGAGAATTCCACCATGGTTTATCTGATGGCGGCACAAGGTCAAAAAACGGACTCCCTAAAGATCAAAGTAGGTTCCTCGGCGCCAATTGCCATGGCCACATTTAGCAACGACGGCTTATTAGTCAGCTTCGAGAACCTGTCGATTTGTGCGGATGAATACTTATGGGAATTCGGCGACGGGGAAGGCTCTGCCGAGGAGTCTCCTGTTCATGAGTACAAGGAATACGGAACATATCAATGCAGCTTAAAAGTATCCAACGCAATTGCTGATGATTATTTCGCCATGCTTATAGAAATAGTATCAGTCGACGAAAACCAGGACTTGAACAATACAATTCAAATTTTCCCAAGTCCCGTAACTTCGGACATCTCAATAAAATCTGATGTGCCCTTTGATGAGGTCAGCATTTATGATTCTCGTGGAGCATTGGTTTACAATGAATTTACAGGCAACACCAAGGATTATAGAATTAATTTAAGGTATCTGGGAAATGGTTTCTACATTATCGGGCTTAAAACCCGAAAAGGTGTTACTTATAGGAAATTCACGATTTCGGGTTAATGAACCACATTAAGGTTTGTTATGCGATTTGCCTTTAAAGCTTATCCTTAATGGAGCTCACCCAATCCTTGATTCTTTTTCCCGACAATTGCGACTGATTATCCTGATCGAGCAGTAAACCGATAAACTTACCATCGCGCAAGGCTTTGGAGTTCTCGAAGGAATAACCGGCCACTTCAGTTGACCCGATAATCTTCCCGCCCGCATTTTCGATAGTCTCGGCCATAATCCCGATTGCGTCGCCAAAGTTCTCGGGATAGTTTTTTTGATCGCCCAGGCCGAACAATGCGAATGTCTTGCCTTTTAAGGGAAGATCCTCCATTTCGGGCAGGAACTCATCCCAATAATTAGGGAGCTCGCCGTCGAACCAAGTGGGAAGGCTTAAAATATATTTATCATATTTCATGAATTGCCCACCTGTGATGTCCTCGGCATTAAGTACATCAAGCTTGTCCGCGCCTATTTCGGCAACTATCTTTTTTGCTGCGTTCTTCGACTTCGTTGTATTAAAACTATATATTATCGCTATCTTCTTCATATCCAGAAACTTTAATAATCAATCAAATCCTTAACGGCTTTCATTATTTTATCAGTGCTCGGCAAGATCGCTGCTTCCAAGATCCTGTTAAATCCAACAGGGGTGAACTCGGATCCTACCCGCCTCACGGGAGCATCAAGATATTCAAATGCTTTTTCGTTTATCAGGGAGGCTATTTCCCCCCCGAAACCCCCAAATACCTTATCCTCGTGAACCACCAGCACCCTGTTAGTTTTTTTTACTGTTTGCAGGATACTCTCTTCATCAAGGGGCGCAAGCGACCTTAAATCAAGCACTTCTATACTTTGCCCGTTTTCTTTTTCCAGCTTGGAGGCCACTTCGAGGCACATATGGGTAGTATTTCCATAAGTAATTATCGACAAGCCATCGCCCTCCCTTCTTATTCTGGCCTTACCGAAGGGAACTTCAAAATCATCAGGAATCGAAGTAGCGGCCTTGGGCGAATTATACAAGGCCTTGGGCTCCATGAACACCGTAAGGCCTTTAGAGCGTATTGAAGTCCTGAGCAATCCGGCGGCATCGTCGGCAAATGACGGATAAACAATCCTCACGCCGGGAAAAGTTGCCAATGTGCCTTCTATATTTTGCGAATGGTAAAGTCCCCCGCCTATATAACCACCGGACGCGAGGCGTATAGTAACATTAGGAACAAATGCCCCGTTGCTGCGCCAATAATCGTGGGTGGCCTCGACAAATTGCTCCATTGCCGGCCAGAAATAATCGGCAAACTCGGCGCCCTCGACAACGACGCGGATCTTATCGTTGAAACGGGTCATGCCGTTTGCTGTCCCCAAAATGTAGTCCTCTGCAATAGGGGCATTGAAAACACGTTCTTCACCAAACTCCTGCTGCATGCCTTTCGACACATTGAAAATTCCGCCCTTATCCTTATTCGCCATGTCCTGGCCCCAAAGGAAGGTGTCGGGGTTGAGCCTGAACTCGGCTTTTAGTGTTTCATTCAGGGCGGCGATAAATTTCTTTGGTTCCGAGGAGTCGTCATGGAGGCCTTCAGGATACTTTAGAGCTGCATAAGGCTTGGGCAGTACATAATCGTATATACTCGCAGGGTCTGGATCGGGTGCGCTAAGTGCTTCCTTATGAGCTTTTTTAACCTCAAGTTTCACCTGAACCCCTATTTCGGAAATATCCTCCTCGCTCATGCGCTTATAACGCAACAACATTCTGTTGAATTTCCCCAAAGGGTCATATTGCTTCACATAGTTTATCTCATAATCATCGCGGTAAAGCTCGTGGCGATCAGAATTCGAATGAGAGTGCATACGGACACAGCTTGCCTGGACAATTACGGGCTGTTGCTTTTCTTCGGCATGGCGCCTCGCTTCGATCATGGCATTCATGGAATCGAAAACATCCTTCCCGTTACAATGTATTACCCTTAAATTTTTGAAACCCAGGAAATTATTAGCCACTTTTCTGTTTGCTGTTTGATTCTTTTTAGGAACGGAAATGCCATAACCATTATCTTGAAAAACAAAAACGATGGGCAGCTGCTCATTCGAGGCGCCGTTAATTGCCTCATAAACATAACCTTCGGAAACCGATGACTCGCCCTGGGAGGTAAAAACAACTCCGTTGGCTTTATATTTTTTTATCGCCCTGGCCGTGCCGGCTGCAATTTGGGTATGGTTTCCCGTGCAGGACGAAACATTGTGTATGTTCCACTCGGGTTTGGCAAAGTGGTTTGACATGTGCCGACCGCCGCTCGCTTTATCAGTTGCTTTTGATATGCCGTTTAAGATAATCTCCGTTGCGCTCAAGCCTGCCGATATTGCTGTTAGCATATCCCTGTAATAAGGGAACAAATGGTCAGTTGACCTTTCAAACACCTGCCCCAAAGCCAGTTGTATGCCGTCGTGGCCTGCATAAGGTGCATGATAGCTCCAACCGACAGCCTGCTTTAGGTAGTTTGGGGCCCTGTCGTCGATGGCACGCCCCAAGGTCATGAGGTACAACCATTTTTTCAAGGTTTGCTTATCGGTTTTCTTTATTGAATGAATTTTTGGATAGTCCATGATAAAATTATTCCCGTTTTAAGATTAAATGCTTCTGTTAATGTTGAAATCTTCAAGATACTTGGCCGCCCTTTGTAGGAAAGCGCCGCCGAGGGCGCCGTCAACAATACGATGGTCGTATGAAAGAGAAAGGTACATCTTATGCCGTATTGCCATAAAATCGCCTTCGGGAGTTTCCAGGACGGAAGGTTTTTTAACGATTGCACCTGTTGCAATTATTGCAAGCTGAGGTTGGTTGATAATAGGAGTCCCCATTAAATTATTGAACGAACCAAAATTCGTTATGCTAAACGTACCTCCTGAAACATCGTCAGGGCTTAAGTTGTTATCGCGGGCCTTGGCAGCCAAAGTGTTGATATCGGTGGCCAAGCCGTATAAGTTTTTATGGTCGGCATCTTTTATTACGGGAACTATTAGGTTCCAGTCCGGCAATGCAACGGCTATTCCAATATTAACCCTATTTCTATAGATGATGTTTTCTCCGTCGGTAGATGCGTTAAGCTGAGGGAAATCCTTTAATGCCCGTGCAATTGCCTCAGTGAATATTGGCATATAAGTTAGCTTCTGGCCATATTTGTCCAAAAACTCATCTTTATGGGAAGTTCTCCATTTTACGATGTTAGTAACATCTGCCTCTATCACCGAAGTAACATGAGCCGAAGTTTCCTGGGATTTTATCATGTAGCCGGCTATCAATTTCCTGACACGGGACATGGGAACTATTCTATCCCCCTCATTTACAGTTATATTCACAGCCGGCTTTTCTGTTTTGCTTATTTTCCTCGCGACAACATCCTCTTCCCCCGTCCTATGAGCTATGTAGCCTAAAATGTCGGATTTGTTAACCCTTCCGTTTGCGCCGCTGCCAATAATCGAATCCAGTTCCTTTATGCTTACGTTTTCTTTTTTGGCGATTGTTTTTACCAAAGGGGAGTAAAAACGCTTGGACATACTGGCGTTTTCAAGAGCATCTTTGCTTTTTTCTTGTGCTTCTGCCCCAACTGTTCGCGAACTATTGTCAACAGCAGTTCCTGTTTCGCCTTCGCCATCGAGGGAAATAACCGCAATAACCTCACCAACTGCAACTACAGCTCCTTCTTCATAATTTAATTTAATCACTTTGCCCTCAACCGCCGAAGGGATCTCTGAATCAACCTTATCGGTTGCAAGTTCCACTATGGGTTGATCTTCTTCTATGAGGTCGCCAGGCTCCACAAACCATTTTGTAATTGTTGCCTCCTCAACGCTTTCGCCAAGCTTGGGCATTATAATATTAACAGTTGCCATGGTATTAAAAATTAGACTGCAAAAATACAACCATTATTTAGATTAAATACAAATCAAGGCCTCGATTGACTATTAATAGTGATTTTTTAAAATATTTTTAAAAAAAAACCAAAAAACTATTGACAAAACAAAAAATGTGTTTATTTTTGCATCGCTTGTTTTGTTTGTTTTTCATAATTGGGCCCACCTTAATGAACGCCTGTTCTTAGGTGGGTTTTTTAATGCGCATATTTAAAACCACCTTAAATCCGCAAAAGAATATTTTCGTCCACAAATACCTGAAATCGGATGAATTGAAAATATTTTTTACTAAAAACTCATAAAAAGTTCTATTTCACGACTATAGGGGCACAAATCCCCCTTACCCACTTTTGCTAAGG
>JAJRQZ010000016.1 GCA_024279935.1 Bacteroidota bacterium
CTCATCAATCCGGGTTACATATCTCATCAATAAACCCGCGCCTTCAGGCCGGGTTACATACCTCATCAATCCGGGTTACATATCTCATCAATAAACCCGCGCCTTCAGGCCGGGTTACATACCTCATCAATCCGGGTTACATATCTCATCAATAAACCCGCGCCTTCAGGCCGGGTTACATATCTCATCAATCCGGGTTACATATCTCATCAATAAACCCGCGCCTTCAGGCCGGGTTACATACCTCATCAATCCGGGTTTCATATCTCATCAATAAACCCGCGCCTTCAGGCCGGGTTACATATCTCATCAAGGCCGGGTTACATACCTCATCAATAAACCCGCGCCTTCAGGCCGGGTTACATACCTCATCAATCCGGGTTACATATCTCATCAATAAACCCGCGCCTTCAGGCCGGGTTACATATCTCATCAAGGCCGGGTTACATACCTCATCAATAAACCCGCGCCTTCAGGCCGGGTTACATACCTCATCAATAAACCCGCGCCTTCAGGCCGGGTTACATATCTCATCAACAAACCCCTGCCTTCAGGCCGGGCTTTGCATCTGTCATATAAATTGTTTAGCCAATAATAATTTCCTTTAGGGATCGCTTCGGAACAAAGTGAACCTTTTCATCATCTTCAAAATACTCGATATCCCCGTTTTCGTCAACATCCACAATTCTAACCTCCTGCATCGGCTCGCCAATGGCAATGACCTGGACAAGTTCAAGATTATCAGGATAGCTGAAGCGTTTCCTCATATTATAACGGTTAACTGTTCTAATAATACAACCGCCTAAACCTTTTTCGACCGAGCCCAAAAGAATTGTTTGGGAGGCAATTCCAATATCTATCAGCGCATTGTCGTTTATCTGCTTGTCGAGAAAAACCACTATAAAAGCAGTAGGTCTTTCATCCGGGGCCGGGCCTTTCCAGTCTTTTAAATACCATGCCCATTTTACCTGGTCAAAAACAAAATCAACGTCCTCACCCGTAGTAACAAGCTTATATTTAAGCGGTTGCTTATTTTTCGACGAGGCCGAAACACGTGCCAGATCAATTAAATCCTCAAGTTCACCTTTGTTTACCTTTCGTTTGGAATTAAATTTCCTATAGCTTCTGTTTTTATAAACCAGTTCTTTCAGCATCATTTTCCTTTCATTATTTTTTCGAGCTTGGCGGTCGATTCCTCCCAGCTATATTCACTGTTCACAAATTTATACCCGTTGTGGGCAATACTTTTGTAAAGACCGGTATCTTCAAGCAAGTTCAGTATATTATCAGCCAGTTCGTTAGCATTATCACCAATAAGTACCTGCTCCCCGTTTTTTGCATTAAGGGCGTCGTTGGCAAGCCTTGTTGTAATCGATGGGATTTTCATCGACATGGCTTCCAGCAGCTTGTTTTGTAGTCCGGTACCTATTCGCATTGGGGCAATAAACACTTTAGCCGAGGCATAGGCTTCCCGTATATCGTCGAGCCAACCGCTAACTTCCACCATATTGCTTTTTAACGCCAGAACTTTCCTGTCGGGGCTGGCCCCGGCCAACAATACTTTTGCGCCAGGGATTTTTCCCCATACCAGGGGCATAATTTCCTTGATCAAGAAATTGGCCGCGTCAACATTTGGGGGATAAGCCATATTACCTGCAAACACCAGCTCATACTTCTTTTCCCTTCCATCGGGGAGAAAAACCCATGATCCACCCCGTTCGGGACGATATGTATTTTCTCTTTTTGGGGATGTTCGATAAGTCTTCTGTCAGGAAGCGAGATAATTGTTTTGTTATCAAAGGAATCAAAAACCTTGCTCTCGTATTTTAACAGGCGCTTGTATTCCATACGGAAGAATGGTTTTAATAAAAAACCAGTCTTTTCGCATCGCCTTTTCAGACCGTAAGAGAAAACATCCTGATAATCAATTGTTTTGGGCAAATCAGACTTTATAAAATATTCAGCCGTCCTAACTAGCTGGCAATAAACATGTTCGGGTTTGTACTCATTAAGCAATAATATTATTTTCCGTTTTGCCCTCCTGCTATAAAAATATCCGCTTTGCATCGGTATCCCTTTAAACAAGGCAATTGCCATATTCCAAATAATTCCATGCCAGGGGAGGTCAATAAAATTTATCGATTGGCAATAGGGTTGCAGTTCCCTAAAAGCCCTTTGCTTGTCAAGTTTTGACATAGGGTTCAGGGCACACAGTATTATCTCGTTGTTTCCCGACAGCTCCTTTATCTGGTGAAACGCCCTAAGCTTATCGCCTTTTTCCAGCGGGTAAGGCACCCTCGACAATAATACAAATATCCTCATGCAATAAATTATTGGACAAAAATCATAAAATTTGCCGATAAAACACCTCCAATTTACTTATTAATTTTCCGGTATCGTGTTCTTTCTCTATCAAGGCCCTGGCATTTGAACCGATTTCGGCAATTTTTTCCTTGTGCGACACCAAAAATTCAATAGCATCATAAAACTCTTCTGCCGTGTCGGCTATAAGAATATCTTTTTTATCGCTTATGTTAATCCCCTCAGCACCAATGCTTGTAGAAACAACTGCCCTGCTTAATGCCATGCTTTCGATAATTTTAATCCTAATCCCGCTGCCCGAGAACAATGGAGCTATCGATATTGCCTTGGATAAAATAAAATCGTGTGCATTATCGACTCCCCCAACAACAATAATATTTTTCCTTTCGAGCTTTCTCAACCACTCGGGCATTTCCCTGCCCGCCAGATATAGCTTTAAATCAGGCAAGCTGTCTTCGATAATAGGCCACACATTATCGATAAACCATTTTATACCCTCCTCGTTGGGCATCCAGTTCATCGATCCTATATGGAACAATGCCATTTCCCCTCCAGCTCCCGATGGCTTTATCTTATTCGTATCAACACCAAATGGCAGGGGCAAAACAGCTTTGTTGCTGAATTCCTGAAAAAACCCTGCATCCTTGGATGTAATGGGGATTAGTGCGTCATAAGTTCCAACTATCTGTTTTTCATAGGTTTCCAAAGTCTTCGCCAGATGTCCGATATAAAATTTCCTAAAAGGGTTTTTTTGGTTTTTCGCCACGCGCCTCCATATCAAATGTTCGATATTATGAGCCCTTAAAATAATTCTTGCATCCGAGAACTTACGGATAGTTTCTATATAAGGCGACTGGAACAGAGTCTCTATCTGAACAATGTCGAAAGTGTTTTCCTGAAGTATTTCCCTGAGCTTACTTTCAAAAGCCTTGGTGATAAATCGTTCGACATGATAGGATTTCCATGAGAAAAGATTGATAAAAGCGGGAATTGGCTTAAAAGCAAGATTAACATAAACCAGCTCAATGTCTGTTTTTCGCTTATAAGCGTATGGGATTTTTTCCGGTTCGACCGAATATTTATTAGTGTTTATAGCAAGCACCTTAACCCTATGCCCTGCATCTGCCAGTCCTTCAATAAGTTGGTTCATGGCTATCGGGCCACCCTCGCGAGCCGGCCATGGCGATTTATTACAGATGAAAAGAATATGTAACACTCTGGAATCAGTTTATATTCAATCTTGCCTAATGCAAGACAAAAATACGAATATCAATCGGATATTTACTTCAATAAGTTCTCGATATCAGTTTTAACTGCTTCGTTGCTCGGACGCCCCGCATTGGCATTAACTACTTTGCCGTTTTTATCAATGAGGATATAACGAGGAATATAGGCCACATTAAACATCTCATTGGTCTCCTTTCGAAGGGTTTTGCTAAGCCGATAATGATTTCCGGTTATGTTAAGGGTTTTAATTGCTCTTATCCAATTCGAGCTCTTGGCATCTGTGGAAAAGTACAGGAAACTAACATCTTTCCCTTTGAAATATTCCTGCATCTTCAACGAAAACGGCATCTCAGCCTTGCATGGCCCGCACCAACTGGCCCAAAAATCCAGATAAACGACCTTGCCTTTATATCTTGAAATTATATCCTCAAATCCTAAGTCTTTAAACTCAGCATCATCCGTGTCGTAAAGAATTGAACCCACAGGTAAAGATGAACGCAAAATCCTAAGCATCTTCGAGTAAACATCATCAACGCTATGCTTTAACTCACTGGTTACAATATAGTTATAATATTCTGCGTTTTTAGTATAATAGGCTGTGTCCCCATCATCGATGGCATCGATAAAATTTTGGGTTATCAGGAATTCCCTTGCAAAGCCCTTTGTATTTTGTTCGATAACCGGTAACATGGGCGAATAAAAATCTCCCTTGTGTTTTTTTAGTTCACTAAGGTTTTCATGCCGTAAGAACATAGTGTAATAATGAAGGAATCTGCGATAATATATTGATTTTATATCCAGCGGTTTCTTTCCCATATATTCTTTTTCTATCGCCCAAACGGCTTCCCGGGTAGTATCGGAACTGGGTTTATTGAAAGTCAGCTCAATTAAAGCCGAAGGCAACTCATATATAATATTCGTTTTCTCCAGGCTTACAAATCCTTCGTCGAGGTCAGGATATTCGTTGATGTATTTATCCAACAAAGCAAAGCGGAGTTTTTGGAGGCTATCAAGATATCTTATTCCTTTTTCGGGTGTTAAGGTATCTTTGAAATTATATATGAAAAACAATCCCTTATCATAAAACTTTAAATACCTTTCTTTTAAATAATTGTTTATAACACTCCCAACCCCTTGATAAACAATACTTTCATCAAACATATCCGTATCAAGGCCCATCTCGACATTATCGCCCGGCGACAAATATATCTCTGTTGACTCATTTCCATCAAAGAAATTGAAAATTCCGGCATCCTGGAGGTCAAGCTCAAACTTAAAGCCGCCCAAGCTATCCAAAGGAGCGGCTATGTTCAACTTCCTATGAAACAAAATATTATCGGCCCGAAGCCATACGGAATCCGAATAGGGCTTAATAATCTTACCCCTTAAAACAGTTTTTGTTTTTACTGTGTCTCTTAAGTCTTGCTCACAGGAACAAACTAGCAGCGACACGACTAATACCAATGATAAATAAAAAAAGGTTCTCATAATTATTGTTTACTTTTAAGAATATATTTAACTGATTTAATGAAACTTATGAGCGACCGAGCAAGATGCAATCATGGGAAACACTCATGCTTTTCTTAATCAAACAATGTTCTAATTGATTTATAATGTGCTTTAACAATACCTTTTTCGGTAATTATACCGCTAATATATTTTGCCGGTGTTATGTCGAAAGCCGGATTGATCGCATGCGAGCCTGGTGAGGCTATCCTTACCTTGACCAGATTATTGTTCGCATCGGTGCCGGTTTGGTAGAGCACCTCATCCTCGGAACGTTCCTCGATGGGGATTTCCTTGCCTGAGATACAATATTTATCGAAAGTGGAAGTGGGTGCCGCAACATAAAACGGGACTCCGTATTCCCTGGCTACAATTGCTTTTTCGAGGGTTCCAATTTTGTTTGCAACATCACCGTTGGCCGCAATCCTGTCGGCGCCCACAATAACCATATCTATTTTTTTTGGGCCATTAGCGAGGCAGCGGCGTTGTCGGGGATTATCAGGTGCGGCACTCCGTCGTTTTGAAGTTCCCAGGCGGTAAGTTTTGCACCCTGCCCTCTCGGCCGTGTTTCGTCAACATAAACAAAAACATCCTTGCCCTGGCGTTTTGCCAGATAAACCGGGGCCAGCGCCGTTCCATAATCGACAAAAGCAAGCCAGCCGGCATTGCAATGTGTTAAGATATTGGCTTTTTTATTTATTAAGGAACTTCCGAATTCTCCTATTTTTTTGGAATCGGCGGCATCTTTAACGGCTACTTTTTGTGCTTCGACGAGCGCGTTTTCGGGAGAAATTAATCCGGCACGATAGACCCTATCGACAGCATAAAACAAATTTTTGGCAGTGGGCCGAGTGTTTTCGATGTCCTGACGAGCCTCTCTGATAGAAACAGCCTTCAGCCGATCTTCCGACATTAGAAATGCCTGTGCCATGGCAAATCCTGCCGCAGCGCCTATGGCGCCCGCACCCCTGACTATCATATCGTGAATAGCAATGCAGGTATCCATATACGATTTGCATTCATGGATCTTGAATTTAAATGGCAGTAAATTTTGCTGTATCATGAAAACGGAAGTGCCTTCCATCCAGACAGTTTGATATGATTTTTCGTTTACCAACATTTGCCAAATATTATTTCAGACCTATTAATCATGATTTCTTATGCCGTTTTAAATCTTTTGTAGCTGAATTTTAACCAAAGATAAAATAAAAACCATCGCCATCGGAAAAACACTTAAGCAGTAGGCTAACACGCAAATGAGCATGCATGAACGTTCAATTTATTTAGTAGCAGCGCCTAAGTGCGAGAGCACTATCCAGATCATAAGACCCACGCCTGTTTCAAGGCTGCTTTCATCTATATCGAATGTTGAAGTGTGCAGGTTCGATGTTATGCCTTTTTCCCTGTTTGCTATTCCAAGCCGGTAAAAACAGGCAGGGATTTTTTGAGCAAAGCGCGCAAAATCCTCAACAGTGGTTCTTGTTTTTACTTCTTCAACATTTCCCTTACCCAGAAATTCTTCCGCTGCTTTACGAGTACTCGATGTAACATCTTCATTATTAACGAGTACCGGATAACCATTTTTTATATTCACATGGCAAGTGCAATTATATTTATTAGCAACCTTGGAAGAAATATCGTTTATCAGTTGATGAACACGCTTGCGCCAATCTTCGTTGAAAGTGCGGAAAGTGCCATTGATCTTAACTTCGGACGGAATAATATTATATGCGCCATCAGCCCTGAATTCGCCAAAAGCCAATACCGATGGAAAGTCCTTAGGCTTTTCGTTTTCGATGGCATTAAAAAGATCCACCATGATATTAGAAGCCGCCATTACTGTATAATCATATCTTTCGGGTATAGCAGCGTGTCCGCCACTACCTTTCACTATTAAGTTAACCTCATCGGAAGAAGCCATGTAAACACCTGATTTAAAGCCTACTTTGCCCGCTTCCAAATCAGGGAGAACATGTTGGGCAATTATTAACTCAGGCTTTGGATTTTCCAAAACACCGGCCCCTATCATTTTTATAGCACCTCCCGGAAGCATCTCCTCAGCCGGCTGAAAAATAAACTTAACAGTTCCTTCAAATTCACTTTTATGTTCATTAAGGAATTTCAAAGTCCCCAGGAGCATTGTAATATGGGCGTCATGGCCGCATGCGTGCATAATTCCCTCGTTCAAGGATTTATAGGCGACACTATTTTCCTCCTTGATTGGTAAAGCATCCATATCTGCCCTGATCGCAATAATTTTATTTCGCGGGTTTTTCCCTTCTATCAGTCCGGTAATACCATAACCACCAATATTTGTTTCATGACTTATTCCCCATGTACTCAAGATGTTGCTAATATAGATTGCGGTTTCCCTCTCCCTGAAGCTAAGTTCGGGATGCGCATGCAGATGATCACGGATTTGTATTAATTCGCCAGCCATTTCACCAACAGCACTTTTTATGATAGTTGATTTTATCAAATTTCAATTTTTTCCAAAAGTAAGAAAAGCTATTAATTAGGCCATATAGATTCAACGAAATTATTTCTGAGCTTTGATCATGGCTGCAAACCCTACTCCTTTGGCCAAATAAATTTTCTGTTTATAAGTATTATCAACTACAATTTTTGTCTGTTTAAAATCAATTGCATTCTTATCGGCATTTCTGCCATCAACATAAAGTGTCATCGTATATTTTCTCACTTATCATTATGGCATTAGCATTCTCAAGGTTTGATAAAACTACCAACTCATTTATGCTTGAAAAATCTCTAATATTTAAACCTATTTTTACATGTTCAGTATTTGCTTCCCGCCAGTCTTTTGCCTTACAATAGAACATTGCGCCATTTAACAAATCAACTTCTTATGCATAAACTATTCGTTCATCACTTTTTGTATAATCTGTTTTCGGAATAGTATGCTCCCTTCTTCGTCCTTTCCATATCAGTAAAGCAGATATAATCATGTTCGACTCTTTTTATAATCGATATTAACTTATCTCCAACTGCTATTTTTGTTGTTTTTGCCTTAATTCAAAATTTCTCAGCAATAAAGAAAATTCATATTTTTTCGATTTAAAACTGCATATTTCATTGTAATTCCGCTGACTTTATTGTCAATCCTTGAATAGTAATAATTCTTTACAAAAATTTAAACCCATTCCCAAAACTAACTATTAAAGAGCCACCTGTCATGACCGTTATTATTTTGTTAATATTTTGATTTAAGAACTTTCTCGGTTTCGACAACCCCGTCCTCGTCCTGGATTTTTAAGATGTATAATCCTTTCGCAACAGAATTCAAATTATGGTAAGGAATGTTTGAATTTTCTGGAAGATTTTGATATATTTGTTCTTCCCCAATTTGTCTTCCACTCAAATCATATGCTCCAACTTTAATTGTTCCAGCTTTATCGTAATGCAATGTAAAATTTCCATCAGTTGGGTTTGGATAAACATAAACATTATCTGGTTTTAGCTTTTCTTCTATGCCTGTTGGCTTATATTCATAAATATAATGCATTGAAGAATCAGGAGAATTTTCACAGGGATCCCAAGCAAATTGTTCTCTATACCAGAGCCTATGGATTTCATCCTCTTCAACCAAGTCATCTTGATAATCCCTTTCTACCGGCCCATTTTCTGGATCAGTCCATTCGGCCCAACCAGTGCTGTCTGGGTGGATACTTCCACCTTCTGTAACCGTAATCGTGTCATAATTTGGTACGGGCAAAGAAGTAATATAGGGTGCTTCATTTTCCATAGTTTCTTGAGGATAAACATGTGAATCTTCATTACCACAAACATCTGTTCCGGTTTCAGTTACTGTGTAATCATAATCATAATGTTCACAAGTAGTTGGGTCCGGGTTTTGATTTGAAGTTGTATCTGTTGTAACTAAAACTTCTAAACCTGAATTATCAGACCAGTTTCCATCATCGTCTCTAACTGGAGGGGTTGTATCTTCTATATTGGCAGTAATGGAATGAAACAAATTATTTGAACAAACATCACCCAAAGTCCAATGGTGAGAATAAAGGAAATTTACTTGGGCACATGAACCATTCATTATCTGTGTCGATTCATCCCACATAGTTGAATCCACAGGTAAATTTGAATTATCTTGAATATTTGTCGGAGGGCCAAACAAAGAGGAATTTAAAACATCCTCTATTCCAACATAATATTCCATTGTGGTGTCTGCTGGAAAATCAGCTGTTGGAGGAGTTGTATCTTCAATATGAATCATTTGATCATGTGATGCTCCAGAAGTATTTGAAGAATTGTAATCTCCAGCTATTCCATCCCATGTTCTCGTTATGTCATAAGTCACATCTGAACAAGTAGAATCATTTGTTTGAGTCGAAATATCTGAATGTGTATAAACCGTTCCAACATATAAGCTATCTGGTGACCCATTTGTAGCCACTGTTGTATCTCCGGGGAATTGATGAGTTTGGTCTGAAGGATATACTACATCATCAAAGGGGGTCCAAGATATTAC